>JBEVVH010000255.1:0-4120 GCA_040507245.1 Candidatus Thiodiazotropha sp.
GGGGCTCAAGGAGCCGATAGGCTCCGTTAAATAGAGCGCTTTGAGCGGTTCACAGCGAAAGCCCCCGGCTTTGCCGGGGGATGGTTACTCTGAAACAGCCAGACGGGACCGCTACGGGGCGGGGAGTAGGTGGAGAATAAAGCACGATCCTGATCGTGAAGAATAAGGAGCAGAGGATGGGTAAAGCCCTCAAAGTGCTTGCGTGGCTGGTCGGTATGCTGGTGGTGGTGATCATTGCAGCCATCATTCTGGTGCCGATGTTTGTCGATCCCAATGATCACAAGGCGCGCATTATCTCGGAAGTGAAAAAGGCGACCGGCCGGGATCTCGGTATCACGGGGGATATCGGCCTTTCAGTGTTCCCCCGTCTGGCCCTGGAACTCAATGGCCTGACTCTGAGCAACGCACCGGGGTTCAAGGAAACCAATTTCGCCACCATTCAGCATGCTCAGGTCGGGGTCAATCTGTTGCCCCTGTTGTTCAAACAGATCCTGGAAGTGGACACGGTGCAGATTGAAGGAGTCAGCCTGTACCTGGCCAAGGCTAAGAACGGCACCACCAACTGGGACGATCTGGGCGGAAAATCCACCTCTGAAAAGAAATCCGAAGGCCCGAAAGTTGAGACCCGGAAAGATGGGGAGATGGGCGTTCTGGCCTTCACGGTCGGGGGCCTCAACGTGTCGGACGCAAACCTGGTCTGGGACGATCAGAGCACCGGCAACCATTATGAGATCAGCAACATTCAGCTCGAGACCGGCGAGGTGGCGCCCAAGCAGCCGGTGGATCTGAATTTCGGTCTCTCCTTCACAAGTGCGCAACCCCGCATGAGCAGTGATCTCTCCCTCACTACCTCGCTGATGGTGGATCCTGATGAGGAATTCCTGAAACTCGAGAAACTTGCGCTGCAAGTCAATGCCCAGGGCGAAGGCCTTCCGGAAAAGGGCGTCAAGGCCGAGTTACTCGCTGATGTGCGGATGAGTCTCAAGGAGAACAGCCTGGACGTGCAGAATCTGGAGGTCAAATCGGGCAAACTGCTGCTCACCGGGAACATGGGGGCGGTGGATATCCAGACCAAGCCCAGCTTCAAGGGCAGCCTACGGCTGGCCGAGTTCAATCCCAAAGACTGGATGAAACAGTTCGGTATCGCGGTTCCTGAGACGGCGGATGAAAATGTCCTGGAGAGCCTGCACGTTGCCACCTCGTTCAATGGCAACGACGGTCAGGTCAAGTTGCAGGATCTGTTGGTCAAGCTTGACCAGTCGATCCTGAAAGGTGAGTTGGAGATCGTCGATTTCGCTGATCCGAGCTACCTGTTCAACCTGGATCTGGATCAGATCGATCTCGATCGTTATCTGCCGCCGACCCAGGAGGGCAATGCACCGACACCCCGCAAACCGGCCCAGGGCGGCACCGCCAAGGAAGAGCCGCTGCTGCCGGTGGAGACTCTGCGAAAATTGCGCTTCGACGGCACCGTGCGGGTCGAGGACCTGACCATCAACAAGCTGCACGCCAAGGCGATCCTGCTCAAGCTGCGCGGCCGCGATGGCAAAATCAACCTGGATCACGAGATCGGGCGTTTCTACGATGGCCTGCTGAAGGGTGATGTACAGGTGGATGTTAAAGGCGAGAAGCCGAAGCTGAAGATCAACGAGGCCGCATCCCGTATCCTGTCCGGACCCCTGCTGATGGATCTGACCGGCAAGGACACCTTGCTGGGCAGTGGCAATCTGGACATGAATTTGACCACCGAAGGCAACACGGTCACCCAGTTCAAGCGCTTCCTCAACGGCAATGTGAAATTCGATTTCCGGGATGGCGCGGTGAAGGGCTTCAATCTGGCGAAGATGATCCGCGATACCAAGGCCAAGCTCAAAGGCGAAAATGTGGTGACCCTGGACGAACCTGAACAGACCGACTTTTCCGAATTGACCGGCAACGCGGTGATCGAAAACGGGGTGGTCAACAATCAAAGCCTGCTGGCCAAGTCCCCCTACATCCGGGTCGAGGGCAGCGGCAAGGCCTACCTGCTGGAGGAGCGCCTCAAGTACGAGATTCGCCCGGTAATCGTGAACACCTCAACGGGTCAGGATGGCGAAGCGTTGGAGGATCTGAAGGGCATCCCGATTCCGGTGAAGATCAGCGGCAACTGGAACGATCCCGAGTTTTCCATCCAGCTGGCGAAGATTCTCGAGGATCAGCAGAAGGCCAAGTTGCGTGAAAAATACAATGAGAAGGTCGACGAAGCGGTCAGCGACAAGCTTGAGGAAAAGTTGCCGGAAGACCTGCAGAATCAGCTCAAGGACAAGCTGAAGAAAATCTTCTGAGCCGTGCTGCAGTCAGGTAATCCGTGAAGGCCCCGAGCCGGTCGCCCCAGCTGGGCGATGACATGCCCCTTGGCGCGAGCGGTTTTTCCGATCGGGTACTCGACTGGTTTGACCGGCATGGTCGCAAGAATCTCCCCTGGCAGCAGCCCCGCAACCCCTACCGGGTATGGGTTTCCGAGATCATGCTGCAACAGACCCAGGTCGGCACGGTGATCGATTATTTCGAGCGTTTCATGGCTGCCTTTCCGGACCTGTCCTCCCTGGCGCAGGCACCCCAGGACCGGGTCCTACACCTCTGGTCCGGTCTTGGTTACTATGCCCGCGCCCGCAATCTGCACCGATGCGCCCAGCAGGTGATGTTGGAGCATCAAGGCCTCCTGCCGGACGACCTGGATGCCCTGCAGGCCCTTCCGGGTATCGGCCGCTCCACCGCCGGGGCGATCCGTTCCCTGGGATTTGGGGGGGTTGCGCCGATTCTCGACGGTAATGTAAAGCGGGTGCTGGCGCGTTACTTCGCGGTAGAGGGCTGGCCGGGGCAGAGTGCGGTGCAGCGCCGGCTCTGGGAATACAGCGAGACCCTGACTCCCCGGCAGCGCACTGCGGACTACAATCAGGCGATGATGGATCTGGGCGCTCTGGTCTGCACCCGCACACAACCGGCCTGCGATTGTTGTCCTCTGAATGTGGATTGCCGCGCCCATGCTCAGGGCGAAACCGAACGTTACCCGATGCCCAAGCCTAGAAAGGCGCGCCCGGTGCGCAGCACCCATTTTCTGGTGCTTCAGGACAGCCAGGGGCGCGTTTTGCTGGAACAGCGTCCCCCGGTGGGGATCTGGGGCGGGTTATGGGGCTTTCCCGAATGCGATGAGGCGCATGAGGCCGCCAAATGGTGCGAGCAGGCCCTGGGTAGCAAGGCAACCCTGGAGCGGCAGCTCGAAACCCGGCGTCACAGCTTCAGCCATTTCCACCTGGAGATCACCCCGTTGGTGCTGCGGGTGAAAAACCCTGCGCAGCGCCTCATGGATGCGGGTCTGCGGGTTTGGTATAACCTGGAGCAACCCGACGATCGCGGCCTGGCCGCACCGGTCTCGCAGATCCTGCGGGAAATCGATGCCGGGAAAACCTGAGAAAATGACCAGAGGAGAGGCAAAATGAGCCGTACCGTGCAGTGTGTCCGTCTGAAACGTGAAGCCGAGGGGCTGGAGCGAGTGCCTTATCCCGGGGAACTGGGTAAGCGCATTTTCGAAAACGTCTCCAAGGAGGCCTGGCAGGAGTGGCTCAAGCACCAGACCATGCTGATCAATGAGAACCGCCTCAGCCCGGTCAATCCCCAGGCGAGAAAATTCCTTGAAGAGCAGATGGAGCAGTTCTTCTTCGGCGAAGGCGCCGAGTTGCCCCCCGACTACCGCCCCCCGGCCTGATCCCTACCATCGCCCCGTAGCTCGGGCGGAGCAGCGCGTAACCCGGGATCTATCAGAATCGGATGCAGCCAAGAGCAAGACCTAACTCACCAGGCACTCTCCCTCTACCCTAGCGGGAGAGGGGCCGCCCAGGCATGTTGAGTGCGCCGAAGCTCGGTATGCGTTCCCACGCAGAGCGTGGGAACGAGGGGCTGCCGCCACCCGGCTTAAACCTCAAATCGACGCCCCGTAGCCCGATGTAATGGTCTCCTCCCCTCTCACGAACGGCGTCGTAATGCGCCATAATTGAAGTTGCGGTCAATCAAAATGAGAAGAGGAAGAGACCATGAAAAATGTTATGACAATTGGCGTGGATTTGGCAAAGCATGTTTTTTT
>JBEVVH010000256.1:0-4081 GCA_040507245.1 Candidatus Thiodiazotropha sp.
TGATTGGGGCTACAAGCAAACCCTTGCTCTGCGTTGCGACTCTTGACAATGGGGCGGCCATTGCCTGCGAGTCACGCCTTGATCAAGGGCACGCTTGTAGCCCTGAACATGGCATATTTAGGTGCCGGGTTAATAACACGAATCCTGTATGCTCTGTTGGACCTGAAAAAGCGTCCATCAAGGCGCGAGGAGAGCCGTTTGGTTGTTCCAAATGAGCGACGAGCAACGGGTCTTGAGGTTTTTTCAGGTCCAACCTCCTTTTTGAAATTTCATAGGAGGACTGGGACTGATCTTGCGTCCAGCGGCGCTACCATTCGCACATGCAGCTGGGCTTCACCACATTCATTCTGCCTTGCCGGGCGCAAAATCAGCCACAGCAGGGCATATTGGATTCGTGTTGAGAGGCCCTGGATTGCCCAGGGTTTGATTCGTTCCGACGTTCACGGATTGCCAGGATGATTTGGTCGTTGTTCACGACAATGCGTTTGGACGCCTTCTGCGAAGATGCTTGGCTGATTCGATGATGATTCGACAGGTACCATTTTCTGGCATCAAAACATGAAGTTACGGTCCCGGGAGCGGTAATTCTCGAGACTGTTCATCTGGTCGAGCAGAGTAAGGAGCAATTCACGACTGCCGATGCGGCCAAGGCCACCAGAAATGCATGCCTGTTCCGAAAAACTTTCACAACGGTCGACTCGACCATGCGGATTGTAGATCAGGCTGGGAACCGGGTCCCCGGTATGACGTCCGGTGTTGCTGTCGGTGGAGTGATCCGCAGTGATGGCTATGACCCGGTCATCATTGATCAGAGGTGCGATGGCGTCGTCGATACGCATCAGCATTTCCCGTTTACCGGCGGGATCGAGATCATGGGAAAACAGATCGGTGGCCTTGATATGCAGGAACACCAGATCGTGTTCGGCCAGGGCCTGTTCCGTGACCTTGATCTTGGTGGTCAGATCCGTGGACTTGTCGGCCCGGAAAGCAGGATTGTCGTAGACGCGGTAGCCCATGAGTTTTCCCAGACCCAGCACGGTGCGCTCTCCGGAAACGACCGCCCCTTTCAGCTTGAGATATTTCGGCAGCGGTTTGATCTTCGGCAACCTGCCGGGACTCCGGCAGAGGATGCCATTGGCGGGCGGTAGCCCTTGTTCCCGACGCTGACAATTGATCTCGTGTCCATCAAGTCGTTCATAGACCTGATCGATGAGTCGATTTATCGCAGCTGCGGTGCGTGCCGCTTTACGGTTGTGCGGGTCGTCAGGCAGGCAGGGCAGTAACCCCAGAGTGTGGTAGTGGTTGCCTGGATCGGTGTTTCTGATTTTAGGTGATAATCCCTTTCCCTGGAGTTGCAACACCACCCGGTGCTGGGTGGCGGGGTGGAGACTGGCGACGATACCATCCCCCAGATCGATCCGCCTGATCGCGGCCGCAAGCAGGTCGGTCCCGAGGTTGATACGACCGGCTCGCCGATCGATGATCCTGTAATCGCCATCACCTTTTTCCAATGTCGCAAAATTACAGCGAAAATAGAGGGCGTCTCGATCCGATGTCAAACCAACTCCACAGGCCTCCACAGGGCCCCGAGCCAGTTTCAGTGTCTGTTTTCGGCTAAGCCCGAACAGGAGAGCAATGCCCGTGTGGGTGCCAACCGGTAGTCCGGGCAGCAATGGATCGACCAGGCCGCATTGGCCCGCTTGCGCCAGTCGGTCCATATTCGGTGTATCAGCCACTTCAAGGGGGGTCTTGCCACCGAAGGCGGGGATACCCCGGTCACCCAATCCATCCAGAATGATCATCAGGCCTTTGTAGGTTTTAAACACGTAAGCTGTTCCTAGTCAGGGCGAAAGACATCATCGAGCTGGCCATGAAAACGTTTTCCCAGCACCTCTATGATCGAACGCATCACACTGTCCGTTGCGACGTCCTTCAAGTCATTGGAGATGATCGGAACCGAATGGTCATCGGCTACTGAGAGCAAATGGGTCTGCAGCAGCCATATGGAATCAAAGTGGGACATGTAGTGACTCTGACTGCTGCGCGCAGGTGCGGAGATGCCCCGGTCTTTCAGGTGGTGTTTGAGCTTGTCCTGCTTGAGCACCGCGAGCATGATCGGCACGATGACTGCGTCGTCCGATTGACTGAACCGCTGAAACAGGGCCGGTGAAACATGCACGCCTTCCAGGATCAGGGACACCCGTTCTTTGAGAGCACGCTGCACCACCGCTTCGCAAGGTACAGATACCAGTTCTGTCTGATACAGGTAACCCTGAATCATCAACTCCTCTTTTGGTACATTGGTCAGCTTCTGCCCGGGGATCTTGCTCCAGGCATTGAATGAGGAGGTGTGCAGGCCAGGCAGCAGGCGCTCGGGAATCATCATTCGCATCACTTCCCGCAACATGTCAGTGGACTGGGTGCGGATAATGCTCAGTCGATGCGCAACCTCTGTGGCGATGGTGCTTTTGCCGCAGCCGGTGGTGCCGCCAATCAACAGGATCAGTGGCCGTTTCGAATGTTTATGGTCGATCCAGACCAGGTAGTTGCGGGCCGCTTCCTTGCCGTAACGTTGTTTGAGTTTTTCGTAGGTCAGCCTGCCGATCCTGTGTGTTGTCACTCCTTCCTTCCGGGACTCCAGCAGTTCCAGAAAAACCGACTGGGAGATGAGAGCCGCTTTGTCACTGCTCAGTCCGGTGGACTCAAGCGTCTGTCGATGCTCCAGGAGCGAGAAGGGTGAAGTAGCACCCTTGCGGCCCGTCACCTGAATCTCGATGGTTGAAGGGGTGTGGCTTTCATAGTTGGCGGCCACTTCGTGCTGAGACATCTGCCCCAGTCGCTTGGTCACCAGATTGCGCAGTTCCGTGGTGGTGACTTCCTCCTTGCCGCCGATTTGCTGACGAATCTCGGATGAGAGTTGGTAGGCGGTTTCAAAGGAAAGGCCGGCATCGGTCAGGGATCGCGTAAGTATGCCTCTCAGGAAAGGCGTACGGGTTTTATCCGACTTGTCGATGATGAGTGTTTTGGCCATCTTTCCCTAGGAGTGGAGTCAGGTGATCGGGGCAGTAGCGGAAACGCCTTGTAGACCAGTATTGGCGAAGCCTGAGTTCGTTTCACGACAAACGAAAGGGTATCAGATCCTAACCTGATAGGGGAGAGGTGCCACAGTGAATTACTATGCCTTTACTTAGGATTTTTCCACACGTAAAGCACTTCCACCTTGTTGCCCGGATCATGGAAGCGCAGCTGTTTGCTGAGGGATTCCACCAGTAACAGCCCTCTGCCGCTGTAGAGCTGTTCATCGGCCAGGTCACGTTTGAAATTCTGATAATCGAATCCCTGACCACTGTCTTCAACAGTGATCAGAATGAAACCCCCATCAGACTGACTGTGAATACCCAGTTTGAGATGGATCCTTCCCTGGGTCAGGTCATTCAGTCGCTGTTCACGTTGTTGAAAATAGTTGGTGAAACCGTCCTCACCCTGTTTCAGGTCGGAATCGAGCCGCAGTACACCGTGATCCAAGGCATTGATATAGAGTTCCGTGAGAATTGTGAACAGGGGCCGTCTGTGTTCATGCAGTCCGGCAGTTTCCTGGATTGAGTTGATCAGTACAGGAATCGGGTCTGCCTGTCTGAGCTGGGAGCCGTACAGTGTGTATTGAAACTCGATACAGTTGCGGTGTTCCAGCACCCGGTAGGAATCGGGGAGATCCTGGGGTATTTCACCCGGCAGTGTATGTCGGCCCCAGGCGGGAAACAGCTCGCGTACCAACGGAACTTCGACCACACTGATGTCATCGTCCTGGGGGGGCTGATTACAGAAGGATTCCAGCTCCACGGAGAGTCGGTCGATTATGTAACGGTCGTCGAGAGCCTGCTGGATGATGTCGAGATAACGCGACTGACCAAACAGTTCACCATGGGCATTGCGTGCTTCGGTGACCCCGTCGGTCGCGAGTATGACCCGGTCGCCCTCATCGATCCGCAGATGATATTAACTCGGCTCAATAATAGGGAGATATTTTAACGGATATCACGTATTATTCCCGGATGGAAAAAATTGATGCACGAACACTAAC
>JBEVVH010000257.1:0-4061 GCA_040507245.1 Candidatus Thiodiazotropha sp.
CCGGGGCACTAATAGGCTGTCAAAGATCGAATCGATTTTGGTGGACTTGGATGTCCCAAAATCTTTCATGAGATCGAAGACTCGCTTGAAACAGATCAGGATGAAGTTTCTTGAGAATCTGTCGCAACTTGGGGTCCGTGGCCACGAAGGTGATGAACTCTTCGGGAAACACATCACGCGGGCCGACGCTGTACCAGGGTTCGTCTCGAAAAAGGTCCAGAGAACTGCGTGGCGGTGGTATACGGCGAAAATTGCACTCAGTGAGATAGGAGATCTCATCGTAGTCGTAGAACACCACTTTGTGTTGGCAGTTGACTCCAAAGTTTTTAAACAGCCGGTCTCCAGGAAAGATGTTCACGCCCATCAACTGTTTCAATGCCAGGCCCCAGTCATCGAGAATTTCCCAGGTTTCGGTCTCGCTGCACTCCTGAAGATAGACGTTCAGCGGGGTCATGCGCCGTTCGATATAGAGATGCCGAATCACCAGGTGATCACCGTCAATTTCCAGTTGAGAGGGGATGCTGCGTTGAATCGATGCCAGCAGTGATGGCTCGATTCGCTCCAGGGGCAGTGCGACATCTGCGAACTCCAGAGTGTCGGCCATGCGCCCGATACGGTCGTGTTTTTTAACCTGCAGGTAGCGTTCCTTGATCAGGTCGTGAGTGACTTCTTTCTGTGGCGGAAAATGATCCCGGATCACTTTGAACACATAGGGGAAGGAGGGCAGGGTAAACACCTCCATGACCAGTCCCGGGGTGCCGGGAGCGGTGACGAACTGGTCGTCGCTTTCCTGCAGATGCTCCAACAGATCCCGGTAGAATTCGTTCTTTGCCTGCTTGTGCAGGCCGATGCTCATGTACAGTTCCGACAGGGTCTTGTAGGGCATGATGCTCTGCAGGAAAGTCACCGTGGCGGCCGGTACCGGTGTCTTGGCCATAAAATAGGCTCGCGCGAAGCTGAAAACGGCTTCAACTTCCCGCGAACGCACCAGCAGGGTATCGACGAAGAGCGCGCCTTGTTCGTTGTTGATCAGCGGAATGATGAACGGTCTTGTCTGATCGCCGTAAACCATCCTTCCGATCAGGTAGGCCGCCTTGTTGCGGTAGAAAGGGGACTCGAGCAGGTCGAATCGAAGATCCTCGGGCAGACTTTCGAATCGACACTGCTGTAACAGGGACTCGGTGACCCGCTGACAATCCTGCTGAATGTCCTCGTAGGGTAGAGAGAAGTAAAACGCCGAAAGCATATCCCAGATGCAGCCTTTGAGCCCGCTGTCGGCCACGTGGAAGGACATGTACACCCGGTAGCGACGCGCCATCTCCATTCGGTCCACCTCGGACTCGATGAAGATCTTGTCATTGTCGTAGTAGCGCCGGTCGAATAGCCGGCAGAACACTGAGTTATAAAAGGTTTCGGCGAGTTCCGGACGGCTGTGGGTCTTCAGCAATTCAGCGTAGATCTGCTTGACTCGTTGCCAGAGGTTCTCGTCCAGGGTCGCAATGTCAAAATTCCCCTTGAGCTTCTGTATCGCCTCCTTGACCCGCAGGTCGTAAAAGTTGACCCGTTTGGCGGATGCCTCCCGGACCGCACGCCAATCTGCCAGCTCGAAGCGTTGTCTAGCCGAGCTGCTGATCTCCTGAAAAAACGAAAAATGTCGTTCGAATCCGGTCAGGATCGATTGGGCGATCTGTCTTGCCTTCTCAACCTGCATCGGCCACCTCCCGATTCTGTGAGAGCGCGGGATGCTCAGGTCTTGAAGGCATGGGGTAGAGGGGCTGTTGCTGAAGTAAATGCATCATTTTGGGGCACAAAGGTCTCTGGTTGAAGGAAAAACCTGATCTGTTTAGTAAGGTTTAGCTGATTTTTCTGCACTGCACTATTTTTTTATCAAATCTATCTATTGATATTTTTTAGAAAAAATTCTTGATCTTTTCACTATGCTTTAACGCAGTGCACAAAAAAACAGTCTGCCTCAAAGCAAGGCAGCACCAAGGCCACACCTCTGGAGTTGCACCCGTGAGGTGCGACAGATCAAAAGATTGAGGAGATAGACGACCATGTCCAATACGTCATCGAGCCTGCGTCATCCCGCGCAGGAGGTTCGAATCACCGGCTCCATGCAGCCGGAGTTCCATTCGGTGCTGACCCAGGAAGCCTTGCATTTCGTGGCAGAAATGGAACGACAGTTCGGCGCACTGCGGCGCGAACTTCTGGAACAGCGTGAAAAACGTCAGCAGCGTTTCAATGCCGGTGAGAAACCCCGCTTTCTGGAAGAGACCACCGGCATCCGGCAATCCGAATGGCGAGTTCGTCCGGCACCCGCGGATCTTCAGGACCGCCGGGTGGAAATTACCGGCCCGGTGGATCGCAAGATGCTCATCAACGCCCTGAATTCCGGTGCCCGCTGCTTCATGGCGGACCTGGAGGACGCTCATTCCCCGGACTGGGTAGCCACAGTGGAAGGTCAGATCAACCTGCGCGAGGCGGTCAATCGCAGCCTGACCTACACCTCGCCAGAGGGTAAGGAGTACAGGCTCAATGATAATTTGGCGACCCTGATCGTACGTCCCAGGGGCTGGCACCTCGAAGAGAAGCACATGCTGGTCGATGGGCAGAGGGTCTCTGCATCCCTGTTCGACTTCGGTTTGTACCTGTTCCATAACGCCCGCTCGCTGCTGGAACTCGGTAGCGGTCCCTACTTCTATTTGCCAAAGATGGAGAGTTACCACGAGGCGCGGTTGTGGCGTGAGGTGTTCGTATGGGCGGAAGAACAGCTGGGGCTTGCCCAGGGCACCATCCGGTGCACGGTGCTGATCGAGACCATCACCGCTGCCTTCGAAATGGAAGAGATCCTGTACGAGCTGCGGGACTCGATCTGCGGCCTCAATTGCGGCCGCTGGGATTACATCTTCAGCTTCATCAAAAGTTTCCATGCCGACCCCGGGTATGTACTGCCCGATCGCAGTCAGGTCACCATGAACGTGCCTTTCCTGCATGCCTATTCGAAGCTGCTGATCAACACCTGCCATCGGCGTGGCGCCCATGCCATGGGTGGCATGGCGGCGCAGATACCGATCCGTGACGACCCCCAGGCGGATGCCGAGGCGAAGGAGAAGGTGCGGCTGGACAAGGAGCGGGAAGCACGGGACGGCCATGACGGCACCTGGGTGGCCCATCCCGGTCTGGTTCCGGTGGCGTTGTCGGTTTTCGATCGCTACATGCCGAATCCCCACCAACAGCACCGCATCGATCCCGACCTGAAGATTCGTCCCAGCGATCTGCTGGAGGTTCCCCAGGGCGAGATCACGCAAACCGGACTCAACAACAACATCAGTGCCGCGGTGAGATACATGGCCGCCTGGTTGGGTGGCCGGGGTGCGGTGCCGATCCACCACCTGATGGAGGATGCCGCCACGGCTGAGATCGCCCGTTCCCAGATCTGGCAATGGATTCGCTACCCCAAAGGGGTGTTCGACACCGGAGTCAAGGTGACCTACCGGCTGTTCGACCAGATGCTTGCGGACGAACTCGCCCTGATTCGCAAAGAGGTCGGCGAACTGGCCTATGAAACGGGCCACTACGAGCAGGCTGCGGAATTACTTAGGCAGATCGTGGCCAACGATGAGTTCGAGACCTTCCTGACACTGCCTGCTTACGAAGCGCTCAACTGAGTCATACCACAAAGAGACGGAGAAGATGATGACAAGACAACAACAGATCGACGCCCTGAACCGGGATTGGGCAGAAAACCCCCGTTGGACCGATGTGCAGCGTGGTTACTCCGCGGAAGACGTGGTACGTCTGCGCGGTTCGGTTCAGCCTGAATACACCTACGCCCAGCGGGGCGCGGAGAAACTGTGGAATCTGGTTCACGGTGAGGCGAAGAAAGGCTATGTGAACTGCATGGGCGCGATTACCGGCGGTCAGGCCATGCAGCAGGCCAAAGCGGGCATCGAGGCCATCTATCTGTCCGGCGCTGCCAGCCAGGGAAAGCGAAGCGAAGGCTGGTAGTCCCCGGTAGTCGCGAGGCGATACTGGAAACCCGACGAGCCGTAGGCGCC
>JBEVVH010000258.1:0-4055 GCA_040507245.1 Candidatus Thiodiazotropha sp.
ACGCTTGGGAGTTACTGTGAGATTCCCGTATCTGTCAAACTGTGAATGCCTCCCCAGCAGAGCTGGGGGGTCTCCTATTTGTGTCTAGGCTTTGAAATCAACACCTATCACATGAACGAAGGCCACTCCGCCCTGCTGGCCCTGGAACTGCTCTGGGAGTCGCCGCGCAGCCGTCGTAATCACGCCGTACCGGATCTCTCCTATGACATCGCGCGGGTCAGGGATCTGTGTCTGTTCACCACCCACACCCCGGTGGAATCAGGACATGACCAGTTCGACTATGCGCAGGTGGAACGACTGCTGGGGGACTATCTCGACCTGTCCGTGGTACGCAGCCTGGCCGGTGAGGAACACCTCAACATGACTCAGCTGGCCCTCTCCCTGAGTGGCTATGTCAACGGCGTGGCCAAATCCCATGCGGAGATCTCCCGCAGGCTCTACCCGGGTTACCGTGTGCATGCAGTGACCAACGGCATA
Organism: Candidatus Thiodiazotropha sp.; assembly: GCA_040507245.1. Lineage (GTDB taxonomy): Bacteria > Pseudomonadota > Gammaproteobacteria > Chromatiales > Chromatiaceae > Thiodiazotropha. The sequence continues at coordinate 478 of JBEVVH010000258.1, forward strand.
CACCCCCGCACCTGGGCCGCTCCCAGCCTGCAGCATCTCTATGATCACCATCTGCCCAACTGGCGCCATGAGCCGGAACTGCTGGTGCGCGCGGATCAGATACCGGACGATGAGATCTGGGAGGCACATCGTGAAGCCAAACGGTTGCTGATCGAACACGTGAACCTGCGCTGCGGCACACATTTCGATCCGGATCAGCCGATCATCGGTTTTGCACGTCGCATCACTGCCTACAAACGATCTTATCTGCTGTTCCACGATCCCCAGAGACTTTGGGAGATTGCGGAAAAACACCCATTTCAACTAATCATGGCGGGCAAGGCGCATCCCCGCGACGAACCCGGCAAGGAGCTGCTGCAGTCCCTGTTCAGGATCTGCAACTCAGCCGGCACCCACTGCCGCTGGGCCTATCTGCCAAACTACGACATGGCCCAGGCACTGCTCATGGTGTCCGGCTCGGACCTGTGGCTCAACACACCCAAGCGCCCCCTTGAGGCCTCCGGAACCAGCGGCATGAAGGCGGCACTCAACGGGGTTCCCAACCTGAGTATCGTCGATGGCTGGTGGGTGGAGGGTTGTATCGAAGATGTCACCGGCTGGGCCATCGGCACCCCTGAGATTCCGGATCTGGACCGGGCGGATGCGGACTCGCTGTACCGGAAACTGGGCGAACGGGTGCTGCCCCTGTACCACGACGACCGGACCGGTTGGATCCGGATCATGAAAGGCGCGATCAGCAAGAACGCCTCTTACTTCAACAGTCTGCGCATGATGCGCCGCTACGCGACCGAGGCTTACATCCGCTGAATGGGGGATACCCGTTAGCCCCACCTGCCGGCGGGTTCGGATCAACCCTTGGAATTACAGCTGCCTTCGCGCACCCAAACACCCTGGTTTTCGCATCGCAGGCGCTCATCGCCGCTGCACACGTAGTCACCTAGGGAATAGGTGCGGTCATTGAAATAACACGCTCCGTCACCCTCCTCCGCATCCCAGGACTAATCCGCGAGATCCTCGTCATCGAGAATCGGAGAGGTCTTGAGTTGAGGATCGGGCGCACCGACCTGTTGTTTGTACTGGGAGTGGATCATGGCCGCTTACCTGTGAAGTGATTGCGGTATCGGGAATCCGGCGAGGACCGGTTCCTGTGTCCTTTGGATGAGGCTGTCATCCTGGTACAGCTATGATGCAAAGCGTGCTAACCAGCCCGTTCAAATTATAGTTCAAGCCCATTCCCGCTTCTGCGGGAACTTGTGGCGCCTGCAGTGCTTCGAATTCTGCCGGTTCCCGGGTTCCACTTCGTTTCACCCAGGCTACGGGGTGATGCTCAAGCGTGGGAACGAGGAAAAGTAACTCGCCCAGGAGGGCGAAACCGGTGATATCAGGTCTGAGGAGAACAGCGATGAAGAGCCCGTGATCATTGCCCGGCAGCGGATTCCGCTGAACGGTGTTCCGCATGCCAGTCACAGCCCGTCTGCACACACTGCAGCACCTCATCCCAGACCGTCTCCCAGCAGCAGCCGTGGATGAACCCGTCAAAGCGCAGAAACTGGGCCTGGGGTTGCCCGGCAATCGCCCGTTCGATCAGCTCGGGGGGGATGTTCGTATCCCGTCCTCCTGCCAGATGATATTGCTGAATCTCCTCATCCAGGGGAGGCAAGGCGCGGGGATTGAGCGATCCCCTGAGTGCATCGTAATGATGCAGCTCCACCCAGGCCTCGATATCCAGGTTGCCGGCCAGAGTCACCACCTGGCGGGTCTGTGAAAAACGCTCGGCGAGTATCATTGCCAGGGTGCCACCGCCACTGAAACCGATGAACACCAGTTTTTGATATCCCCGTGTTTCGATGATTTCCCGCAACACACTGGCCATGCTCAGGGCCACCGTTTCCGAGTATCGGCCTGAGGTCCAAAGCTCGGAATCACAGTCTGGTGTTCGTGCACTTCCATGGTAACAGGGACGACCCAGATAGAGGCTGTCCTGCTTGTCCATGGCCATCAGTCTCAGACCCACCGGATTTCTGGGCGTCGGATTCGATGCCACTACCACACCGCCGATCCAGGGCGTACCGTCACCCCCGAGATAGACATGCAGCATCCCGTTGTGCCGGTTTGCCGGGTTGAAATAGACCCGATGGGTGAATCCCGTTCCCCGAATGTCCTGGAAACTAAAACCCAGTCCGCCTGCGGTCTGGTCAAAGCGCATACTCGGGCTGCTGCAAGCCATCAGCAATACCAATATTGCACCGCACAAAATCCGTGAATATGTCATAGTAGGAATTGTAAGGCGTTTTCAGTACCTGACAATTTGTCTATTCTTCAAATGTGCTACCTCAGACCCAGGGCTGATTTCAGAAACTTGGTAGAGCCCAATGTACTGAAATCAACCCTGGGACTAAGTGAGTACGCCTGACAAACATTCGAAACGAATCTTGGGACAGACTATGCTTGCATCATTCGCCACAACTTGGAAATACCGTTTCAATCCGATCACCCTGATCCTCTCAACCCTGATCACGCTCAGTATTGGGTTGGCCGGCTGCCAGTCACAGGAAACCATCACTGCGGCGCCCGACGGGACTGAAGTGGGTGGTAATCCGGAGAAATTTCTCATCGTCGACTGCCTGTTACCCGGCCAGGTACGCAAACTCGGTTCAAGCATGACCTACGTCTCCCCGAGACGCCCCGTCAAAACCTCTGCAACGGAATGTGAAATTCGCGGTGGCGAGTATGTCGCCTTCGATCGGGCAGATTACCGTACCGCACTCAACGTCTGGCTTCCAATGGCCCAGCAGGGAGACCCGGAAGCTCAGAACTACGTCGGTGAAATCTACGAAAAAGGACTCGGCATTCAACCCGATTACCAGACTGCCGCCGCCTGGTATCAAAAGGCTGCTGACCAGGGTAACTCCCGGGCCCGTATCAATCTCGGTTTTCTCTATGAGAAGGGTCTCGGGGTAAACAAGGATTTGGCCGAGGCGCTCAACTGGTACCGCAAAGCCTCCGGACTGGAACAGGACAATCTTCAGTTCTCCTCGTCCATCGAGATCTCCAAGGCGGAACGTAACGAACTGCGCCTGCTGAAGCAGGAACGCCAACAACAGCAGGCGGAAAGCGAACAGCTGCGCCAGCAACTACAGAAAACCCAGGGACAGCTTTCTGCCCAACGCAAGAAGCTCAACGAAGCCCAGGACCGGATGTTGAGCCTGCGTCAGCAGATCGATCAGTATCCGACTCCGACCCTGACCACCACGCAGGTGCCAGCACCTGACAACAGCGCGGAACTCGAACAACTTCGCCAGCAACTCTCACAACAGGAGGCGATCGTCCAGAATCAGCAGCAATCGATCAGCGCGCTGGAATCCCAGCTCAGCAATCAACGCACAGAGATGCAAGGCGCCTTGCAATTCTCCGCTCAGGAGAATCAGCAACTTCAGGAAGCGTTACAGCAGCAGAGTGGAGAGATTGCCAGGCTGAAAAAGAAATTCGACAAGCGAGTCTTCGATCTCATGAAAGATTTTGGGACATCCAAGTCCACCAAAATCGATTCGATCTTTGACAGCCTATTAGTGCCCCGG
>JBEVVH010000259.1:0-4033 GCA_040507245.1 Candidatus Thiodiazotropha sp.
GGGGCTCAAGGAGCCGATAGGCTCCGTTAAATAGACCGCTTTGAGCGGTTCACAGCGAAAGCCCCCGGCTTTGCCGGGGGATGGTTACTCAACTCATTGCTTTGCCGCTCAGCACCATCACGTACCTTGTGATATCGGTTCAGCCTATACGCCTCCCAAGTGGAAACGAGTATAGACATCGATTCTATCTTAGTGTTTTCTGAAGAATACGAGGCCGCTATTTCCCGACAGTCCAGTGCAGATTAGCTCCTCGGCTCAGACCCTGTAGGAACCGCATCACCAGCCTGCGATCCTGGTTATATACTCAAAGAGAGCGGGTCCACTCACAGCCCCGGGAGTTTCACCCATGCTGACCTACGATCCCACAATACAGTGGCACAGCCGGGAAGGCGTCGAAGTGACGCAGTTACTGCTCAGCAGCGAGGCGGGCTTGACCCAGTTGGAGGCTGATGCGCGCCTGCAGCAGTTTGGGCGCAATCGCTTGCCGGAGGCCAAATCCCGAGGGGCGCTATTACGCTTCCTCTCTCAATTTCACAACCGGCTCATCTATATCCTGCTGCTCGCCGGTCTGGTCACCCTGTTGTTACAGCACTGGCTTGACGCCAGTGTCATTTTTGCCGTGGTTGTCATCAATGCCCTGATTGGCTTTTTTCAGGAGGGTAAGGCGGAAGATGCCTTGCAGGCGATTCGTAAGATGCTCTCCCTGCGCACATCCGCCATGCGTGAGGGCTGTCTGATACCGCTGGAGGCCGAATATCTGGTGCCCGGGGATATCGTGCCGATTCAGGCGGGTGATCGGGTTCCCGCCGACCTGCGTCTGCTTAACGCCAAAGGCTTGCAGATCGAGGAAGCGGCCCTCACAGGCGAGTCGATGCCGTCGGAAAAGCGCTGTGAATCGCTACCCGACGACACCCCCCTGGCCGACAGGCACTGCATGGCCTATTCCGGCACACTGGTTACACGCGGTCAGGGCCAGGGCGTGGTGGTCGCCACCGGAACACAGACCGAGCTTGGGCGGATCAGCGAGCTGATGGCGGGAGTGGAAGCGCTCACGACCCCTCTGCTTCGCCAATTGAACATCTTCGGTCGTCAATTGACGTTGGGGATTCTCTTCCTGGCGCTGCTTGGATTCGCCTTTGGTGTCCTGCTGCGTGACTACACGGCAAGCGAGATGTTCATGGCCGCGGTGGGATTGGCGGTCGCGGCGATCCCGGAGGGTCTGCCGGCCATCATGACCATTACCCTGGCAATCGGTGTGCAGCGCATGGCGGCTCGCAACGCCATCATACGCCGCTTGCCGGCCGTCGAGACCCTGGGGACGGTTGCGGTGATCTGCTCCGACAAGACCGGCACCCTGACGCGCAACGAGATGACGGTGAAAGAGGTCATCACTCCCGATTTAAGCCTCCAAGTCAGCGGTGTCGGATACGATCCGCATGGCCGCTTGACCCATGGGGATAGTGGCCATGCCGTCCATCCCGGCGATCCGGTCTGGCAACTGCTGCACGCCGCTGTACTCTGCAACGATGCTGCCCTGAATCAGCAAGGCCATAGCTGGCATGTACAGGGGGATCCCATGGAGGCGGCCCTGCTCACGCTGGCGCTTAAAGCGGGACTCGATCCGGACGAGGAACGCAAGCGCATCCCGAGAACCGACCTGATTCCGTTCGACGCCGCCCACCAGTTCATGGCCACGCTTCATCATGACCATGAAGGGCAGGGTTATATTCTGCTCAAAGGGGCGCCTGAGCGGGTTCTGGCCATGTGTCACTGGTATTCGCAGGATGGAAAAAAGGTCCGCCTTGAGCAGGCACGGTGGCAGGCGCAGGTCGATGCGCTGGCTGCCCAAGGGTACCGGGTACTGGCCCTCGCCCAGTTGACCAACATCGAACCCAGAACGGAGTTGCAGTTTCACGATCTGGAGGCGGATCTGCAACTGCTCGGACTCCTGGCCTTGATCGATCCGCCCCGGGACGAATCGGTCGCGGCTGTGCGCACCTGCCAGCAAGCTGGGATCCGGGTCAAGATGATCACCGGCGATCACGCCGTCACGGCGGGTGCCATCGCGGCCTAGATCGGCCTGCTCAACCCACAGCCGGTGCTTAGCGGCATGGAGATCGACCGTCTGGACGACCAGGCACTGTCGACACGGGTCAAGGAGCTCGATGTCTTTGCCCGGGTAACACCGGAGCACAAACTACGCCTGGTGCAGGCGTTGCAGTCCGGTGGTGCCGTGGTGGCGATGACCGGTGACGGCGTCAACGACGCGCCGGCGCTGAAGCGGGCCGATGTGGGGGTTGCCATGGGTCGTAACGGCACCGAAGCGGCCAAAGAGGCATCAGAAATGGTGCTGGCCGATGACAACTTCGCCTCCATCGTGCATGCCGTCGAAGAGGGGCGGACGGTGTACGACAATATCCGCAAGGCGATACTCTTCATACTGCCGACCAACGGCGGCGAGGCCCTGGTGATTCTGGGCGCCATCTTGTTGGGCTTTCATCAATTTCCGCTCACGCCGGTACAGATTCTCTGGGTTAACATGATCACAGCGGTGACACTGGCGCTGGTGCTGGCGTTCGAACCCGGCGAAAGCGACCTGATGCATCGTAAGCCCCGCGCAAGCCGGGAGAACATTCTCAGCGGCTGGTTCCTCTGGCGTGTCGGTTTCGTTTCCGCGATTCTGATAAGCGGTACCTTTGCGCTGTTCCTCTGGTCCCTGTCGCGCGATGCCTCGATCGAACAGGCGAGAACCGTGGCGGTCAACGCCCTGGTGCTGTTTGAGATCTTCTACCTCTTCAATGCGCGATACCTGGAGGCATCGGCCTTCAATATCAGAGCCTTTCTGGGTAACCGGCATGCATTGCCGGCTGTGGGCCTGCTTCTGCTGTTTCAGCTCGCCTTCACTTACCTGAGACCTTTGCAGGGGCTTTTCGGAACGGCCGCGATCGATGCCACCGCCTGGTTGATGATATTACTGACCACGTCGAGTGTATTCTGGCTGGTGGAGCTGGAGAAGTTCTGGGTAAGGAAATACAGGCGGAAGCAGACCTGATGCGTGACTCAACGAGGATGTCTGTAACTCAGCGCTCAGCCCGGAGGACTGATCACGCAACAATCGCAAAACCACGCGAGGAATACAGAGTGTCCGACTGAGGCTCACAGCGACGTATTGATCGGTCCAGATGTATTCGTTAGGTAGTTTTTAGTTTAAACCGATGATCGAAATTCATTTTCCGCAGAACATCCTTCGCTTCCATAGCCTCTGATTTGATCTACATTCGATATGTCGAGACATAATTGGCGGCAATTAGAGTCTGGATATGCATTATTCGTAGTGACTCCAGAGCCTGAGAACCTTCACCACTCGCTCGCCCTCATGCACTTGGTAAACCAAACGATGCTGAATATTGATTCGGCGTGAATAAGCCCCCGCAAGATCTCCTATGAGCTTCTCAAATGGAGGCGGCTTGCAGTACGGATCTTCTGCTATCAGCGTTAACAGTTCCTGGGCTTTTTGCTTAAGGCCGCTAGCGGCCAACTTCTTTGCATCTTTCTGGGCTTGCTTGGTGTAAACCAACTTCCATGTCACCAGTCCAACTCCTCATCGCATTCACCCACCGGGGTATCCATCCCCTCACGAATAGACTCCCGCATACCCGGTACGGATAGCAGGTAAAGTGTTTCCTGAATTGCAGACCAGTCTTCCTCGGAAACCAGGACGGCTTTGTTTCGCTTACCCATGATGATGATTGGTTGGTGGGACTCGGCGGTCTCGTCGATCAACCGATAGAGGTTGCTGCGCGCCTCAGTAGCTGTGATTCCGGTCATGACACACCTCTTGCGTGTTCAACTTTCAGCCAAGTGTACGCCTTTAAGTACGTACGTCAAGACGAACGTTCCGTAGCGCTTCAAGCAGGGGCACCGGTTACGGCGTCCAGGCGCGAAGGTAGTGTTCAGAATTCTGTGTCATTTCTATAAACTTAGGCTAAAAGAGATGATACATGAAAGACAAAATACAATTCGACATGGAAAG
>JBEVVH010000260.1:0-4022 GCA_040507245.1 Candidatus Thiodiazotropha sp.
GCACTTCGCGTGGTAATTTTCTTGCATCGATTTTCTCTTCCATGGAAGAGGAGTATATCAGATATACTTAGTCGCCAGGTTAATAACAGGAACCGGCGCGCGAAACCTGCTTAACTGGCTGCGTTCCCAACGATTATGACAGCCGATACCATTTGCCGGGAGGTACGACGTAAATCCATTGAGATCCTCGGGTCTCCATGATAGTTATGGTTCGGGTATTGACGATCTCTTTGATAGGCGGTACTTCATTGGATTCCGAGAATAGGCGCGCTTCTTTACCGCATTCATCGGTGATGACAACACGGCCATCCGGTTTCAGGGTTAAATCGTAATTGAACGCCGATTTGCTGCTGATGCAGGGATCTACAGGAACAGATTTTGGAGATTTGTGCATGGTCATATGCCTGTGGGTTGAGGAGATTAAAAAGTGATCAACGAAACGTCAACGACAGCTTTCCGAAAATCGTTCGTTCTCCGGAAAATGAGGAAGGAGATGCGCTGCTGATTGGGTCATCAGTATCGTAGCTATTGCGATCTTCGAATCTCAAGTCTTCATCAAAGATATTGTTCACCCCAAGTGAAAATGAGCCGAGCCGTTTGGGTAAACGGTAGCTTACTGCAATATCCGTCACCACTCCGCTATCCTCACCGTCCTGACTATCAACACCAAAGGCGTCTATAAAAGTGCCTTTCTGATCGATATACGTGGTCTTGAGGGTCGCGATCATCCCGGAAGGATGGAAAAAGCTCAAAGTTGCCGGTGCTCTGTGAGTCGTCAACTTCAAAACACCGTCGGGTGCCAACACACTGTCAGTTGAGGACTTGATCCCTGACTCCAGGTTGTAACGGTTGTAGTCATATTCCAGGCTGAATGCCCATAGTGACGAGAGTGTCCAGTTGAGCCAGATGTTGGCATATCGATCTGTGTACTCCAGACTCTGGACACTGGATTCCATAGAGGGTGATGTCGTATCGACGATATTGATCTTCGTATCCAGATCTCGATACAAGGATGTGGCTCCTAACTGAAGATCATTCGAATGCCTATAGGTATAGGACAACCCGTAGTTCCAGGAATCGGTTTGGTCAATGTCATCGTACAACTGATTGAAGCCTGCGACTTGTGTAGGCTCCAGGGTTTCGTATTGTGAGGGCAGCACGACACTGACCCGGTTACGGAAGGCAGCAATCCTGATGGTGTTGATTGCATCTGGTGTAATCTGCAGACCAATTTTTGGATAAGCTTTCTTCAAATCATCATCGTACTCGTTCTCTTCGCTGAGCAGAGTGAGGCCACCTGTAATCGAGAGCATGGGAAATGCATCGTAGTAGGTATAACCGTAGAGCCTGCTCTGTTTGAGATCGACCTGCGAATCGAACGTGCAGCTGGGGAAGGGACAAAATGGTGGATCCGTGAAATCAAACTGCAAAGAACTTTCAAGGTCCTGGGATTGATGGCTGATACCGCCTAACCAGGCAAGTCCACTGCCGCTACCCAGAATCTGGGTTTCGTAAAGATCGATTCCCTTTTCAGTGTCGGTACGTACAATCGGTGAGGGTGAACTGGAGTCGGTACTTGTAAAATCCTGATCCCTTCTCATTGCCGATAGCAGCAACGTCATATGGTTTGTGAGGGATTGGTTGAGGCCAATCCGAGTTGAGGTGACCTCATTCTTGACATGTACCTGATTGACGTTTGAGAACTCTGGTAAAAGCCGTTGCGATGCATCCCCCTTGTCCTCTTCCTGCTGACTGACCTCAAGCTGCAGGGTAGTGCCCTCGGTGATTGCGACCTGTACAAACCCGTTCAGCATATCCTGCTCATAGTCGTAGGGATTGTCCGCAAGATCCGTCTCAGAATGATACTGCCCCAAACTGAAGGCAAACCGGTCACGGAGTCCGGCAACGATGGCATCATCACTCCAGGTGTTATGTTCACCCAGCGTAGCGTCCAGTTGCAGTGCCAGACCGTTACGGGTGAACAGAGGGTTGTACTCCTGGTAGGCAAGATCTTCCGGTCCGGCTCCGTCCAGAAGTCCCAGATTGGCATTGCCTAATTGAGGCTGCAGCGGGTCGAGACTCAGGGGCTGGGAAAGCTTCGCCTGCAGCAGTTCGCTCTGACGCGCGGAATCCCGGTTAGTGAGGCCGAGGTAACTGTCAGCCAGAAGGCGGTGGGCGGAGTGGTTACCCGGATCCTGTGCCAAGGCATCGGTGGCCTGCATTTGCGCCTGTTGTTCGAATCCCAGATCACTGTAGATGCGTCCCAGGGCCGCGTGGCGGGCGGCCTCGTCCTGATCCAGCAGCTGCCGGGACCGATACACGCCCCGGTTGTCGTTCAGTGCAATCGCCTGATGCTGTGCCTGCAGCGCCTCCACAGGACGGTTGTCAGCCTGCAGCAGGATGGATTCATAGAACCAGGCGGTCGGATCATTGGGATCGAGCTGTTTCGCCATGGAGAACTGTTGATAGGCCAGTGGATCCCGCTTCTCCTCGTAGTAGGCCTTACCCAGATAGCTGCGCAGCAGGGCGTTTCCCGGATCGAGCAGTACCGCAGTCTCAATGGATTCCCGTCCTGAGGCGAGTTGACCCTGGCGGATCTTTACCAGCCCCAGGCCCAGATGCGGCAACGGCGCCTCGGAGTCGAGCCCTAGTGCGGTTTCAAAACTGTTTTTGGCCTGCTTCAGATCGATGTCCCTGAGCGAGGCATAGCCCAAAACGGTGTGGGCCAGGGGCAACCCGGGTTGCTGGGCGACGGCCTGATCCGCAATCTTGCGGGCTTCACCGAGATCACCGGACATCAGCTGGACTTCAGCCAGGCGGGCCAGTACCAGAGCACTCTGAGGTGCCTGTTGCGCCGCCGTCTGGCTGTCCTGCAGAGCACCAGGGATATCGAAGCGGGCCTGTTTCACGTAGGAGCGGGCCATATAGGCCGCAGCGGATTGCGGGTCAGCCTGGATTGCACGTTCCGCAAACCCGGAGGCCTCCTCGGTACGGTTCTGAACCAGTGCCTCGATGGCTGATCGGGCTAGGGCATCAGCGGCACCGGGTTGATCCGGCAGCGGCGGATAATAGAGTGCCCAGGCCACGGCGTCATAAGGCCTGGCGACAGCAATCCTCACCGGGGGCTGCCCGGTTGCGCTGCGTGATGCTTGGTCAGCGGCGAGACTCAGACTGCCCTGGTCGTTGCGGGTGACCACCACGCCTTCCAGGACCGTCACGTCCGTGGCTTGATTCTCGATCCTGACCACGAACTCGGTACCCTGGATCGAGGCGTTGACATAGGGGGTGTTGACGTCCAGTCGTTTCGGGGTACGACTGATGAAATGGATGGCGCCGCGAATCAGATCCAGCAGGGAAGGGGCCGATTTCTCCACTTCAGTCAGGGTCAGTGCCGAATTGGCATCGAGCCGCACCAGGGTGTCATTGGACAGTCGCAGTGCAGCGCGGCTCTCCTTGTGGGTGCGCACGACCGCACCTGCACAGAAGGCCGTATTGAGTTGCGCCGGTTCCCAGTCATTCTGGTCGGCTGCTTTCGCCTCAACCACGCCATCAGCAGCAATCAGCCGGGCGATTGTGGTGCAGTCCGCTGCTTGAATCGGAAAGACGAGCAGCCCGATTACAGCGACCAGTGAACATTTCACGAGCAAGGGGTGGAGTCGGAAATGATACATGGCGATCCTCTGGGAATGGGGATGCCTGGCGTTACCCCTGACCGGACTTCCGCGACCCGCATGATCCGCCTCATGCAGGTCACCACCGAGGTTGCCTGGGGCGCCCTGGTGAGGTGTTGGGTGAAAAAGCATCCCCCTGAAAGGGTTAATTTCCCCAATAGTATCGAATAATGTTAAGTATGTGAATTTATTTCATATTTGCCAATATGCCCAGTGTCTGGGCAGTCATAGAACGGTTCGCCTGGCATTGCGACGTTCACGCGCTGCCAGCCAGGGAAAGCGAAGCGAAGGCTGGTAGTCCCCGGTAGTCGCGAGGCGATACTGGAAACCCGACGAGCCGTAGGCGCCAAA
>JBEVVH010000261.1:0-3978 GCA_040507245.1 Candidatus Thiodiazotropha sp.
GGGCACTAATAGGCTGTCAAAGATCGAATCGATTTTGGTGGACTTGGATGTCCCAAAATCTTTCATGAGATCGAAGACTCGCTTGAGCCTGTTCGAGCTCGAAGCTCCATCGGTGGCGGGGGTGTTCGGTGACATCTATGGGATCGCCCAGGGTCTGCGTCTTGCCTACAAGCAACTCAGCGGCGCCGTCTCCCGGGATGATGAACTGACCCGTTACCTGCTCAATCTGATCCAGTTGGAACGCAAACTCAGCCGTCAGCACGAACACTTGAACCGTATCCGGGAAGGCATCACCACCATCACGGCCCGATTGGCCCATTTTCCCGAAACTCACAGCAATATTCTTGCCGCACTGGCGGATATCTACGCGGAGAACATCAGTACGCTGAAACCCCGCATCATGGTCAGTGGCGAGACCATCTATCTGCAGAACAACGACAACGTGAACAAGATCCGCGCCCTGCTGCTGTCCGGCGTCCGTTCCGCCATGCTGTGGCGCCAGACCGGTGGCCGTCGGCGACAGCTGTTGTTCGGCCGGTCGCACTATGTAGACAGTCTGAAGCTGATACTCGACCGTATGTAACTCAGCCACCTCAGCCATTGCCGCGACGAATGACCGGCTGGCACTTGGTGATCCCCCTGTCACGGTTTATGATGCACTGAACAAAAAAGCCCTCCAACGGGCATATCGTCTTGCTTCAATTCTGGGCAGAAAAACACAAACAACCTTAACTTACGATTATAACTTATTGTTATTAAAAAAATTCAGGAGACCCGAATGAGTAATAGCTTTGGTGCGGAAAGCGAACTGAAGGTGCAGGAGAATACCTATCAGATCTTTCGCCTGGACGCTCTGGAAAACACCCATCGCCTGCCCTTCTCGATCAAGATTCTGCTGGAAAATCTGCTGAGGCACGAAGACAACCTGACGGTTACCGCCGATGACATCCGCGCGGTGGCGGAATGGGATCCCCAGGCTGAGCCCAACAAAGAAATTCAGTACCGCCCCGCACGGGTGCTGATGCAGGACTTCACCGGCGTTCCGGCGGTGGTGGACCTGGCGGCCATGCGCGACGCAGTGGTCACTCTGGGAGGCAAGTCCTCTGAAGTCAATCCGCTGCAGGACGCGGAACTGGTCATCGACCACTCTGTGCAGGTGGATCATTTCGGTGACGAGAATGCCTTCGAACTGAATGCCAAACTCGAATTTCAGCGCAACAAGGAGCGTTACGAATTCCTCAAATGGGGCCAGGGGGCGTTCTCCAGTCTCAAGGTGGTTCCACCGGACACCGGAATCGTGCATCAGGTCAACGTGGAGTACCTGGCCCGGGTCATCTATGCCGAACAGCGCAATGGCACACTGCAGGCCTTTCCGGACACCCTGGTGGGCACAGATTCTCACACCACCATGGTCAACGGCATCGGCGTGCTGGGCTGGGGTGTGGGCGGCATCGAGGCGGAGGCCTCCATGCTGGGTCAGCCGGTTTCCATGCTGATCCCCAAGGTGGTCGGTGTGAAACTCACCGGCAGCCTGCCGGAAGGCTGCCTGGCCACCGACCTGGTGCTGACCATCGTCGAACGTCTGCGCCAACACGGGGTGGTGGGTAAGTTCGTCGAATTCTACGGCCCGGCCATCGCCGCCATGCCGATGGGCGACCGCTCGACCATCGCCAACATGGCGCCTGAGTATGGCGCGACCTGCGGTCTCTTCCCCATCGACCAGGAAACCCTGGACTACCTGCGCCTGACCAACCGCAGCGAGGAGCAGATCGCACTCGTCGAGGCCTATGCCAAGGCACAGGGGATGTTCCACACGGCGGATTCCGCAGAAGCGGTCTACAGTGAATCACTGGAAGTGGATCTCTCCCAGATCGAACCCAGCCTGGCCGGACCGAAACGCCCCCAGGACCGGGTACCCCTGAAATCGGCCCAATCCTTTTTCGTGGACGCGGTAAAGACCTTCAACAAGGGCGAGACCCACAGCGCTGCCACCAGCATTGGCGGTACTCCGGTCGAGATCAGCGATGGCGCCGTGGTGATTGCCGCCATCACCTCCTGCACCAACACCTCGAACCCGGCGGTCATGCTCGGTGCGGGCCTGCTGGCCAAGAAGGCGGTGGACCTGGGTATCGGGGTCAAACCCTGGGTCAAGACTTCACTCGGCCCGGGCTCCCGGGTGGTGATGCAGTACCTGCAGAAATCAGGTCTGGACAAGCCCCTGGAATCCCTCGGCTTCGACCTGGTGGGCTACGGATGTACGACCTGTATCGGTAACTCCGGCCCGCTGCCCGCCGAAGTCTCAAAGGCGATCAGTGACGGAGACCTGACGGTTACCTCGGTGCTTTCGGGCAACCGCAACTTTGAGGGCCGGGTGCATGCCGAAGTGCGCATGAACTATCTGGCATCGCCTCCGCTGGTAGTCGCCTATGCCCTGGCCGGCACAATGAACATCGACCTCTATAGCGAGCCCCTGGGCACCAGCGCCTCCGGAGAACCGGTCTATCTGAAGGATCTCTGGCCGAGCAGCAAGGAGATTGCGGATTGTATCGCCGCGAATCTCAATCGCGAGGCCTTCGAGGAGAGCTATGCCACCCTGTTCGACGGGGATCAGCGCTGGCAGGCCCTGCAGGCGCCCGGTGGCGAACGTTTCGAATGGGATCCCGATTCGACCTACATCCGTCACCCGCCCTACTTCGAGAATATGTCCCTGGAACCGGCACCGGTCACCGACATCAGCGGCGCGCGCTGTCTCGCCTGGCTCGGCGACTCGGTCACCACGGACCATATCTCTCCGGCCGGGGCGATCAAGAAGGACAGCCCGGCGGGCCGTTATCTCACCGAGCAGGGCGTCAAGCCGGAGGACTTCAACTCCTATGGTTCACGACGCGGCAACCACGAGGTGATGATGCGTGGCACCTTTGCCAACATCCGCCTGCGCAACAAGCTCCTGCCGGGCAGCGAAGGCGGCGTGACTCGCCACCTGCCTTCCGGAGAGCCGATGAGCATCTACGATGCGGCAATGCGCTACAAGGAAGAATCCGTTCCGGCGATCGTCATCGCCGGCAAGGAGTACGGTTCCGGTTCGTCCCGCGACTGGGCCGCCAAGGGACCGGCACTGCAGGGTATCCGTGCGGTGATTGCCGAGAGTTACGAACGCATCCATCGCACCAATCTGGTCTGCATGGGCATACTCCCGCTGCAGTTCCTGTCCGGTGAAAACGCAGAGACCCTGGGTCTGACCGGTGAGGAGACCTTCGACATTCCCAATCCGGGGGATCAAACCGGTCACCAGCTCAGCGTGACCGCGCATGCCGCCGATGGGTCAAGCCGTTCTTTCCAGGTTACGGTCAGGATCGACACGCCCAACGAAGTGGACTACTTCAAACACGGCGGCATCCTCCACTATGTGCTGCGGAAAATGATCCAGTAACGGCGCCCTTCAACGACTAAGACTTGTTCCCACGCTCTGCGTGGGAACACAGACATAGCAGGCTGTTGAAATACGCTCAGACGAGTGCGAGACAAGGCGAAAACCGCTGAAAAAGCGCAGTTTACTGGAGTAAATGAGCATTTTGAGGCGGTTTTCAACGCAGCATCGTACCGTCTGAGTAGAATTTCAACAGCCTGATAGGCCCGGCGGGCCACTCAGATCTTATCGGTACCTCTTGGCTTGGGTATGCGTTCCCACGCAGAGCGTGGGAACGAGACAATATCATCCCACAGTGCTTCGCATTCTGCCGGATCCCGGGTTCCACTTTGTTTCACCCGGGCTACACGGGTGAGACTCGCTCCTTTTGAGATTCCCGTCTGGCCCGAGCAACGTAGCCCGATGTAATGGTCTCCTCCCCCCTCAATAACGGCGTCGTAATGCGCCATGATTGAAGTTACGGTCAATCAAAATGAGAAGAGGAAGAGACCATGAAAAATGTTATGACAATTGGCGTGGATTTGGCAAAGCATGTTTTTTTCGCGGTAGCG
>JBEVVH010000262.1:0-3854 GCA_040507245.1 Candidatus Thiodiazotropha sp.
CGGGGCACTAATAGGCTGTCAAAGATCGAATCGATTTTGGTGGACTTGGATGTCCCAAAATCTTTCATGAGATCGAAGACTCGCTTGGTCATTGGTTCTGTGAATCAGCGGTGTCCGGAATAAGTCAGCCATGCCATGCTGCATTGATCTTCGTGAGAGGGAGGCAGAGTAACACCTGGAGAGTTTTGTATTGTCCTGCAATTCTTCGTTTTCTGCCGGATCCCGGGTTGCGCGTTGCTTCACCCGGGCTACACAATCGTTCACATTCGTTTGTGAATTCAAACTGTCCGTTTCCCTCCGATCCTGATCATAGGGTCCCCTCTCCCCTTGCGGGAGAGGGCCAGGGAGAGGGGGAGATAAAAATCCGTGAGCGCAGCGAACACCTCAACTCAAAACTCAAAATGCATCAGGCTTTTTCCGACCTCTGCAGCGAAGCATACCACCCGGATATAGTGTCCGGCTGAGGATTGTCATTGAGTCCATCCAGCGGTTCCTCTAGTTTGAATGGCATGCGACATCCACCCTGTTCCAATGGGAGAAGCAACGATGAGCCTGGACCGAGGCACTAAAATCTATGCGGGGATATTGGGCGGTATCCTGCTGCTTGGCCTGATTGCCTGGCTGATGACCCTGGATTTCCGTATCGGTGAGATCAACGACACCCTCAGCAAGGACCCGCAGATCTCGAGCTACCCGTACCCGTTCCACGTCATGCAGATCGTGGGCACCACCGCCTATGTCTCAACCCCCCGCACCAACGCGGTACCCGCGATCCAGTTCCTAGGCATGATCAAACCCTCCCTGAGCACCAAGAGCGACCAGGATCCGCAGGTAATCGCGGCACAGAAGGAATTGGGCGAGATACAGGGCAAGGTGCGCAAATTGATCCTCGCCCGGGAGGATATCGAGAAGGTCAGCTGGCGCATCGACAAGAAGTGGTTCGCCTCGAAGGGTGTCTGGCTCAACTGATCCATCGTGACCTCTGCGATTGAATCCACAACTCTCGTCAAAGGATTTCCCCAGAACGCCCAAGCGGATGCCCCGCTGATCCTGTGTTAATGTAGGCCGCATAGCCTGTGTGGGCAGTATCCCACCGTTTACGACCAACCCATGCCTTTGCGGAAGGCCCGATGACCACTACCCTGCTCTGGTTCAGACGCGATCTCCGCCTGTCAGACAACCCGGCCCTGCGGGCGGCGCTCAAAGATGCCAACCACCTGATCCCCCTGTATATCCACGCGCCCGATGAGGAAGCGCCCTGGCAACCGGGGGGCGCCAGCCACTGGTGGCTGCATCACAGCCTGGGCGCATTGGATGAATCCCTGCGCAAAAGAGGCTCGAAACTGCTCATCGCTCAGGGTGACAGCCTGGCGATTCTCAAACGCATCACCGAACAGGCCAAGGTCAACCGCATATGCTGGAACCGCCTCCCCGAGCCCGCCAACCAGCGACGTGACCAGAATCTGCGGGAGACATTGACCAGGCTGGGAATCGAGGTCGAGGAACATGAGGCCAACCGGCTGATCGAAGGAGCGCCGCTGATGACCGGTGGCGGCACCCCATATAGGGTGTTCACCCCGTTCTGGAAAGCCATGCAGACTCACGGCTTTCCTCAGGATCGGCCTACGGGTGCGCCCAAGATCCTCCCCTCCCCGCCAGGCAAGATTGCCACATCTTCCCTCGACAGCCTGAAGCTGCTACCGAACATCGGCTGGGATCAGGGGTTTTATGAGGCCTGGAAACCGGGCGAAGCCGGTGCCCAGCGGCGATTCAAGCAGTTTCTCCAGAAGGCCATAGAGGACTATCCGGAGTGGCGTGACCGGCCTGATCTGCTGGGTACATCCCGGCTCTCCCCGCACCTGCACTTCGGGGAGATCGGCCCGAGGCAATTGCTCCAGGGGATCGCAGCACACCGGGATGAGGTCAGTGGCCGCAGGGGGCGCGGCAGCGACGGCACGGAATGGCTGAGACAACTCGCCTGGAGGGAATTCGCCGCCTACCTGCTGGAGCACTTTCCAGACACGGACCAGGCCCCCTACGACAGCCGCTTCCGGGACTTTCCCTGGCGGGATCGTGCCCAGGCGCAGGAACAATTGGAACGCTGGCAGAAGGGACAGACCGGTATCCCCATCGTCGATGCCGGGATGCGGGAACTCTGGCATACCGGCTGGATGCACAACCGGGTGCGCATGATCGTGGCCTCCCTGCTGACCAAGAACCTGGGACTGCATTGGCTCGAAGGGGCCCGTTGGTTCTGGGATACCCTGGTCGATGCGGATCTGGCGAACAACGGCATGGGTTGGCAGTGGTGCGCCGGCTGCGGCGCCGATGCCGCCCCCTATTTCCGCATTTTCAACCCGCTACGCCAGGGTGAACGCTTCGATCCCCATGGCGAATACATCCGCTATTGGGTACCGGAGATTGCCGGATTGCCGGACAGAAAGCTGAACACCCCCTGGGAGACGGAGAAAAAACTCCTGAGCGGAGCCGGGATTCGCCTCGGCAAGGACTATCCGATGCCCATCGTGGACCTGGCAGCCACCCGTAAAAGTGCCCTTGAAAGATGGGAGAGGATCAGATAACAATTCCCAGGGGACGGACGGTCCCGCCCATATATTCCCAGTAACAGCAGACGAAACTAATGACCACGACCAAGCCCATCCTCGGTATCAGCGCCTGCCTGTTGGGTCACAAGGTTCGCTATGACGGCGGCCACAAGGCTGACGCTTTCATCATCAACCAGTTGGGCGCCCATTTCGAGTACCGGCCGCTGTGCCCGGAAACCGGAATCGGCCTGGGGGTGCCCCGCCCCACGATCCGCCTGATGGGTGAAGCCGAATCCCCGCATCTGGTGGGGGTTGAGAATGCGGACTGGGACCTGACCGAACGCATGCTCGCCTACGCCGATGAACAGACCCCCCATCTGGGCGATTTGTGCGGTTTCATCCTGAAGAAAAGCTCCCCCAGCTGCGGCATGGAGCGGGTCAAGGTCTACCCGGTCAAGGGTGGTCCGGCACCGCGTAAGGGTACCGGCATCTTTGCCCAGGCCCTGATGCAGGCCTGGCCCAACCTGCCGGTTGAAGAGGAAGGTCGTTTGAACGACCCGGTACTGCGGGAGAATTTTGTCAACCGCGTTTATGTCACCCTGCGTTGGCAGAACCTGATGCAGGAGGGGCTGAGTGCTGCGCGCCTGATCGAGTTTCACACCCGGCACAAGTACCTGGTGATGACCCACTCACAGGCGGCCTACCAGCGCCTGGGACGCGGACTCTCCAACCTCTCCGGAGCTGACCTGGACGCATTGGCCGGTGCCTATTTCGATGAATTGATGCAGACCCTGAAGCGGCGGGTCAACCGTCGTCGGCATGTGAACGTGCTGCAGCATATCCTTGGATACCTGAAAAAGCGCATCGGCCGGGAGGACAAGGAGGAACTGGTGGCGAGCATCGAATCCTATCGCCGGGGCGAGACTCCCCTGGTGGTGCCCATCACCCTGTTCAGACACTATTTCCGGCTGCACCCGGATGAGTACATGTCACGCCAGGTCTATCTGAATCCCCACCCGGATAATCTGGGACTGCGTAACGCCATATGAGCCATCCAATCAGATCAAATGTCTGTTAAAGGTTGCAGGACTACTCCCCGGCAGCGTCACCGGCGCAGCGGTTGATAAACAGCCGGTTGTCCGCATCCCGCAGGCGTCGGCACACCTCTCGACCGAGATTCATATAGATCATCAGGTACTGTTCGGGATCGACCCCATAGACAAGCGAGTCTTCGATCTCATGAAAGATTTTGGGACATCCAAGTCCACCAAAATCGATTCGATCTTTGACAGCCTATTAGTGCCCCGG
>JBEVVH010000263.1:0-3828 GCA_040507245.1 Candidatus Thiodiazotropha sp.
GACCGGGACGGCCGGGGCACTAATAGGCTGCCAAAGATCGAATCGATTTTGGTGGACTTGGATGTCCCAAAATCTTTCATGAGATCGAAGATCTCGCTTGCAGCTTCCCTTCGTTACTTTCTCCCTTAATTACTCTTCTTGGCGTTTAACCCTTGTCTTTTTTTCTCGCGTGCTTTTTCCCAACGCCTCACGATGAATGCCTGGTATTCAGGAAGGACCGCGCACACCCTTACAAAGCCGTGAGGTAAGCTGCTTTTTACCTTCTTTCCGGCCAACTCCTCCAATGTCTTGGTGTCCATGTCCGTGGATTCGAGCAATAGTGGAAGTGAGACCTCTAATGCGTTGGCAATCGCTGCCATTTTTTCTAGGGATGGATTGCCCTTCCCGGTTGTAAGGTCGGATAGAAATGAGATAGACACGCCCGAACGATCTGACAGTTCCTGCTTTGTCATGTCGCGCTCTTCAAGACACTTGAGCACATTCGTGAAAAATATGTATTTGTACACCGCGTTCCTGTATCGTCGGGATCGTTAATTTTAGCGGCTAAAATTTCCGCGTTTGTTGTTTCGATATATCGGAATTCCTTTTTGACTGCTAATTTTACCGTTTATATGCGTTTCGCGCATCCCCCGCGTTGCGGGCCGGGCTGTTCGCTTCGCCTGCGGGTTCCGCTATCGCTACATCCCTTCCCTATCGGTCAGGGACAAGCCCTTCGCATCCCTGATGCCTCCGCGTCCGTGACGCTCCGCGCTCCGCTTGGCTTGTTAAGGGGATACCCCTCGCGCCGGTCAAGGGTTCGCTTCGCCCTGCCCTCGCCCGTTCAGACTCCTCCCTTCGGTCGTCCCTTAGCTGCGGCCTCCGCCAGGCCCTGGACCTCTGCTACCCCCGTTTCAACACCAGGAAAGGATTCATTCGCTGCCAGCCAGGGAAAGCGAAGCGAAGGCTGGTAGTCCCCGGTAGTCGCGAGGCGATACTGGAAACCCGACGAGCCGTAGGCGCCAAAGGGGATCCAAAGATCGCATCCGAACGCGACGTCCAGTCATTCGGGAGCTGACAACGGAGCGGTGACGAGCTTGCGAAGTCATCGCGTAGTGTCAGTGACCGGGACGGCCGGGGCACTAATAGGCTGTCAAAGATCGAATCGATTTTGGTGGACTTGGATGTCCCAAAATCTTTCATGAGATCGAAGACTCGCTTGTTGGCTTTCCCTTCCTGGAGTACATGACATGAATAATCTGGCAAAAGAGCTGATCCGCTTGCATGGGACTGAGGGCCTGCGCGCGGAACAATGGTTTGACCTGATGCTTGACGACGTGATGGCCGGTTTCGGCAAACGCCTGGCCGAGCACGAAATCCCTAAAAAGCCGGTCCGGGAGGTGCTGTTCACACTCTCCGGCCTTTACGCTAAGGAGGTCTATTCCGCCGCGCCGTTTACCGACATCCTGGGGCCGGTCCACATGGAGCCGGTCTCCCGGTACCACCAGAAGGGTACCGGCCAGTTTTTCACGCCGTTCGAGATTGCCCGTCTGCTGGCCACTCTGAACATGGGGACCACGCCCCTGTCCAGCGACCGACTGACGCGCATCTGCGATCCGGCCGTCGGCGCTGGAGGGTTGCTGCTGGCATCCGCCAATCACATCTGTGAGACCCACGGCCCGGAGGCCCTGGCGCTGGTCTCCCTCACTGGCGTTGACATCGATTGGCGTTGCGCCCGCATATACCCCTGTCAGGTGCTCTCCACCCTGCTCGTTCACCAGCTCCAGCTTGGCGAGCTGGTTTCCTATCACGGGAACACCCTGGGCGATCCCGCCGCCTGGTCCACCTATTGCCATTACTCGCGGGCGGACCTCCCGATGCCGGTGGCTCCCGCCGATCTCCCCGAGGTTAAGACGGCGGTGGCCGCGTCCATCGGCGGCGAACAAATGGCCCTCTTCTGAGGGCCATTTTCCGGTTGATGTTTTCACGCGATGATTTATTATTAATCACTGTGATTATTTACTAATCGACTGCAAGAGGCTGAACCAATGTCAAAGACAGATACCCGCGTGTTGACAGCGCATGTGCCGGTCCCCCTGGCGGACCAGGTGGACCGGCTGGCCGGAAAGCTGGAGCGGTCGCGGGCCTGGATCATGAAGCAGGCCCTTTCCTCCTGGGTTGCGCAGGAGGAAGAACGTGACCGGCTGACACGCGAAGCCATGGCCGACGTGAAAGCCAGCCGCGTCACCGATCACCAAGCCGCCCAGGCGTGGGCCGAAAGCCTGGACTCCGACAATCCCCTGCCGGCACCGCGCTGATGGTCCTGAAATGGACCAGTAAGGCGCTTTCCGACTTGACCCGCCTGTACGATTTCTTACTGCCCGTGAACAAGCCCGCGGCCATCAAGGCCGTGCGGGCTTTGGTGAAGGCACCCGACACCCTGTTGAGCAATCCCCGCATCGGCGAGCAACTGTTCCAATTCGCGCCGAGCGAGGTGCGCCGCATTCTGGTCGGCCAATATGAAATGCGGTACGAAATCGCTGACGACACGATTTACATACTCCGGCTCTGGCATACACGCGAGCGCCGGGAATAACGACAACAACGGAGGTACCCATGGCGAAAAACAGACGCACGAAGGACGAAAACGAGGCTGACACAGTCGATTACCGTTCGAAGGGATCACAGGTCCGCACCCCATATTTTCGCGACATTCGTCTGCTGCGGATCCGATCCCTGTCCTGCATCAATCACAGAATATTCTCAGGGAGCTATACTCTGCCCGTCGGGAAGATGATTCCGAATCTGCCGATTTGAGCCGGACACCACCCGATCCCACATCACGCATCTCCATGGAGGGCCTACTGATGAGATCGCGTAACCAGATCCTTTCGCTCGGACTGCTCCTGATCCTCACAACCTCCGTGAATGGCGACAATCCACCTCCGGAACGGGGCCCACTGCCCTTCAGTGCCTTCGATACCGATCGCAGTGGCGGCATCAGCCAAGAAGAGTTCGACACGCTGCACAAACAGCGCGCGGTATCCGCCAGCATTCCGGGTCAGCAGCGCCTGCAAGCGCTCAGCTTCAGCGACTTCGACCGGGACGCGGATGGCAACCTGACTTACGATGAGTTCATACAGGGCCAGCGTCAGCGCATGCAGCAACGTTCACCCGGCTATGCAGACCCGCCCGTCAACCCGGGGATGGGGCCCGGTATGGGGCGGCAGATGCCCACGTTCGCTGACTTCGATCTCAACGCAGACGGGGTGATTCACGAGGAGGAGTTCAACCAGGCCCGGGCCAAACGCATCGAGGCGCGGCTGATGGCGGGTTACCCGATGCGTAACCTGAAAAATGCCCAACCTTTCAGTGAGATCGACACGAATGGGGACGGCGCCCTGAGCCCGGAGGAGTTCGCCGCGGCACAGCAGCGGCACCGGATGCCGATGACACCCTGAGACCCACTATCAAATCGCCGTAACCTGCAGTCGGTAGGTCGGGTTAGCCCGACCTACGACCCCCATGCTCCGGGGGGGGAACATCCGACAACGCTTAATCAGCATACTCCTGCATCGCCTTTTCCCAGGAACGGTTGACATCTTCATAAGCCTGACCGAAGCCTTCCTTCAGCTGATCCCAGGCGGGGCCGGAATTCTCCAGCAAACGCTCATAGGCCTTCTGCAGTTTGATCCGCTGCTCGCGCAGGGCTGACAGGGTGGCGTCCGCCTGGTTGCGGGCTGCTTCGGACATAGAGTCCCAGTGCAAGCGAGTCTTCGATCTCATGAAAGATTTTGGGACATCCAAGTCCACCAAAATCGATTCGATCTTTGACAGCCTATTAGTGCCCCG
>JBEVVH010000264.1:0-3823 GCA_040507245.1 Candidatus Thiodiazotropha sp.
CGGGGCACTAATAGGCTGTCAAAGATCGAATCGATTTTGGTGGACTTGGATGTCCCAAAATCTTTCATGAGATCGAAGACTCGCTTGTCCGATGCCCAGGTTGCCGATCAGCTGTTCCAGTATCTTCACTGGCGGTAAAACCTTCGGCTGGCCCTGCTTTTCGGTGCGCCATTGGTTGACATCGGTGTTGATCGAGCCGGGGATGTGGAAGCGGATGTAGTTCTGTTGCGGTTGCAGATCCAGCAACACCAGGTCCGGGTCCTTTTTATGGGCATCGATCCATTCCGGAGTGACCAGGGGCATGGCCAATACCGGCAGGGAGAGCATCAGGAACAGCAGGGAGGTGAGTGTTCTGTACATGTTGGTACCGTAAATTCAGTGTTGAGGAATGGGGTCTCCGGATTGGAACCCGAATTCCGGAGCCTGGCAAATGAACCCGTTTTCATGTCCGGGGGTCGGGTGATATTTGTGACCTCAATCAAAATCCTCGGGGTTCGTCGGGTCAACCCTGTTCAACCGATCGCTGGGTTTTTCCCCCAGGTCAGCAACGCTCCAGCAGACACGCCTGGCCCGATTCTTACCCTTAAATAGCGGTAAATAAACGGGGAAAGGGTCTGGTTATGAAGGTATGAGGTATCCGGTCAGGTCCTCGACAGACAAACCTGGGGTGAGCTGTACAGGTGCGTCCCCGAGCCAACCGGAGCGCACGACCAGCGACCGGAATCGGGTTATTATTAGCGTCGCTCTGTGTCAGAATATCAGGACGATGTCGATGTGCATTCAAACCGTTTTCCTCAGGCTCGCGGCAACCCGTACACTACCCGATATGAAACATCCTCGAATCCTGAAGCTGTTGATGGCCGCTGACGACTATGAGGACGGCGTTGCGGCCCTGGAGTCTCAGGATTACCTTGCAGCCGCGCGGCTGTTCAATCGCATGGCCAAGCGCGACCATGTCAAAGCACAATACCAACTGGGACTGCTCTACCTGTCAGGCAAGGGGGTGGATCTGGATGTGGAGAAAGGTGTGGACTGGCTCAAGCGGGCTGCGGAGGGTGGTTCCTACAAGGCCGCGAATGAACTCAGCCAGATCTACCTGTCGGGGAAGGGTGTTGAGAGGGACGAACAGGAAGCCATCAAGTGGTTGGAACTGGCCACCCGGATCGCCAAGCAGAACACCGAGGAGGCGGATGACGGATGTGAATGACCCGCGCTCCCAACCATGAAATTCAGCGATTTCGGCTTTAAGGAAAACCCTTTCGCGATTACCCCGGATCCCCGCTATCTCTACCTCAGCCGCGGTCATGAGGAGAGCCTTGCGCACCTGATATACGGCACCGGGCCAAATGGCGGATTCGTGCTGCTCACCGGAGAGGTGGGTACCGGCAAGACCCTGCTGCTGCGCAGTCTGCTGGCCCAACAGCTGGAAAGTGTGGATATCGCCCTGATTCTCAACCCGAGACTGTCGCGACGGGAATTTCTCGCCACCATTTGTGACGAACTGGGTATCGATTACCAGGGGCCGCCCTATTCGCTGAAATATCTCAGTGACCTGCTGACCCGGCACCTGATACAGACCCACAGCGCCGGACGGCATACCGTGCTGGTGGTGGACGAAGCGCAGAATCTCAGTCCCAGGGTGCTGGAACAGGTGCGTCTGTTGACCAATCTCGAGACCTCACGTCACAAACTTCTGCGCATCATTCTGGTGGGACAACCGGAGTTGCAGCAGATGCTGGCCCGCAAGGAGTTACGTCAGGTCGATCAGCGGATTACCGCCCGATACCACCTCTCACCCCTGAATCTCGCGGAAACCCGAAGCTACATCACCCATCGCCTGGCGGTGGCGGGGGTGCGTGAGGATCTGTTTACTCCATTCGCCATGCGTCTGGTTTACCGCTTCTCCCGGGGTGTTCCGCGGCTCATCAACACCATCTGCGAGCGCTCCTTGCTGGCCCTTTACACCACCGGGCATCAGCGAGCCACACCCCGGCTGGTTTGGCAGGCGGGCCGGGAAGTGATGGGCCACAAGCCGTCCCGTCGCTGGAGGGGCGCCCTGGCGCTGGGTGTCGGCCTGGTGTTGGTCACGGCCCTGGCCTGGTATGGATATACCCGTCAGCAAGTCTCCCCCGAGCACATCGAGAGCAGTCTCCCGGCCGTGAAATCGCAACCCCAGGCACAACAACCGTCCGAGTCTGAGCCCATGCAGCTGGGGGATCAGCCTGAATTGCCAGACGGCGTGCCTGAAGCCGGTGAGGTGACGACCTCTCGGGGTGCAGAGGCCGAGGTGGCGATTGCTCCCGGGGATGACGAACGGTTGATTGCGGATGGGGGGGAGCTCGATAACGTTTCACCCGCACTCGCAGCACAGGCTGCCTCCGCCAGCACGCTGGAGGTGGAAGCTGACCCGCAGCCGGACCTCGCCACTGTGGAGTCGGACGGGCCCGCGGAGGTCGATCTGCTGCAATTGTTTAGCCATCCTCAGAATACCTTCCTGATCTATCAGCAGCTTTTCCACATGTGGGATGCGGACTACCGATTGGATATCGCCAAGCCACCCTGTGCCCAGGCCTCAGGGTACGGTTTGCGCTGTCTGGTGGCGAGCGCTTCCTGGGAAACCCTGATGCGCATGAACCGGCCCATGCTGATCCGATTGAAACAGGATCAGCAGGAACGTCTACTGATTCTCACGCATGTGGATGATGACTGGTTGTTGGTGAAAACCGGTGAAGGGGAGGGAGTGGTGCGCCGGGAACGGCTGTCTCCCTTGTGGAAAGGGGGCTATGTGATGCTCTGGCGACCGCTCTCAGGGCTGGCCCTGATTGGCCAGGGTTCGACAGGAAAGGCGGTGACCTGGTTGCGGGAACGCCTGGAAAAGGCGGACGGCCAGGCTCCGCAACCACCTCAGGGTCTGGACCGATTCGATGAGGCTCTGAAACTCAGGTTGCAGGCTTTCCAGCGACAAAATGGCCTGCTCGAGGATGGCGTGGCCGGGCAGCAGACCCAGATCTTCCTCAATAACCTGGATCTGCCCGATGAGACCCCGATCCTGCAGCCCTTCAGTCACCGGGGGGAGGGGTAGATGTCCCTGATACTGGAAGCCCTGAAAAAGGCGGAGCGGCAGCACAAGCTGGGGGAGGTTCCCGGTATTTCGTCTCATGCCGGGGATCAACCCAGTGGCGGCGCAGGCCGCATGGGATGGATCATGCTCGGCTTGTTTGCCGTAGTGATGCTCCTGGCCGGTGCCTACCTCGGGGGTGGTTTCCAGTCTGAGCCTGAAGTACGGGAACAGGCCCCGGTAGTGAGTAATGAGCGAAAGCCTGCTGTGAGTTCAGGCGCCGAACTGACGGCCCGGCCGGAACACGCCCGAGCGGACATGTCGACCTCTCAGGTTTCTGAAAGGACGGTTTCTGAACCTGTTCCGCAGCTGCCGACGCCCGCTATGCAACCGGACGTGGTTGAAACCCAGCCGCCGGAAGTCACGGCAATTGCGGAACCTGAGCCGCCACCGGCTCCCAGGCCTACGCCCAGGCCCGCTCCCGAACCGCCGCCCGAGGCCAAACTGCTGAATGAAATGCCCGCCGGATTCGTTTCCAATCTGCCGCCGATGAACATCGATATTCACAGCTATGACCAGCGCCCGGAAAAACGTTACGTGCTGATCAACATGCAACGCTATCGGGAAGGTGACTATTTGAGCGAGGGACCACGGGTCATAGAGATCCGTCCGGATGGGGTGGAGATGGAGCACATGGGAGCACGATTTATCCTGCCGATTGGCGCCCCATGACCGTCATGCCGAGGCCTTGAGTCAGCCCCCCCC
>JBEVVH010000265.1:0-3820 GCA_040507245.1 Candidatus Thiodiazotropha sp.
GGGGCTCAAGGAGCCGATAGGCTCCGTTAAATAGAGCGCTTTGAGCGGTTCACAGCGAAAGCCCCCGGCTTTGCCGGGGGATGGTTACTGAACAACGAAGGTAGGGTGCTGTTCGCCAATCAGTCGGCGGAATCTATCCTGGCCCTGTGCGATGGTGTTGCCCTGGGTGTCAAGGGTATCAGACTGGCGGTGATGGCCGATCAACAGCGACTGCAACAAATCATTGCAAGGGCGACGGTCGATGTGTCGGGTCGTAGCGTTCCGGTGGCGGGTGGCATGAAGTTTCAATCCCAGGAGGGCAATTGCCGATTGTCTATCCTGGTGACTCCGCTTAACCCGGATAGGGTGGACGCTGATCTTGATGCCCGTCGTTGTGCTCTGATATTTCTGTCGGACGGTCAGCCCGATATCGGTTTGAACTCAGAGATAGTCTCAGAACTGTATGGACTCACGGAATCCGAGGCAAGGGTTGAAGCATTGCTTTGCCAGGGACTCACCATGACTGAAATAGCAGAGAGACTGTCAATTTCCAATAACACGATCAAAACTCATTTGAAGTCTGTGTTTCATAAAACCCATACCCGACGCCAGACGGAGCTGGTCAATCTAATCAATACCGGACCTGCGGGGATTGGATTGCGCAAATACCGTTGATCATCCTGTTCGAGTTCATGCGTGAACCGCTCATGTGACGGTTTATTTGATGCGCGGTTGGTTTAGGATGAATACCAGTAATCCTCCCAGCACGGTAATCGCTGCGATGCCGAACCGCAGTGTGAACGCCTCTCCGAGCAGCAGGGCGCCACCCAGCGCGGCAATGACCGGTACGCTCAGCTGCAGAGTCGCAGCGGTCGTCGAGGCCAGGGCGGGCAGTACGGCATACCACAATGCATAACCCAGTCCCGAGGCGATGGCGTCGGATGCCAGCGCGTATAACACCCCGGTTTCAGTCACAGTTTCATTCTGCCCCCACAGCAACATGAACAATAGCACCGCGAATGGCACGGAACGGGCGAAGTTCCCTGCCGTGGCCAGGGTAGGTTCCTGCGCCGCCCGCCCGCGCAGGGAGTAAATACCCCAGGAGATACCCGCGCCGATCATCAGCATTGCACTGAACAACGGGGGTGTCGTCACACCGGGCATCACAAGCCAGATCAATCCGCCAAATGCGGACAATGCGCCCAAGATCTGCCATCTACTGAGCCGCTCTCCCTTGAGAATTCCATAGCTGATCATGGTCAGTTGCACCGCCCCGAAAAGCAGTAGTGCACCGCTTCCGGCGCTCAGGTTCAGATAGGCATAGGAGAAGCCTGCGGCATAGCCGAACAGGGCGGCAGCCGATAGCCAGTCACCCTCGACGTGGGTCCTGCGATGACGGATGAAGATCAATAACCAGAGCACGGCCGCTCCGGAGACAAGCCGGATCAGGGTAAAACTGGCGGCGCCGATACCGTCGGACGTGAGGGCCTCCCGGCACAGCAGCGAGTTGGCGGCGAAGGCCAGCATGACCAGTGTGGTCAGCAGGGTGAGTTTGAGTGTTGCGTTCGGCATTATGGAAATATCAGTCACAGAGTCTGTCAGGACGGTTGCATGCAAATCCAGTAAATCGCCAGCAGTAACATTGCTTGTGGATCAGCACCCTGTGCCGTTTGTTGGTCAGCGTCTCTCAGGTGGTGAAGACACGGACTTGGTACGGGGCCAGGGAGATACGGATCGACCCCGCGTCATTCTGCTCAATCTTCTCCCCCTGATGAGGCCGGGCGATTTCCGTAACCGATCCCAAATTCATCCAATGCCAGGGCAGGTTATAGCTGCTGTAGGACTGGTGTCCGATGTTGCCGATCACGACAACCTGGTCGCCGGCACCCAGCGCCGCCCCCCGGGTGCGACAATAGGCGAACACCCGGGCACCCTGGTTTTTGTCGAAATCGGTGTGAAAGTGAAGGAAGCTGGTGTCGTTGCGGCACAGCGCAGGGTGGGTTGTCCGCAGTTTGATCAGCTCGGCCACCCGGTTCCACAAAGCCCGGTTGTTGGGTGATCTGTCGAGTCTATCCCAATCGACCGGATCGGACATCTTCAGGCGCCAGTTGCGGTGATCGAGATCGTGGACATCGCCGAACTCGTCTCCGGCCAGGATCATCGGTATGCCGACCGCGGTCAGCAGCAGACAGAAGGCGCTACGCAGGCGTTCCAACGCCAGAGCGTGGAGAAAACGTTGGGGGTCGTCGGCAGCGGAGTCGAGATGGTCTGCAACCCAGTGGATATCGTCCACGCTTCCGCGGTAGCCTTGTGCCTCCAGGAGCGGCGCCAGGAGATAGTTCATGATGCGCTGCTCTTCATCCTTCTCGACGTCATGGGAGGTCAGGTAGTTGACCGCCTGTGAGATGTCGTGGAATCCGGGGCCTGCATGCCGGTTCCAGTCATCCCAGGTTTGACCGCCGGTCACTAGCCAGCCGAGTCGCTCACTGCGAGAAGGCTCTCCCCAGGCCGTGGTGAGATGGCCGGAGAAGGTGCGCCGCAGTTCGTCTCGAAAGGCGAAGTTCCACATCGAATCGGTCACCTTGCGGGCGTTCGGATTGGCGCTGTTATCGTGTGTGATCACCGCCCTGCGCCAGGAGTCTTCGGCGACGACGATGAACGGCCGGCCAGGGAAGGTTTGTTGTTGCACCTGCCAGGAATAATCACGGAACTGTTGGATGAACTCCCAGTGGTTGATCCCCTTGAACTCATCGATCCTGAAACCGTCGGCGTGATACTCGGTGATCAGAAAAGCGGCCATGCGTCGCTGAAAATCCCGTGCCGGGGTTCTCCCGTTGTCATCCGGCCAGTAGCGGAACAGATTGGCGCCGTAGTCCTCGCCCCGATTGGCGCGCTCCGGATCATTGTTGCTGAGGAAAAAACGCGGGTAGTCGAGTAGTGCCAGCGGACAGTTGCGGGCATGGTTCATCACTATGTCGAAGATC
This sequence comes from Candidatus Thiodiazotropha sp., assembly GCA_040507245.1. Lineage (GTDB taxonomy): Bacteria > Pseudomonadota > Gammaproteobacteria > Chromatiales > Chromatiaceae > Thiodiazotropha. The sequence continues at coordinate 2,964 of JBEVVH010000265.1, forward strand.
ACCCGGATACCCCGCCGGTGACACTGCTTGACGAAGAACTTGAGTTCCACCGGCAAACCCATGTCGATGTCGGGGGCGAAAAAGAAGCGCGTCCCATAGCCCCAGTTAAGGGTATCCGGCGAATCCTGTACCGGCAGCAGTTCGATGGCGTTGATACCCAGGGACTTGAGCCGGTCGAGGTGGGCGAATACCACCTTTTCGAAGGTGCCTAGCCCGACCTGACGGGCCTTTTCCGGGGCGCTCTCCATCCAGCGCATGGGCATCTCGTAGATGACCAACTGGTGATTGTTGTGCAGCTCGTTGCCCGCTGTGAACTCATCCTCCCAGGTGAAGGGTTGCTGCCATCGCCGCCCCTGACGGATCTGAAAGATCCCGCGATAACCCCCGAAACGGGTGATATGCACAGCATAGGGATCGGCGATCGGGGCGTCATGAATGCCATCCTTGAGGAGTTCATACTCGTAGTCCCCGTCCACCAGACCCAGGGATTCGAGATCGATCTCAAACCAGTCCGGCTCGCCGGCCATCGGGGTGAGGGGTTCACGGCGCCAATGGGTGGGATCATAACGGTCACGCTGCAACACATTGGCAAAGCGTATCTCCAGCCGGGCGCCGGCAGGGGCCGGAATTTGTAGACGGGCGTCGTAACCTGCTCCATGGAGATGGTCGTCGTGGTTTGGCATCTTGCCTCCCAAGAATCCAGGCGGTGTTGATAAATGCAGTCTGTAAAATGAAAGTCTAGTGTAGTGTCCTAAATTAATCCGATATTTCAAGCGAGTCTTCGATCTCATGAAAGATTTTGGGACATCCAAGTCCACCAAAATCGATTCGATCTTTGACAGCCTATTAGTGCCCCG
>JBEVVH010000266.1:0-3802 GCA_040507245.1 Candidatus Thiodiazotropha sp.
GCCAGGTTAATAATAGGCTGTCAAAGATCGAATCGATTTTGGTGGACTTGGATGTCCCAAAATCTTTCATGAGATCGAAGACTCGCTTGGGGAAAAGATCCTCAAGCGTGAGGGCGTGCTTGAAGTCCGAATGTTGCGCTCTGAAGCGGTCAATAAGATGTACGGGGTGGGTTTCGATCACGAAAAGCCCCTAGATGATCTGGATCGTCGTGCCCTGGCCGGTGAACAGATCGTACAGGTAAAGGAGGATAAAGGGGATCGCATCATCACCATTATCGAGCCCTTTGCTGCAGTAAAGGATCGCAATGGCACCAACTGTTTGATGTGTCATGCCCTCCCGGAAGGGACGATTCTGGGGGCCGGGCGGCTTACCTTTACCCTGGCGGAACGTGACAAGGCTATTGACCACGAGTTACTGATCGGTGCCGCCATCAATTTTCTGGTGTTGCTGATCGGCCTGTTTCTGATTGCCCTGGTGGTGAGAAAAGTCGTGATTCGTCCCCTCAATGGTCTGAAAGAGACCATGGAAAAGGTGGGCGAGAACTCGGATCTGCGACCCCGGGTCTCCCTGGGCGCCAACGACGAGTTCCGCCGGGTTGGGGTGGCGGTCAACACCATGCTGGATAAATTCCAACCCACCATCAGTGAGCTTGCGGTGACCATGGACGGCCTGGCCCATTCCGCCGAACAACTGGCCCAGGTCACCAAAAAGACCCGCGAGGGTGTGGATGAGCAGGAACGGGAGACCGGCCAGCTGACCCGGGCCATGAGTGAACTGACGATTGCTGCGGAGCAGGTGGCCAAATATGCCGCCAGCGCGGAGCAGATGGCGATCGATGCCCGCAGTAATGCTCAAGCGGGCAGCGAAGTGGTGACCCAGGTTTCCGAGTCCATCACACGCTTGGCAAGGAGCGTCGATGACGCAGTGGCAGTGGTGAAGAAACTCGCGGCAGGTACGCAGAACATCGGTCAGGTTTCCGAGTCGATTACCGCAATTGCGGAGCAGACCAACCTGCTTGCCCTTAACGCAGCCATCGAGGCGGCCCGTGCGGGTGAACAGGGTCGTGGTTTTGCCGTGGTCGCCGACGAGGTGCGCAACCTGGCACAACGCACCCAGGACGCCACCTAGGAGATCCAGGAGATCATTGAGCAACTGGTCAACTCCTCGAATCAGGCGGTAAGGGTCATGGATGAAAGCAAGAAAGAGGCGGACCAGAGTGTCGCGGATTCCTCCCGAGCCGGCGATGCCCTGCATCAGATTGCCGACGCGGTGGAATCCATCAGTGAGATGAACTCCCAGATCGCCAATGCGGCGTCCGAACAGACAGCCGTGGCCAGCGAGATCAACAACAACATCATTGCCATCAACGAGGTCTCGCATATCACCGCGGAAGGCACCTCTGAAACCCTCAAGGAGAGCGAAGAAGTGGCGAAGATCTCCCTGCGACTCGACGAAATGGTCAATCAATTCAAAGTTTGAGCGGAGTACCGGCTCATATTGGGTAGAGGGTTGGGGGCTGCGTGTCCCCAACCCTTTTTTTTGCTTGTTTGACGATAGCCTGTCTCGCCACGCTCAGTGATGCTTTGAATCCACTCGGCCGGTTGCAGGCTGGGCAGTCATCAGCCTTTTCGATAAGATGCGCGAATCCTATTCAGCATCCGTCGGAACCAAGATGTTAAGCGTCTACAACGATCTCACCCGCCAAAAAGAACCCTTCCAACCCCTCGAAGAGGGCAAAGTCCGGATGTATGTCTGCGGCATGACAGTCTACGATCTCTGTCACCTGGGGCATGCGCGGGTCATGGTGGTGTTCGACGTGGTTTACCGTTATCTGCAGTCCCTGGGTTACGAGGTAACCTATGTGCGCAATATTACCGATGTTGACGACAAGATCATTGCACGAGCCAATGAGCGCGGGGTTCCTTTTCTGGAGTTGACCGAACAGTTCATTGCCGCCATGCACGAAGATGCGGATGCCCTGGGTGTGCTGCGCCCCAGCGTTGAGCCCAAGGCGACCCAGCATATCGGCGAGATCCTGGCGATGATTGAACGCCTGATTGAGAACGGACATGCCTACGCGGCGGACAACGGGGATGTTTACTACGATGTGCGCAGTTTTCCCGGCTACGGAAAACTATCCGGTAAATCGATTGAGGATCTTCAAGTGGGCGCTCGGGTTGAACCCGGCGACGCGAAACGCGATCCTCTGGACTTCGCATTATGGAAAGCCGCCAAGCCGGATGAGCCTGCCTGGGAGTCACCCTGGGGTCTGGGACGTCCCGGTTGGCACATCGAATGTTCCGCCATGTCCACTCAGGCCTTGGGCAATACCTTCGATATCCACGGCGGTGGCGCGGACCTGACCTTCCCTCATCATGAAAATGAGATCGCCCAGTCCGAGGGGGCCACCGGCCATCCCTTTGTCAAATACTGGATGCACAACGGGTTCGTGCGGATCAATGATGAGAAGATGTCCAAGTCCCTGGGTAACTTCTTCACCGTGCGAGAGATCCTCGAGCGTTACCGGGCCGAGGAGGTCCGCTATTTTATCCTCACCAGTCAGTACCGTTCGCCTCTGAACTACGACACCGAACACCTGGACAATGCCCGCGCGGCCCTGACCCGCTTCTACACAGCGCTCCGGGGTCTGCCCGAAGTGCCGGCCGGAGCAGCCGGGCAGGTTTTCGAAGCCCGCTTTCGTGAGGCCATGGAAGATGATTTCAATACCCCGGAAGCCTTGGCGGTGCTGTTCGATCTGGTGCGAGAGATCAATCGAGTCAAAGAGACCGACCCGCAAGCCGCAGCACCCTTGGGCGGTATACTGAGATCCCTGGGAGACACGCTGGGGATTCTGCAGGATGACCCGGAGGCCTATCTGCGCGGTGGCGCACCGAGCGATGCGTCAGGATTGAGTGATGAGTCGATCGACGCGATGATTCAGGCGCGAATCGATGCGCGAAGTGCAAAAAACTGGGCGGAGGCGGACCGTATTCGGGATGAATTGCAGGCCGCGGGCATTATTCTTGAGGATGGCACCCAGGGTACGAGCTGGCGCAGAGGTTGATGCGACAGGCCGAAACCTGTCGCATACTAGAGTCCGGTTTGTCCGGCTTCAGGGGCGCTGATTCGTCCGGGTCCGGCGTAACTGCCAGACACCCGTAAGGGCCATTAGCAGGGATATCAGAAACAACCCGGGAATACCAAGGGAGGGTATGGGTTGGGTTGCCACCGGAGCTGCGGCGGGTACCGTTGCGCCGGGCACGAAGGTGATCAGGGAGCCCCAGGATGCGTTGGCATTGTAGTTGAACGCAGCGGTCAGTGTTTGAGCACCGTTGTTTGCGATCATGTTGATATCAGTCGCAAAGTTCGGAGTGTCAAAGAGTGATGAATTCAACCAATCCCCCAGTACGAAAATCTGGGTGCCACCCGGTGTCGCGCCTCCCGTGATGGTGATGGTGGTTTCGATGATGTTGGGTATGGTCAGTTCGTTACCATCAAGGACCACGGCATCATCCCAGATGATATAACCCGAACCGGTTTCACCGCCGTTTCCTGTCAGGGTGAAGTTGTGCCGCATTTCCACTGCGAAGACGTTCCTTGTTGCAAATAAGATGAGGCTGATGATAAGGAGACTAAGCAGGGGATTTCTTGTCATCTTGTTTCCTGTACTTTGTGAATCTGAAACCAGTCTAGCAAAAACCGAGATCTCCTTATTCTAGACACAAATAGGAGACCCCCCAGCTCTGCTGGGGAGGCATTCACAGTTTGACAGATACGGGAATCTCACAGTAACTCCCAAGC
>JBEVVH010000267.1:0-3789 GCA_040507245.1 Candidatus Thiodiazotropha sp.
CCGGGGCACTAATAGGCTGTCAAAGATCGAATCGATTTTGGTGGACTTGGATGTCCCAAAATCTTTCATGAGATCGAAGACTCGCTTGTCTCATCGTCCCCGGTCATTAGTGAGCGGAAGGACGCCGTCTTTGCCAGGATTTATAAAAACTATCGAATATCAGAAGTGATTTATAATTTAATATTGATTATTTTAGAAATTACTAATATTCTTTTGCTCCATGAAGTGAGCAGTACAAACTTTATAAAAAATTTCTAAACCTGAAAACTGAGGACTTAACAATGTCTAAAATCGTGAAAATCGCCGCTGCGGCCGCTCTGATCACCGCTTCTGCTTCCGCTTCCGCTTGGTGGGGTACTCCTTGGAACAACGGCTGGAACAACGGCAATGATTTCATGGGCGACGGTTTCTGCGACGGCGATTTCTCCTTCAACATGAGCGGCAGCGCTCGTGGCGCCGGCAACGGTTATGGCCGTGGTTACAACAACTACTACAACAACCCCTACTACTATGGTTACGCTCCTTACGGTGCCCCTTACGGCGCTCCTTATGGTGCTCCTTACGGCGCTCCGGTTGCTCCTCAGGCTCAGGCTCCTGCCGCTCCTGCGAAGTAATTGATCGGATTGCTTCCGGGTCCGTCACATGGACCCGAACAAAAAAAGCGGACGAAAGTCCGCTTTTTTTTCGTCTGTTCGCAAGGCACTCAGCGCCACACTCACATTGAACAGGCGAGAATCTCACGCCACACATCATTGTCGGATGTCGTACATTCTGGGTATGGGATGTCATGATATTTCTGGTTAATGATTATAATTTTCAGTACCTTATCTGGAATCAAAAGTGCTGGTGCAGTTTTTGCTTGTAAGGATGAATCGGGGAGGGGGGGCACAAGGCCGTCCGTCCAGGCTTACAGAACGACCAGGAACCCTGTGCAGCATCATGAAAAAGATCGGTATATTTTTCGGCACCGATTCCGGTACCATCCGTTTGATCGCGAAAAAACTGAAAGGCCGGATCGGTGAAGAGAGGGTGGGTAAGCCCTTGAACGTCAACCGGGTAACCGCTGAGGATCTGCTGGCCTGTTCGGCCCTGATTCTCGGCACCCCGACCTATGGAGAAGGTGTGTTGCCCGGACTTGAGAGCAAGAACCGGGAGGCGAGCTGGCTTGAGTTTCTGCCCGGACTTGAGGGTTGTGATTTTTCCGGCAAACGGGTGGCGTTGTTCGGTCTGGGGGATCAGGAGCAGTATCCCGAGCATTTTCTCAGTGCCATGATGGATCTTCACCAATCCTTCGCGGCTGTGGGTGCGGAACTGGTGGGTAGCAGTCCCACCGAGGGGTTCGAATTCACGAGTTCCCGTGCCGTGGTGGACGAGCGGTTTATCGGCCTGGCGCTGGACCAGCACCTGCAGCATCTGCTGACCGATGAGCGAATCGATACCTGGCTGGATGAGGTCACGCCCATGCTGGAGCAATCCTGACTAGCAGCCTGTTAGATCTGGGTGGCTGGAGCGATGCCTGAAAAGATGCTGCTCTGCATCCAGGCCGTGATGTCGTTGATCAATGCCTTAGGTCCAACCACCTTCAAATCATTGCTGGTAATGACCTTGCGATAGCTGGTATCGCCCATCCACACCTCGACCATCTTCTTCACCGTGGTGGTGAAATAGATATCGATCTCCTTGCCCGGGTCTTTTTCGCAGAGTTCCACTATCCCCTGCTTTACCGTGATCCACCAGTCGGCAAATTGCCGGGCATCGGTGAAGTGGAAGCGGATCACGGTTTCGTCACCCACCAGTCCTTCCGGGTTGATGCTGCGCTTGAGGTACAGCATCAGCAGTTCCACGTCATAGTCCGAGTCGAGGATGTTGGCTCGCACCCAGCGCATGCCCCAGTCCCCGAGACTCTTGATGATCGGCAGCAGTTCGGCGCAGGAGCGGGTCGGGAAGTATTCGTAGCCTTTCTGGTTGGGGATCTTCTTTTTGATGACCAGGCCGTGGGATTCCAGGCTGTCGAGGCGCTTGGAGAGCATGGTGGGTGAGATCAGGCGTAATCCCCTTTGCAGTTCGTTGAAACGCGCGCCTCCCATGAGCAGTTCCCTGACGATCAGAATAGTCCATTTCTCCCCGAGGATTTCAGTGGCCTTCGCGATTGGGCAGAACTGGCCGTATTCCATGCTAACCCCCTGATTATTGTATAGGTTTGTGGTTCTTACAGAGTGTAGATCAGGTCAACTCCAAAAAGTGTAGTGGGTTTGTCAGGTTTATGTAGTGGCTAACTCCAGTTTGTTGCGTAGAGAGGGTTGGTTCAGGCGCCTAGGATGAACTCAACGGTACACAGATGCCGTAACCAACATCTAGGAGAAACGCTATGAACAATCAGGTTACCGACATTTTGATTCACACCCGCCAGGTGCTCAGCGATCAGCAATTCGATCAGCTGAGCCATCAGGTCTACCAGGATCGTGGGATCGTATCGATCCGCCGCAACATCCACCGTCCCATGCTGTTGATGGTGGTGTATGACGCCGCAGTGACCGGCTCGATGCGCATCTTGGAGCAGGTCAGGGGACAGGGGCACAAGGCAAGCCTGGTCGCTATGTAAATCACTATAAATACCAAGAGAGGATCGAAATCATGAAAAAAATCAGCGTACTGTTCTACGGCTTTATCAACTACAACCTGGGGTCTTCCGCCCTGGTTTATCTGATCGCATTCCTGTTCAACCTGATCCCGGAGGTGGGCCTGCTGCACGGCATCGATGGGGGTGAGCCGGGTTCGGTGTGGCTCGCTGCGGGGGTCAATATCGGTCTGATCGTGCTGTTCGGCTTCCAGCACAGCGTCATGGCGCGGCCGAAATTCAAACGTTGGCTGAGTGGTTTCTTGCCCCAGGCCGCGGAACGCAGCACCTACATGATGGCCACGGCGGCGGTGACCTATGCCCTGTGCCTGGGTTGGCAGCCGATGCCCGGTGTGGTGTGGCAGGCCGAAGATAGTACGCTGTACTACAGCCTGCTTGGTATGAGGCTGTCGGGTTGGGTGCTGGTGCTCTACGCCACTTTCCTGATCAATCATTTCGATCTGTTCGGTCTGCGTCAGGTGTGGCTCTACTTCCGCGGCCGGGACTACACCCCGATGCCCTTCAAGGTCCATTCTCTGTACCGTTACGTACGTCATCCCATCATGACCGGGGCGTTCATCGGGATCTGGTTCACTCCGGTGATGACCGTGGGTCACCTGCTGTTTGCCCTGGGGATGTCCTCCTACATCCTGATCGGTGTGTATCACGAGGAGAAGGATCTGGTCCGTGCCTTCGGTGAGCGCTACATCCGCTACATGCGCACCACCGCCCGTTTCTTCCCGGCTTGGAAAGTGCGCAAAGGTGGCTCGATTGAAGCCAGTGCCTGAACCGCTATCTTGAAACATGTAAAAGGGGCCTGAGGGCCCCTTTTTTGTTTTGATTGAAAAGCGGGATGGTCGGTACGTTTGTACCTGGGATCCGTATTAACGATTCCCCGGGTTACAGGGCGTGGTGGTACCGTAGCTCGGGTGCAGCGAAGCGGAACCCGGGAAGTGAGCTCGGAGTGTGTCGGTAGCTTGACTTCGCAGAGCAGAATCAAGTTGGTGCCACTCTCTCCCGGGTTACGCGTTGCTACACCCGTATATGGTCTCCTCCCCATTTGCAAGGCATCTTGTGGTTAATGTCAGGGACAGGTTTGCTGTCGTATATCCGGCCTCTTTGTAAGGTACTTCGGACCTTGGGCCTCGATGAACATTCGTACACACTGTCCT
>JBEVVH010000268.1:0-3786 GCA_040507245.1 Candidatus Thiodiazotropha sp.
AAGCACTTCGCGTGGTAATTTTCTTGCATCGATTTTCTCTTCCATGGAAGAGGAGTATATCAGATATACTTAGTCGCCAGGTTAATAATAAATATTCGAATAGACAATCACCTGGCCGACAATCATCCACATCTTCACCAATGCCCGTCCAGCAGACAGTTGTGACAAAGTACCTGTTCAATTCAATTGACCAAAGCTATTCTCAGTCACATACTGAACTTAAGCGAATAGACTCAACACATCCGACAGGAGTCTTCAATGGCCTTCACACAGAGCAATCGCCAACTTCGGATCAAGACCCCGCTGGGTCCTGATGAACTCCTGATTCTCAGAATGGAGGCCCGCGAGGAACTCGGCCGGCTGTTTGAATTCACAGTTGATCTGTTAAGCGACAATGACGCAGTAGCTCACAATACCCTGCTGGGCCAGAAGATGACCGTCGAAGTCGACATGGTCAACACCAGCACACGCTATTTCAACGGCTTTGTCAGTCAATTCTCCCAAGTCGGCCATATCGCCTATTTCGCCCACTACCGGGCCACCCTGAGACCCTGGCTGTGGCTCCTGACACGCACCTCAGATTGCCGGATTTTCCAGTTCAAAACCGTACCTGACATCATCAAATCGGTGTTCCGTGATAATGGTTTTACCGACTTTGAAGATCACCTCAGCGCCAGTTACCGGGAGTGGGAGTATTGTGTTCAATATCGGGAGACCGATTTCAACTTCGTCAGCCGCCTGATGGAGCAGGAAGGCATCTATTACTATTTCAAACACGTGGCCGGCAAGCACATCCTGATCCTGTGCGACGACTACAGTTCACACGCCGTCCTGGACGCCTATCCTGACATTCCATATCTGGCCGAAACCGAAGCAGGCGCCAGCCGGCATCGCGACTATGTCCACAGCTGGACCTTCACACGTTCCGTACAGCCGGGTTGGTACGCACACACGGATTACAACTTTCAGAATCCTAAAACAGACCTCTCCACGAATGCCCCACTGCCCAGAAGCCATCCCTACTCCGATCTGGAGATTTTCGATTATCCGGGTGAATATGGCGAGGCATCGGACGGTGAATCCTATGCCAAACACCGCATCGAGGAGCTTCAGGTCCAACACGAAGTATTGGCCGCGAAAGGCAACGCCCGAGGCGTCACCACCGGCGGATTGTTCACCCTGACCGATCACCCCCGGGGCGATCAGAACAAGGAGTACCTGGTCACCGGCGCCACCCACACCCTGCATTCGGATGCTTTCGAATCGGTACCGGAGATCGCCGAGGAACCTCTGTATACCTGTGAATTCAGCGCGATGGACAGCAAGGCCAGTTACCGCCCCGCCCGTATCACGCCCAAACCCATGGTGCAGGGTCCGCAAACCGCGGTCGTGGTGGGAAAATCGGGCGAGGAGATCTATACCGATGAATTCGGCCGGGTAAAGCTCCAGTTCCATTGGGACCGCTACGGCGCCAGCGATGAGAACAGTTCCTGCTGGGTGCGGGTCGCCCAGGTATGGGCGGGCAAGGGCTGGGGTGCGATGCATATTCCACGTATCGGCCAGGAGGTGATCGTGGAGTTCCTCGAGGGCGACCCGGACCGGCCCATCATCACCGGACGGGTCTACAACGCAGACCAGATGCCCCCTTACGAATTGCCGGAAAACATGACTCAGAGCGGCATCAAGAGCCGCAGTACCAAAGGCGGTAACACCAACACCTTCAACGAGATCCGTTTCGAAGACAAAAAGGGTTCCGAAGAACTCTACATTCACGCAGAGAAGAACCACACCAATATCACCGAGAGCAGCCGCACTGAATCAGTCGGTTACAACCGCTCACTCACTGTCGGTCATGATAAAACCGAGCAGGTCAAAAATGACAAAACCGTCACGGTCGTGAAGAATCACACCGAGACCATCGGCCTCGACATGCAGCACACGGTTGGCATGAACCAGACGCTCACGGTGGGATTGAACAAGTCAGAAACCATTGGCGTGAACAGCATGGAGACCATTGGTGCGGCCAAGGAACTGACCATTGGCGGGCTCTACCAGGTCACTGTCGGCGGTGCGATGAACGAAACTGTCGCCGGAGCCAAGGCCGAAGAGGTGGGTGGCGCCAAGGTCGAGACCGTGGTCGGAGGGAGAAGCACCGTTGTCGGCAGCGACTGCTCGCTGGAGGTCGGCGGTGAACTCAAAGAGGATGTCACCGGCGACAAGGTGAGTAACCTCAACGCCAACTACATCCTCAACGTCGGCGCCAACTACGAGTTGGAGGCCGGCAGCAATGTGACTATCAAAACCGGCGCCTCGTCGATCACCATGGACTCGGGCGGCAAGATCAAGGTCCTGGGGACCGATGTCACCTTTGCAACGGCAGCCGGTAAAGTGCATATCGACGCGGGCGGCATCATCACGATCAAGGGCACGATGGTCAAAATCAACACCTGAGCAGCAGACGACGCTACGGACATGAAACGAACCGGAAGGAGCAGACTATGAGCGGACAACCCGCTGCCCGAGTAGGTGACGGCATCATGTGCATGCTGCCGCAAATACTGCCTGTGGTACCGCCGCTTCCGCATGCCCCACCACCCGGGCTACCCATCATGCCCCCTGGAGCGGTAACGGTTTTGATCGGGGGGCAACCCGCGGCGCGTATGGGTGATTTCAGTTTGTGCATTACTCCGGTGCCCACCCCCAATCCCATTTTGCGTGGCGCCTTTCCCGTTCCCATCATGAACATGCCTGCTGCCCGGGTCACAGATTCAGGCACCCATCCAGGGTCTGTGATCATGCCACCGGGTTGCGTCACGGTCTTGATCGGCCTGGCCGGGGTAACCGGCAATCCCAGGCTTGGCAACCAGGCCTGTCAGAATATGGCCGCGGGGCGAAATCCGGCTCCCGGCTCCACCGACCCAAGCGGCAGCCCACTCGCCTCCAATACTCCGGGACAAAGCTACAACAACTGTGGAATCGAGTCCTCGCGCCAGATCGTGCAGCAGGCCACCGGAGCCAACCCGGGACAGGAAGCGATGATGAACAATGCCATTACCGGTGGCAACGCAGCACAGCCCGCCATAGGCAGCAATGTAAATGGCACCGCGGTGACAGCCCAGAATCAGCCCTTTTTCAGTGGTGGCACCACTGATACGCAACAAGCCGCAATTCTGACCAACAACGGTGTACCCGCTTCCAACATTCCTCCGACTTCGAGCGGTGCGCAGATCGGCCAGTATGAACTTGCACTTTCCCAGGGACGCGGGGTGATCGCCAATGGTGATGTACAAGGCTTACCCGGCTGGGGTACCCAGACCGGTTTTCATGCGGTTAACGTTACAGGTTATGAATATGACGATGCAGGCAATCTCACCCACGTGTACTACAACGACACGGGTAACGGCACCTGCAATAATCGTGTCACCGCAGCTCAATTTCAAAGCTTTCTGAACTTTGGCGCGAGCAACGCCACCGCTCAGGGATTCAGACCCAATGCAAGCGAGTCTTCGATCTCATGAAAGATTTTGGGACATCCAAGTCCACCAAAATCGATTCGATCTTTGACAGCCTATTAGTGCCCCGGCCGTCCCGGTCACTGACACTACGCGATGACTTCGCAAGCTCGTCACCGCTCCGTTGTCAGCTCCCGAATGACTGGACGTCGCGTTCGGATGCGATCTTTGGATCCCCTTTGGCGCCTACGGCACGTCGGGTTTCCAGTATCGCCTCGCGACTACCGGGGACTACCAGCCTTCGCTTCGCTTTCCCTGGCTGGCAGCGGCGGTA
>JBEVVH010000269.1:0-3775 GCA_040507245.1 Candidatus Thiodiazotropha sp.
GGCCGGGGCAATAATAGGCTGTCAAAGATCGAATCGATTTTGGTGGACTTGGATGTCCCAAAATCTTTCATGAGATCGAAGACTCGCTTGTCTCAGTTAGGAAAAAATAACGCATGTTCAGACGACTGTCGTTCCTCTCCCTGTTTTGCCTTGCAACCATCCTGGCGCCGCTTACCGCATTCTCCCTGCAGGATTACCAACTCTACACGGTGGAGAAGCGCCAGGTGGCTGCCCACATCTCGATTGCGGGCACGGTCTCGGCACGCAAGTCGGTGCAGCTCACCGCTCAGATACCGGGGCGTATCTCGTTCATCGCGGGACTCGAGGGTGACCGGTTCCAGGAAGGCGCGCTGCTGGTGCAGATCGACGACACGGCGCTGAAGGCGAAACTGGATGCGGCGGTGGCCAACCGGGACTCGGCGCTGGCCTCGATTCGCAATGCCAATATGCAGCTCAACCGGGAGTTGTACTCCCCCCAGTCCCGGGCCAGCAGCCAGGCCCCCGGGGGCATGGGCATGCCCTCGATGATGGACCAGATGTTCACCAACCCGATGCAGGATGCCATGGGCATGCGCAACCGGGGCAGCGAGCGGGGCGCTGACCTGGTGGCCCGTGAAACCCAGTTGAGCCAGGCCACCTCCCAGCAGCGCCAGGCTGAGGCGCAGATCAAGGAGATTCAGGCGGCGTTGCGGGATGCGCGCAGTGTCGCGCCCTTTGACGGGGTGGTGGAGAGTGTGCACATCGAGGTGGGGGACACGGTTCAGCCGGGTCAGCCGATCCTCAACTACAGCGAAACCAGCGGCTTCCAGGTCGAGGCGGACGTGCCTGTGAGGCTGCGCCAGGGGCTCAAGCAGGGTAACCAGCTCAACGTCCGCCTGGATGGACTCGGTGCCCCTGTGAAGGCTCAGATCACACGCATCTTTCCGGTCGCCGATCCGCGTCAGCACACGGTGCGGGTGGAGATGGACCTGCCCGACGGGACGCTCGCCACCGTAGGTCAGTACGCCGAGGTAAGCGTGCCGGATCTGTCCGGCCAGGAGTCCCGTCCGCAACTGCTGATCCCCAACAGTGCGGTGATCCGCAAGGGCGGTCTGCCCCTGGTCTATGCGGTGGGGGAGGATGGCCGCACCCGTCTGCGGGTGGTCCGGCTGGGGGAAGTGGTCGGCGACAATCAGGCGGTGGTGCTATCGGGACTCGAGGCGGGTGACCGAATCGTGGATCGTCCTCCGCCGGGGATGAAGGCGGGTGTACCGGTGACGCCAGGAGACAACCCTCAGGCTACCCAACAAAATCAACAATAAGGCGCCGCTATGACTGATCATGAACGACCGGCCGAAGCGGTCAACCTGGGCCTGGCGGGGAAGACTGCGCGGGCCTTTGTACACTCCCCCTTATCCCCGTTGCTGTTCCTCGCCATGTTGGGCATGGGCATACTCGGCCTGTTGGTCACCCCCCGTCAGGAGGACCCGCAGATCTCGGTGCCGCTGATCGATATCTTCATTCCCTATCCCGGCGCCTCCGCCCAGCAGGTGGCGGACATGGCGGTGGAGCCCCTGGAGCGGATCATGAGCGAGATCCCCGGGGTGAAGCACATCTACTCCGCCACCTCCCGGGGGATGGGCGTGGTGACGGTGCGTTTCAAGGTCGGTGAACAGACCGGCCCCTCCCTGGTGAAGGTGCATGACAAGCTCGCCTCCAACCTGGACAAGATGCCCGCCGGGGTGCAGATGCCGCCCCTGGTCAAGGCCAAGGGTATCGATGATGTGCCGGTGGTGACCCTGACCCTGTGGTCCAGTGAGCTGGACGGCGGCAGTCTGCGCCGCCTGGGGCTGAATCTGCTGCAGCAGCTGAATCAGATCCCCAACACCGGACAGAGCTTCGTGGTCGGCGGCCAGAGTGAAGAGATCCGGGTGGAGATCCTGCCCAACAAGTTGTCCGGCTCCGGCGTCACCACCAGTCAGGTGGTGAATGTGATCCGCGGCGCCAACGCGGAGAATGTGGCCGGAAGGGCCGAGGCCGACAACCGCACGCTGCGGGTGTATGCGGGCAGCTTCCTGCGCAACGCCCGGGACGTGGGTGACCTGGTGGTGGGGGTCAACGATGGCCGTCCTGTCTACGTGCGGGATGTGGCGCGGGTCTCCCGGGTCGTCGAGGATGCCAACAATTACGTCAATTTCTACACCGGGGCGGCGTATACGGACACCGAGGACAGCGAACCTGTCCTGAGCGCCGATGGTGAACAGGCGGTGACCGTGGCGATCGCCAAGAAGAAGGGCAGCAACGGGGTCACGGTGGCGAACGACATCCTGGCCATGGTGGAGTCCCTCAAGGGCCGCCTGATCCCGGAACAGGTGCGGGTCGAAGTAACCCGCAACTACGGCGATACCGCCCAGGACAAGGTCAACGAACTGCTGCTCAAGCTGGTGGTGGCGACCGGCATCGTCACCCTGCTGGTGTGGTGGGCGCTGGGGATCAAGCCGGCAGTGGTGGTCACCGTGGTGATTCCGGTGGTGATCCTGATGAGCGTGTTCGCGGCCTTCGTCATGGGTTTCTCCATCGACCGGGTCTCCCTGTTCGCGCTGATTTTCTCCATCGGCATCCTCGTGGATGATGCCATCGTGGTGGTCGAGAACATCTACCGCCGCTGGCTGCTGGCCGGCAACAGCAGCACCGAGGTGGCGGTGGACGCGGTGCGGGAGGTGGGCAACCCGACCATCCTGGCGACCTTCACCGTGGTCGCCGCACTGCTGCCGATGGCCTTCGTGAGTGGCCTGATGGGGCCCTACATGGCGCCGATCCCGGTGCTGGGCTCGGTGGCGATGCTGATCTCCCTGTTTGCCGCGTTCGCCTTCACTACCTACCTGGCGATGCGCATCAAGCCCTCCATGGAGGCCCTGGAAAAGGCGGAAAAGAAGGAGCACGCGGCGAATGAAAAACTCGACCGGATTTTCCGCAAGGTGCTGCCCAAGCTGCTCGACAGCCGGGTCGCGGGGTTCGGTTTCCTGGGCGGCCTGATCGTGGCCTTCTTCGCGGTCATCGCCCTGTTCTACACCACCGCGGTCACTGTGAAGATGCTGCCCTACGACAACAAGGCGGAGTTCGCGGTGGTGATCGATATGCCGGAAGGCACTGCCCTTCCGCAGACCTCCAACCTGGCCCGGGAACTGGCCGAGGCCCTGCGGGACATCTCCGAGGTGGTGGGGTTGGAGACCTATGCGGGCACCGCCCGTCCCTACGACTTCAACGGCATGGTGCGGCACTACTACCTGCGTGAGGAACCCTGGCAGGGTGAGATTCAGGTTCAGCTGACCCACAAGAAGCAGCGCTCGCGCACCAGCCATGCGATCGCCGAGGAGGCTCGCGCGATTCTCACCCCCCCTGGCCCATGCGGCCGGCGCCCGGATCACCGTGGCCGAAGTGCCCCCGGGTCCCCCGGTAATGCAGTCAGTGGTGGCGGAGGTCTATGGGCCGGACGAGGATACCCGACGTAGCGTGGCCCTCAAGCTGACGGATATCTTCGAGTCGGTGGATGGCCTGGCCGATGTGGACAACTACCTGACCGAGCCCTACGAAGCCTGGCGTTTCGAGATCAATACCCAGAAGGCCTCGGTGCAGGGGATCTCCACCAGCACCATCATCGACACCCTGTCCGCCGCCATGGGCGGTTACCGGATCACCGATGTGCGGCAAGCGAGTCTTCGATCTCATGAAAGATTTTGGGACATCCAAGTCCACCAAAATCGATTCGATCTTTGACAGCCTATTAGTGCCCCGG
>JBEVVH010000270.1:0-3760 GCA_040507245.1 Candidatus Thiodiazotropha sp.
AAACTCCTGGACGGGTTCGCAAGTATTTTGAACACCAAAAGATTGCATACGCCGCATAGCGATCTCTGTATTTAACGGCCGGGTTAATAGGACGCCAACAGGACATAGTTCTGCTTGTGCGGGGAAAGTACAAACGGATTCGAGCGTGTGGCCCGCTCGGCATCGATGCGGTTATCCACCAGGGATTCTTCGGGCGGCACCGGATCCTGGACGGGTTCAGTAGCGGGTGTGGAAAGCGTTTCTTCCGCGACCGGTGCAACCGCGCGATGACACTGCTCCCTGATGACCCCGACCGGCACATCCGCTTCTGCGGATTCGAAATATTCCAACAGGCAGGACTGATAGTCTGAGAGGGAATCCTCAGCCGCACCTGCGAGTCCCGGGAGGCAGACGCACAAGCTCAGCGCCATGGGTACCAAGGGTTTTGTCATACTGCTAAACCGTCACTCTGCTTTCGTTTTGTTTTTCTGTTCCGCCCGCTTGCGTTGGAAAAAATTCCGCAGCAGCCTGGCACCCTCCTCTTCCATGAGTCCGCCCTCGACCCGAACCTGGTGATGAAACCGGTCATCGGTGGGCAACAGGTTGAATACACTGCCGGCAGCACCGGCTTTGGGGTCGGGCGCCGCATACACCACCCGTTCCACCCGGGCATGCACGATCGCACCGGCACACATGATACAGGGCTCCAAAGTGACGTACAGGGTAGTGCCTGGGAGGCGGTAGTTCTGCTCGTTCAACCCCGCGTCGCGCAAGGCCACGATTTCCGCATGGGCGGTGGGATCCTGTAATCTTATCGGCTGATTCCAACCCTTGCCGATCACCCGATCCTGGTGCACCACCACGGCGCCGACCGGCACTTCCCCTTCGGCTTGCGCTCTGTCCGCCAGTTCCAGGGCTAGGCGCATGAAATCTTCATCGGAAGCTGGAGATTTACCAGGATTATAATGAGTCACCGGTTCAATACCCTGTCGGTAGCTCCCAGGAGGGATCCCTTTGACCACAGGACAGCTGCGTAACCGGTCGACTCGAACAACTTCGTAAACTCTTTGTGAAATACTGAAAAAACAATGCATTTCAGTATATTGCAGCAGATCACATCAAACAATCTGTTTCTTGATCAGCCTTGAAGCCCAGCCTTTGCGGAGTGTTTCGTTTGGAGTTGTGGCGTTCGCTGTGCTCACAGTTTATTTGATACCCCTCTCCCCAGCCCTCTCCCGCAAGGGGAGAGGGGGAATAAAAATATCCGAGCACAGCTCATCCACAACTCAAAACTCAAACTTTTCAAATCATTACTCAATGCCCGAAGCCAACTTAAACCGGACTGAATCTATCAGACCATCAAGATCCGATCAGTCTGAACCCCCATTAGCCGTTGCCACCAACCCGAATAAGGAATCAACGGAAATTACCGGCCCGGTTGAGTTGGAATTGGCGTAATTCCGGAGAATCCATGCGGATATTGCGACACCCGATGCAAGAATTTGGAAGTGAATCACCGTTCCGGGGATTCCCACTGGACCCCGGCATCTCATGGGATTAACCTTCCTGGGAATTATTTTCCCGTTCCATCCCTCTTCTGCTAAGGCCCATGATAACCACTGGTACACAAAGCCTGTCCGCCACCACCCCCGGGGCCGAACTGAAAGCCGGTACCTTTACCCTGCCGACGCTGTGCCTGTCCGGTCTCGAGCTTGAAGCGATTGACGAACTGCTGCATGCGAAGATCGCCAAGGCGCCGCATTTCTTTCGTAACACCCCGGTAGTGCTGGACCTCACCCACGCTGCAGATGGCTATGACAATGCGGACCTGGCCATCGCAATCGGTGCAGTGCGCGGATACGGTCTGGTGCCCATCGGGATGCGCGGGGGTTCCCAGGCTCAGCGCGAACAGGCGCGAATGCTGGAACTGGCGGTGTTTCCCGAGTCACAGCGAAGCAAGCCCTCAAAGGCATCGGGACGACACACGCCTCAGGCAGCGCCGACCCGGATCGTGGATACTCCGGTACGCTCCGGGCAACGGGTCTATGCCAAAGGAAGTGATCTGGTACTGCTCGCACCGGTAAGCAGCGGCGCCGAGGTAGTGGCGGACGGGCATGTACATGCCTACGCGCCGATTCGCGGCCGGGTGCTCGCCGGAGTTCTGGGTGATTCGTCCGCCTGTATCTTCTGCAAGGACCTGAACGCGGAACTGGTCTCGATCGCCGGGCGCTACAAAGTCAACGAGGATCTGGAACCGGGATATGTCGGACGCTTCGTTGCAGTGTCCCTCAAGGGCGACGCCTTGATCTTCAAAAAACTCTAGCGAACATTCGATCAACAAAGCGGGACTCCCAGACGGACTCCCGGTATTTCTCAGGAGCAATCAATTGGCCAGAATCCTCGTCTTTACGTCCGGAAAGGGCGGTGTCGGCAAGACCACCACAGCCGCAGCATTGGCCATGGGTCTTGCGGAAAGAGGACTGCGCAGTGCGGTTATCGATTTTGATGTGGGGCTGCGCAACCTGGACCTGATCATGGGATGCGAACGTCGCGTCGTTTACGATTTCGTTAATGTCATACAGGGTGAGGCGAAACTGAATCAGGCGCTGATCAAGGATAAACGCAATGACAAGCTTTTCATTCTCCCCACCTCTCAGACCCGGGACAAGGAGGCCCTGACCAAGGAGGGTGTGGGGAAGGTGTTGGAGGAAATGGCCGAAGACTTCGAGTACATCATCTGCGACTCTCCGGCAGGAATCGAGGTGGGCGCCACCATGGCCATGTATTACGCCGACGACGCCTTTGTAGTGACCAATCCGGAAGTCTCCTCGGTGCGCGACTCCGACCGCATGATCGGCATCCTGTCGAGCAAGTCCCGACGCGCTGAGCAGGGGCTCGAACCGATCCGTGAGTATCTGCTGTTGACCCGCTATGCCCCGGAGCGGGTCAAGCGGGGTGAAATGCTCAGCGTCGAGGACGTACAGGACATCCTCTCCCTCGACCTGATCGGGGTGATTCCGGAATCCCAGGCGGTGCTCAATGCCTCCAACTCCGGGGTGCCTGTGATCATGGATACCCAGAGCAGTGCCGGTCAGGCCTACACCGACGTGGTGGCGCGCTACCTCGGGGAACCCCTTCCGCACCGTTTTCTCGATGTGGAGAAGAAAGGACTGTTCGGTCGGTTGTTCGGGGGTTGAACATGATGGGTCTGCTGGATTACTTCAAACAGAAAAAACCCGCCGGATCCGCCTCGCTGGCCCGGGAGCGGCTGCAGATCCTGGTCGCCCATGACCGGATCGGCCAGGACGCTCCCTCCTACCTGCCCCAGTTGCAGCGGGACATCCTCAAGGTGCTGCGTAAATATGTCAGCGTTGATGCGGGTGCGGTCAATGTCAACGTGGAGCACGACGACGAGCGAGAAATACTGGAGTTGAACATCGTGTTGCCAGAGAGCCGTAGAAATACGGGTTGAGCGGCGCCTTTCCGTCATTCACACAGGACAATGTAGCCCGGATGCAGCGCAGCGGAATCCAGGGATCGGCGCCACTGCCTTCCCGGGTTACGCTTTGCTTCACCCGTATATGGTCTCCTCCCCATTTGCAAGGCATCTTGTGGTTGATGTCAGGGACAGGTTTGCTGTCGTATATCCGGCCTCCTTGTAAGGTACTTCGGACCTTGGGCCTCGATGAACATTCGTACACACTGTCCTGATCGGGCTATCGGCATCATTGTGCCTTCGGGTGGTGCAGGCTCTCAGTGCGTCGGTTTGACCTGTTTTTGT
>JBEVVH010000271.1:0-3753 GCA_040507245.1 Candidatus Thiodiazotropha sp.
AAGCACTTCGCGTGGTAATTTTCTTGCATCGATTTTCTCTTCCATGGAAGAGGAGTATATCAGATATACTTAGTCGCCAGGTTAATAGTTAACCGATCGCACAGGCAGCTCCGATAAGTTTTCGAAACATTAGGGCACCTGACACTCAGCCTGAAGAAAACCATTCCTTTATTGCAAAGTTTGCAAGCACCGATTCAATACTCTGCCACTGATGACAGACACTAACCAACAATAGGCAACAGCAACTTTTTCTTATTTCCGCCAGAACGCCGGCGTCAGCAAAACCAGCAAAGTAAAGATCTCCAAACGACCCAACAGCATGGCGAAACAGAGTATCCACTTCGCCGGGTCGTTGAGATTGGCGTAGTGGGTACCCACGTCCGCAAGGCCCGGACCCAGGTTGTTGATACTCGCCGCGACTGCGGAGAAGGAGGTCATCAGATCGAGGCCGGTGGCGGCCAGGGCCAGGTACATGACCCCAAAACTGGCCACGTAGAGGGCGAAGAATCCCCACACCGCATCCACCACCCGCCAGGGGATGGTCTTGCCCTCCACCCGGATCGGAATCTCCGCATTGGGATGGATCAGGCGATTGATTTCGCGAAAACCCTGTTTGATCAGCAGCAGGAAGCGGATCACCTTGATGCCGCCTCCGGTGGAACCGGCGCAACCACCGACGAAACTGGAAAACAGCAGCAGGATGGAGATGAAACCGGGCCACAGGGAGTAGTCTGCGGTGGTAAAGCCGGTGGTGGTTCCAATCGATACGGCCTGAAACAGTCCCCGGGTGATCGACTCGCTCCAGGTGCCGTACACGTCCATGAGATAGAGGGCGAAAATCACGATCACAATCACTACAAACAGGGTGGTGATGTAACCGCGAAACTCCGAATCCTCCAGATAAGTACGCAGGGACCGTCGGCGGATGGCGAGAAAATGCAGGGCGAAGTTGGCCCCGGAGAGGAGCATGAACACCACCGCGATCATCTCGATCAGGGTACTGTCGTAATAGCCGATACTCTCATCATGGGTCGAGAAACCGCCGATCGCCACTGTGGCGAAGGAGTGCCCGAGGGCGTCGAAGAACTTCATACCGCCGGCCCAGTAGGCCAGGGTGCAGCTAACGGTCAACCCCAGGTAGATGTACCACAGGGCCTTGGCGGTCTCGGTGATTCGCGGGGTCAGCTTGTTATCCTTCACCGGTCCCGGGGTCTCCGCCCGGTAGAGCTGCATGCCACCGACCCCCAGCATGGGCAATACGGCCACGGCCAGAACGATGATACCCATGCCTCCCAGCCACTGCAGCTGCTGGCGGTAGTAGAGCAGTGAGGTGGGCAGTTCGTCGATGCCCACGATCACCGTCGCACCGGTGGTGGTGAGACCGGAAATCGATTCAAATACCGCGTCGGTGACGCTCATCTGGGAGTTTTCCGCCAGCAGGAACGGCAACGCACCGGTCAGACCCAGTACGGTCCAGAACATCACCACCACAAGGAATCCGTCACGCATGCGCAGGTCCTGGTGACGATGACGCACCGGAGCCCAGAAGGCCACCCCGAGTCCCAGGGTGAGGATAAAGGCATCGGTGAAACCCACCAGGGCGCCGTCTTCAACGAACAGCGAAATGAACAGGGGCGGCAACATGCTGAGGCTGAACACCATCAGCAACACTCCGAGTATCCGTTGAACCACGAAAAGATGCATGACTGAGGATTAAATGCGTAAATCGGTCAGAGGAAGGTCACACTGACCTGGAAGAGTTTCTCCACCTCGCGCACCTTGCGCTTGTCCACCAGGAACAGGATCACGTGGTCCTCACTTTCGATCATTGTGTCGTGATGCGCAATAAGCACCTGGTCACCGCGCACCACCGCACCGATGGTGGTGCCCTTGGGCAGCTTGATCTCCTCGATGGCGCGGCCCACCACCTTGGACGAATTGCTGTCGCCATGGGCCACCGCCTCGATCGCCTCGGCGGCCCCGCGGCGCAGGGAGTGCACCTGCACCACGTCGCCCCGGCGCACATGCCTCAACAGAGTGCCGATGGTCGCCTGCTGCGGTGAGATCGCAATGTCGATGGGACCGCTCTGCACCAGATCCACGTAGGCCGGGCGGTTGATCAGCGCCATCACCCGGGCCGCACCGAGGCGTTTTGCCAGCATCGCCGAGAGGATGTTGGCCTCATCGTCATTGGTCACCGCGCAGAACACATCGGTGTTCTCGATGTTCTCCTCGAGCAGCAGATCCTCGTCCGCCGCGTCGCCGTGCAGCACGATGGTCATATCCAGCCGTTCGGCAATCTCCCGGGCGCGCTCCTGGGTCTTTTCAATCAATTTGACCCGGTACTTCGACTCCAGGGAGGTGGCCAGCCGGCGTCCGATGTTACCGCCACCGGCAATGATCAGGCGCTTGTAGGGTTTCTCCAGTTTGCGCAGTTCACTCATCACGGATCGGATGTTCTCCGCCGCGGCGATGAAGAACACCTCGTCCTCAGCCTTGATCCGGGTATCCCCCCGGGGCTGAATGACTTCTCCTTCCCGGTAGATGGCCGCCACCCGTGCCTCGATGTTCGGCATGTGGTGGTAGAGCGTGCTCAGTTCATTTCCCACCAGGGGACCTCCGTGGTAGGCCTTCACCGCCACCAGGCGCACCCGGCCATCGGCGAAATCGAGCACCTGCAGAGCGCCCGGAAACTCGATCAGTTTGAGGATATAGTCGGTGACCAGCTGCTCCGGACTGATCAGCACATCAACCGGAAAGGTGGGGGGAGGCAGCGTCGCTGCTTTGGGGATATCCTCGGCCGCCTTGAGATTGCTGGAGGGTTCGAACAGTTCCGGGTAATCCAGATAACCCTGGGCCCGCACCCGGGCGATCTTGGTGGGTGTATGGAACACCTTCCAGGCGACCTGGCAGGCCACCATGTTGGTTTCGTCACTGTTGGTGACTGCGAGAATCATATCCGCGTCTTCGGCCCCCGCCTTGCGCAGAATATCGGGATGCCCGGCATGTCCCCGGACCGTCCCCAGGTCGAGACGGTTTTGCAGTTCGAGAAGCAGATGAGGATTCTGGTCGACCACGGTGATGTCGTTGGCCTCGCTCACCAGCGCATTGGCTACCGAACGTCCAACCTGACCCGCGCCTAGTATGATTATTTTCATTGATGCATCGGATGAATCGGTTTGGGTGGAGGGATTATTCTACTCCCTTTGTGCGGGGTATCCGAGTAGACGTGAATCATGCCCTGCCGAGTCATTCCCGACACGACCCTGAGCCGCCGAGCGATCAAGATCGCTGTGTTACACATTCCACTCACCGTGCGGTTAGGGAATTCACTCCCAAAATCCAAATTTTTTCCCGGCGAAGACAATAACTTACCCCCCGCCTTGAAACTTTGTCTTCACAAAAAAGACATCTGGAGGACACAGCGACGCAACACCGGCTCCCTAGAATGCACCCGGTTTTAAGTACTCTGCCTGTAAGGGAGCATATTCCATGTTGCAAAAGAAATCACTTCGCAAGTCTGATCTCGCCATCGCCCTGAGCGTGGCCATGCTCGGTATGACCTTTGGTCTGACCGGATGCAATAATGACAACGATAACAACGACGATAATCAAACCACCAGCAGTCAGACTGTCGAAGAACAGATCGCCGCTCTGAACACTGACCAAGCGAGTCTTCGATCTCATGAAAGATTTTGGGACATCCAAGTCCACCAAAATCGATTCGATCTTTGACAGCCTATTAGTGCCCCG
>JBEVVH010000272.1:0-3701 GCA_040507245.1 Candidatus Thiodiazotropha sp.
GGGCACTAATAGGCTGTCAAAGATCGAATCGATTTTGGTGGACTTGGATGTCCCAAAATCTTTCATGAGATCGAAGACTCGCTTGGAAGATCAGGTAGATCGCCTCGAGCACCGAGGCGAGCCGTGCCTCCCGTTCCGCTCCCTCCGGCAATTCCAGACGGACCCGGGCGGATTTCAGAGTGCGTTTGGCTCGGGTGATGCGTTGCGCCAGGGTGGTTTCGGGCACCGGGTAGGCGCGGGCGATTTCCACAACACTGAGACCGTTGACCAGGCGCAATGCCAGGGCCACCCGGGAATCGGGGGAGAGCAGGGGGTGGCAGACGGTGAACATCAGGCGCAACACGTCGTCATCGATCTGTGCGTAAGCAGCCTCCTCGGTCTGACTGGCCGGGGTGCGGTCAGGGGTTTGATGACTCAGGCTCTGGCGAATCTCCCCGTAGACGGTCTGGCGTCTCAGGTGATCGATCGCCCGGTTTTTCGCCGCGGTCATCAACCACCCGGCGGGATGCTCCGGGGGACCCTGGCTGCGCCACTTGTCCCATGCGCTGAGCAGGGCGTCCTGCGCCAGTTCCTCGGCGATGTCCAGGTCGCGCACCATTCTTAGCAGGGTGGCGATGACCCGCCCTGACTCCAGTTTCCACACTGCCTCCAGGGTGGTGCTTGGGTCAACAGGCATCGTCCGGAATATCCGCTTCGACCAGTTGTGCAAGTTGCACCAGGGACTCCTGCCATCCGGCGTAGCAGAACTCCAATGGCATGACCTCGGGTATGCCGGACTGCTCGATGGTCAGTTCCGTGCCG
The DNA here is from genome assembly GCA_040507245.1 of Candidatus Thiodiazotropha sp. Taxonomy (GTDB): domain Bacteria; phylum Pseudomonadota; class Gammaproteobacteria; order Chromatiales; family Chromatiaceae; genus Thiodiazotropha. Next base: position 802 of record JBEVVH010000272.1, read on the forward strand.
TTGAGTACCGGGCGGATCTGCACCGTGGTGCGCATGCTGCCGGCGAGGCTCGGATCGTCGAAAGCGTCGCTCACCACGAGTTTTCGGTTCTCCTCCAGTTCGAGGATTTTGCCCCAAAAGCTGTGCTCCTTACCGGTGGAAAAGTTGATGAAGGACATCCTGTAAGATCCCCCGACGCGCAGGTCCCACTCATGCACCTTGGCGATAAAACCGAAGGGGGGCTCCCAGCGGACCTTGGCATCAGGGTCGATGAATGCCCGAAAGACCCGCTCGGGCGGCGCCTTGAGGACTCTCAGCAGTGACACGGTGTTGGCTTGGGTTGTCATTTTTCACGCTCCTTCAACGGGTGTAACAGGGGGCCAGTTCACGCACTTCCACGGTGGCGAATGCGGCGGCCGGACATTGCCGGGCGATCTCGATGGCCTCCTCCTGCTGGCCGACATCGATGAGAAAGAAACCACCGACCATCTCCTTGGATTCGGTGAACGGGCCGTCCATCAGGTTGGTCTTGCCATTCTGCAGGCTGACACGCACGCCGTGGCTGTCATCCCGAAGGGATTCGGCCGCAACCAGAAGGCCGCGTTTGGCCAGATCCTCGCCAAACTTCAGCATCTCGTCGTACACCTGCCTGCCCTGTTCCTCGCTGCGCTGCGCCCTTTGCCTGCGGGGTTCCCGGATGATCAAAAGATAGGCCATGATCAGTTTGCCTCGCCGCAGTTGGCGCTGAAATCGATGTTGGCCGCGGCGGCAACGGTTTCCTCAACCGACATGTCCCGGATGTGCATGGCCAGTGACCAGTGGTGACCGAAGGGATCGCGCAAGGCGCCAAACCGGTCGCCCCAGAAGGCATCGGCCAGCGGCATGGTGATCTCGCAGCCTGCCGCGAGCGCGCGCTGCCAGGCGCTGTCCACATCCTCGACGTACAGGTGGATGGAAACCGGTGAATCGCCCAGTGCCAGGGGGGAGGCGCCGCCGAACTCGGGAAACTCCTCAGACAGCATCAGCACCGAGTCGCCGATCTTTACACTGGCATGCAGCAGCCGGCCATCGGGTCCCGGCATCCGGGCCTGCTCCTGTGCGGCAAAGGCTTTGCAATAGAAGTCGATGGCTGCTGGCGCGTCCTTCACCGTCAGGTAGGGTGTCAGGCTGAGCATGTCCTCAGGGATGGGTTTAACGGTTTGATTCATGGGTCAATCCTCCAGGGTTGTGTATTGCTGGTTGGGTAAGCAAGCGATGTAATTTCAAAGACAGATTAAGGTTTCACTGGGCATATCAGCGGGCAGCTTTACCATGTCTCACAGTTACTACAACGAACGAGGCGGGAGAAATACGACAGGTCAGTCAAAACGGGTATAACCAATTCGCAGCACAGACAAAAATAATTCTGTAATTTTGAGAAAATACCGGGGGCTGGGCAACCAAACATCCTCGGACAATGTCAGGAAAAAATCCGCAGCCTTACCCTCATGGGTAGTCTAGACGGGTCTCAGCGGATTTCCCCTTCAGGGCCTGCTTCTTGAATGAAATCTGGCAATGGCCATTGACCGGCATGCACCACAGCAGCGCGATGAACGGTTTGAGATTGTTATCCCAGGTCAGAGTTTGGCTAATTTGGAAAGAAAATCGTAAATTCGGGTGCGGCCCATACGCTTTGCGCTGGACAGTTCACCGGCGCGGGTGGCGAAGAGAATCTCTTCATTGGGCGACAAGAGAACCGCCACCGGAATGCCTCGTTGGACAACACTGCCGTAACGCGTTGAGATATCCATGTTCCTGTTGAAATTACCGATGTCGATCTTGACCACGACAAAGCTGTCAGATACGAGTCCCGCTATTGGTTCCTCCCTCATTGCCTGGTCCAGAGCAATACAATCAGGGCACCAGTTGGCGCCAAAGAGAATGAGTACAGGCTTATTCGAGGCCTTGGCAGTTGTCAGGGCGGACTCGACGGTAAGGTTCGCATTTACGGATTCATTATAAACCTTGGGAAGCCTGGACTGCTGCCAATGCTCGAAAAGCAGCCATGCGCCTGAGGTTATAGTCAAAAGAACAATTAATGCAGAGACTTTTTTCATGTAATAACTCGATGCTGGCAATACAGGAAACATCAACACAATAGGGCCTGTTAACAGACCCTAAAATCAAACCCGCTTCAATGCCAGACGCTCGCGGCGGCATGATTGTGAACTTGCATGATGGCATTGACGATCCAAACACAACCAGTCCCGCAGCACATGGGCTTTGCTTGATTTATAGTGCTTTGAACTTTAGATGTTTTGCTATAGGATACTCGGTGCCTTGGCTGTAAGTGATTGGTAGTAAAGATGATCACATGGAAAACATTGCCGAATATTACTGGCTGTCATACCCATTCGTTGGCGTGGCAAGCGGGCATATCTTTTGATTCGAACCTGTATGCCATGTACCACTCGCTCGATTGGCTGTCGTGCCTCGATAACCAGCAGCACGATTCAATAAGTATCTCGGAGCATTGTCGCGATGGTGCGACCACATTTGCAGCCTTCAAAAAACGCAAGATCCCGCTGAATTTTCGATTATCACGTCGCCTAAACTTCACATCAGAGTTATCAGTATTGGAATTATTGGGCTGTGATCTGGTTGGCAAAAATAGTTATTCCAGTGTAAAAGCGATTGCAAACTCTGTTTGGAACGACTTTAGATCGGTTGATGCAATCTATTTGAAGTCAGTGAATGTGGGTTCTTCCATTTGGCAAACATTCAGCGAAAACAACTGGCGAGTTGACAAGGCCCTTGTCTACATGCCGGATACCGAACGCACGTTTCACTATGTTATTAACCCGGCAATAAAATACATCTGCTACGCGGCATAAGAAATCTTCTCGTGATTGAAGTATTTTGCAACTCGCTTTGGTTTCTTT
>JBEVVH010000273.1:0-3691 GCA_040507245.1 Candidatus Thiodiazotropha sp.
CGGGGCACTAATAGGCTGTCAAAGATCGAATCGATTTTGGTGGACTTGGATGTCCCAAAATCTTTCATGAGATCGAAGACTCGCTTGGCCCGTCCTGTGGGGGGGGGAGCGATTGCATGATCTGGTGATTCGTTTTCTGCGAATCCGTCAGAAACCGGTTCTCGGACATACCGGGGACGTGATTCAACTGCCGAAATCGGAGCGCTTCATCCTGGACCATCTGTCCCTGTCCTGGGGCAACGATGAGTTGCTGGATATCATTCATTCCTCTGAGGTCACGGTTCAGTGGTGCACCCTGGAAGAGTCCGATCCCGAGGGGCACGACAAGGGCGTGGGACACAATTTTGCCCTGCTCAGTGCCTATCCCGATAGCGGCAACATCTCCATCCACCACAATCTGTTTGCCCACAACGCCCGCCGCAACCCTTCGCTGACACCCTACGAACCCGGAAAGCCGGCGGACTTCCGTAACAATGTGGTCTACAACTTCAAAGAGGGGCTGGGGCATGACGGACACAAACCGGTCGAGGGGATCAATCTGGTGGGTAACTACTACAAACGCGGTCCCGATGCCCCCTGGGTGGATCTGTATCGCTTCAGTCCCAAGGGGCGTTACCACCTCGAGGGTAACTGGCTCGAGGGTGTAGGTCTGGTGAATGGAGCAGGGGATTTGAGTTTTCTCGACAGTTTCCGGATCCGCATCAACCGCCTGGGAGAGCAGGTCGATCGACCCTTTGCGGTGGCGCCGGTAGAGACCGATGATGCCCTCACCGCATATGTACGGGTGTTATCCCAGGCCGGCGCATTTCCCCGTGACCGGGTGACCCGTCGGACGGTACGTGAGGTGATCAGTAGCACAGGCGTCTGGCGCCGGAACGCCCCGGCCGCGCCCAGTGATGCCTGGTTCCTGAGCGGGTTTGAGTCCTCCAGTCCGGAGCCAGACCGGGACGGGGACGGCCTGCCGGATGCCTGGGAGGTGTCCAGGGGATACGACCCCGACCGGGTCGATTCGAACCACTTGCTACCCAGTGGTTACACCGTCATTGAGACCTACCTGCACGAACGGGCCCGGGCCCTGCTCGACCGGGTCACCCGGCATCAGTCCATCGAACTGGCGATCGAACGACCGGAATGAGTCGGCAGGTTCAGTTATTTTTTTCGTCTTGGCGCGAGGCAGGGGTAGAATCCGCCAGACTACAATGGATGATACAGGCCGATCCTGTCTGACGGGATTGTAACTCGGTCTCAAAACCCTCATTGATTAACCCGATCCGTCTGGAGTGAATTACGGATGAATGTAGAAACAGAAACCTTTCAACGCGTCGCCAACCTGCGTGTCGCCTCAACCCAGACGTTGATTCGACCGCTCGAACTGCTGGCGGAAATGCCGGGAGACGACGCGGTATATGAACATGTGATCCAGGTTCGTGAAACCATTCACCGGATTCTGACGGGTGAGGACAATCGTCCGCTGGTAATCGTCGGTCCCTGTTCCATCCATGACCCCGTGTCCGCGATGGATTATGCGAAACGCCTCAAACCCCTCGCCGATGCGCTCAGTGATCGGCTGTTCGTGGTGATGCGGGTCTATTTCGAGAAGCCGCGCACCACAGTGGGTTGGAAAGGGCTGATCAACGATCCGGAAATGAACGGCTCTTTCGACATGGATAAGGGATTGCGTCTTGCACGGCAGCTGCTGCTCGATATCAACCGCATGGGTCTGCCAACCGCGACCGAGATTCTCGAACCCTTCACCCCGCAGTACATCGGTGATCTGCTGGGTTGGGTGGCAATCGGTGCGCGCACCACCGAAAGTCAGACGCACCGGCAGATGGCCTCCGGTCTCTCCGCCCCCGTGGGATTCAAGAATTCCACCGACGGCAATACCAAAATCGCGGTCGACGCAATGCTCTCCGCCGCCAGCCCGCATACCTTTCTGGGTATCAACGAACTGGGTGAAACAGCGATTGTCGGTACCACCGGAAACACCGATACCCACCTGATCCTGCGCGGAGGCAGCCAGGGTGAGAACTACGACGCTGAGGATGTGCAGCGGGTCTCTGGATCGTTACGCAAGGTGGGGCTGAAACCCCGCCTGATGGTGGATTGCTCACATGCCAACAGCCGCAAAAATTATCTCCGCCAGGGCGTGGTGTGGCGCGACCTGATCGAACAGATCCGCAACTCCCGGGCAGCGGGAGAATCCTCGTCGATCATTCTCGGCGCCATGTTGGAGAGCCATCTGTTCGCCGGTCGCCAGGACATCACCCCGAATCCGGCTGATCTGAAGTACGGGGTCTCCGTGACCGACGAGTGCATCGACTGGGACACCACCCAGGAGTTGCTGCAGGAGGGATATGACCTCCTGGGTTGATACAGGAGGTCAACCTGCGAGCGGAAAGGAATACAGGTGGTGGAGGCGGTCGCTTGAGATATCTGATGCCGGCGCTGATCCTGTTGACGGTAACGGGATGTCAGAACAGCGATGCACCGGGAGAGGCCATGATGTCTGATCTAAGTTTTGTCGAAGACCTGGACGCACTCTCCGGGGCGCGGGTTTTTTTCGCTCACCAGTCGGTGGGCGAGAATATCATCGAGGGGCTGCAGGACCTGACCCGGCAGCATGGGAGAGAGCTGCCGTTGTGGGATCTCGAGTCCGTTGCGGCGGATGGATCGAGCCAGGGACTGATCCACGCCCCAGTCGGAGAAAATCAGCAGCCGGTGAGCAAATGCGTCGATTTCGAACAGCTCATCGACCAGACCCTGGCAGGGCGGATCGATTTTGCTCTGCTCAAATTCTGTTATATTGATATCGATCGTCATACGGATCTGGACACCTTGTTCGCGGAGTATCAGCGGGCCATGGTCGGCTTGATCGCCCGTCATCCCGAAATCACATTCGTTCCCGTGACAGTGCCCTTGAGATACAGCCCCAGCGGCCCCGGCGTGTGGTTGCGGGAATTGCTGGGACGTCCCAACAACAGCAAGCTCGACAACCTCAAACGCAATGAATTCAATCGACGCCTCAGGGAGACTTACGGAGAAGATCGGCTGATCGATATCGCGGCCAGCGAATCGACCTATGCGGACGGGCGTCGGGAATCCTTCCACCAGGATGGCAATGTCTATTATTCCCTGATCGGCGACTACACCTCGGATGGTGGTCATCTCAATGAAATCGGGCGTCGCTGGGTGGCGCGGGATTTCGCCCGCCAGTTGGCACGGATCATCCGCAGCGGTCACTGAAGCAGATCAGGAGTTGCCCGTTACCTGCAGGTGTTTTATCGCCAGGACATCATTTCTCGTACCCACGCTCTGCGTGGGAACGCATACCTCAGCAGAGTAGTGCTGCCTCAATATGATAGGTTCCTCAAGCCCAGTCTGCATTCCCACGCGGAGCGTGGGAACGAGGTGTGACCACCCGACATCCAGAGGCGCTTGATCACCAGGACATTATTTCTCGTTCCCACGCTCTGCGTGGGAATGCGTACCTCAGTAGAGTAGTGCTGCCTTAATTTGATGGGTTCCACAAACCTCAGTCTGCGTTCCCACGCGGAGCGTGGGAACGAGCTCTAACCACCCAACACCCAGAAGCGCTTGATCACTAGACACAAATAGGAGACCCCCCAGCTCTGCTGGGGAGGCATTCACAGTTTGACAGATACGGGAATCTCACAGTAACTCCCAAGCG
>JBEVVH010000274.1:0-3687 GCA_040507245.1 Candidatus Thiodiazotropha sp.
GGGCACTAATAGGCTGTCAAAGATCGAATCGATTTTGGTGGACTTGGATGTCCCAAAATCTTTCATGAGATCGAAGACTCGCTTGCGCCTGAATGTCCGCCCGGGCCTGGGCCTCGCTGCGGGGATCCAGCAGGGTGGGATCGATGGGCTCGATCTCCGCCAGCAGGGTCTGTTCGGCCTGCACCGCGTCACCCACCTCGGCGTCGATGCGCAGGGCGCGGCCGCTGATCGGTGCGGACAGCACGAAGATATCCCGTACCCGGGTCTCGCCCTCCTCGTCGACGGTGACCGTCAGAGCGCCCGGCGCCAGGGTGACCAGGTCCACGGGCACCGCGCGGGGGCGGAAGGCCCACACCAGGCTGCCGAGCAGCAGGGTGCCGAGAATCGTCCAGATCAGAATGCGTTTTGCGTGTGCGCTCATGGGAATTACTCGCGTGTCTTGAGGACGGCTATCAGGTCCAGATGATCGAGCCGGCGCCGCACCATGGCGGCGGAGAATGCGGTTGCCCCGAGGGTGACCAGCACCGCGGTGGCGTCCGTGGCCGCCTTGATCACCAGCGGGATGCGGTAGAGTTCGGAGTCCATCGCCTGGGTCATCATTCAGCCCAGGGCGTGGCCGACGAAACAGCCCAGGGGCAACCCGATCAGGATCAGCAGCGCCGCCTCGCCCAGCAGAATGTAGGAGATCTCGCCGCGGTGAAACCCCAGCACCCTCAGGGTGGCCAGCTCCCGGCCGCGCTCGGAGAGGGCGATGCGGGTGCTGTTGTAAACCACGCCGAAGCCCAGGGCGCAGGCGAAGGCGGCAAAGAACGAGACATAGATCATCAGGGTTTCCGCCATGGTGTCATGAAACTCCCGCACTGCGGCGTCCTTGAGGGTGATGGCTGAGACCTTGGGAAGGTCCTTGAGGCGCTGATAGAGACGGGTCAGTTCATGTTCGTCCACCAGCAGGTTCACCACTTCGACGCTGGGCCGCTCCCCCATCATCCGGTCGAAGGCGCGAATGTTCAGGTAGGCGGGCATCGCCATGTAGGTCTCGAAGGTGTCGACCACCGGGATCTGGCGGCGGGGCTGGCGGCCCTCGCGGATCGCCACCCACACCGAATCACCGATCTTCACCTGGAGCTTTTTCGCCAGTTCCGTGGCCAGCACCAGACCATCCGGGGGCAGATCCACCACCCGGCCGCCGGCATCATAGACCCGCTGCAGGCGGGCCCCGGAGGCCAGACCCTCCACCGAGCCCCGATGGGTTCTCGGTCCGGAGCTCAGATCCGCGCTCTTGATGCGCATCGGTTCCGCCGCGATTACCCCTGGGAGGCGCAGGAACTCTTCCAGTACGCTGTCGGGCTGGGTCTCCACCAGGCCCACCATCATGTCCTGGCGCTGGGCGTCGTTGAAGTAGACCTGGACGATCTTTTCGATCGCATCGATCCACTGCAGGGCCATAACCATCACCGCTACGGAGAGGGCGATACCGATGCTGGTCATCAGCGCACGCACCGGGGAGCGGATCACCTGGCGCAGGATGATCCGGGTCGGTTGGTCGAGCCAGTGGGCGATGCGGCTGTGGGAGAGCCGGGTACGGCGGTACAGGGGCGGTGGCGGAGGCGTCATCGCCTCGGCCGGGGGCAGTCTGGCGGCCCGCCGCACCGAACCCAGACTGCCGCTCAGGGCGGCGGTCAGGCTCACCAGGGCGCCGAGGGCGAAGACCCCGGGGTGGGGGCGGAAGATGAGCAGCGGAAAGCGGAAGAACTCCGCGTACATCTCGGTGTTGATACGACCCAGCCAGGCCCCCAACAGCCACCCCAGGAGAATCCCCACCAGGGTCATCGCGATCACCAGCTTGGTGTAGTGCCAGGCCACCTGCAGGTTGCTGTAACCGAACGCCTTCATCAGGCCGATCTCGCTGCGGTCGGTGGCGATCAGGCGACTCAGTACCATGTTGCTGAGGAATGCTGCGACCGCCAGGAAGATGGTCGGCAGCAGGCTGGACATGGTTTTCAGCTGCTCGATCTCGTTCATCAGAAACCAGTTGGAGATCTGATCCGCGCGGGCGATCGCCCCGTGACTGCCGTAGCGTTCCAGGAGGCGGTCGAGGCGGTCGATGACCCCCTGCGGATCGGTGCCGTGCAGCAGTCCCAGGCTGACCGAGTTGAACGCCCCGTCCAGGTCGAACGCCGCCCCCAAGGCCTCCCGGCCCAACCACATGATCCCGTAGCGCTGGTTGTCGGGCATCAGTGCGCCGGGGCCGATGGCGTAGACGAATTCCGGGGAGAGGGCGATGCCGACCACGGTGAGGGTGCGCTGATGGCCGTTCATCAGGGCCTTGAGCCGGTCCCCGGGTTGCAGGTGGTGGGCCTCGGCAAAGGGCTCGTTGAGCACTACCTCGTCCGGGTGTCCCAGGGCCACCCGGCGGCCGCTGCGCATCACCAGGCGATTGAGTCGGGATTCACCGGACTCGGGGATGGAGACCAGCTGGCCCATCACAGGCTCGTCGAATCCCTCGATCGAAAGGGTGGCCATCTGCTGAATCCGGTCGTCTACCGAGCGCACCCCGGGAATCGCCCGGATCCGTTCGACCAGACGCTGCGGGGCCCTTTTGACATTCGCGAACACATCGCCAAAACGCTGCCGCTCGTAATAGGCGGCGGTGGTGTCCTGCAGCGCCTGCAGGGCCGACAACGACATCACCAGCACCGCCACACCCGAGGCGATGACCACCGCGATGGCGAGCACCTGTCCGCGCAGTTTCCACAGGTTGCGCAGCAGTTTGCGGTCCAGGGTGCGCATTACCAGCTCAGCTCGGCGGCGGATTGCCGCTGCGGGTTGGTTTCACTCTGGATCACCCTGCCGTCGCCGAAATGCAGTACCCGGTCGGCCATTCCGCCGATCACCGTGTTGTGGGTGATTACCGCGGTGGTGGTGCCCATCTCCCGATTGACCCGCTCGATCGCCTCCAGCACCAGGATGCCGGTGCGGCTGTCCAGGGCGCCGGTGAGCTCGTCACACAGCAGTACGTCCGGGCGCTTGGCGATGGCCCGGGCGATGGCGACCCGCTGCTGCTCACCCCCGGAGAGTTGAGCCGGGAAGTGGTGCAGCCGTTCCTTCAGACCCACCAGAGCCAGGGCGTCCGCAGGATCCATGGGGCGGGAGGAGATCTCGGTGACCAGGGCCACGTTCTCCAGTGCGGTCAGGCTGGGAATCAGGTTATAGAACTGGAACACGAATCCAACGTGGTCGCGGCGGTAGCGGGTCAGGGTGGTCTCGTTGCCGGCGGTGATCTCCAGGTCACGGAAGCGCACCCGCCCGCTGCTCGGCGTGTCCAGTCCTCCGAGGATGTTCAGCAGGGTTGATTTTCCGCTCCCGGAGGGGCCGAGCAGGACCACCAGTTCCCGTTCGTACAGACCGATGTCGACACCGCGCAGAGCGGGGACCTCCACGCTTCCGGTGTGGTAGATCTTGGTCAGTGATTCACCCTGCAGGGTGATCGCTGCGGTTTTGTCGGATTCAGGGGTCACGGCTTACTCCATTCCCCTTTCAGTATAGCGTTCCGGGTTTGGGAATCGTAACGGAGCTACAAACCGATACACAGCAATCGTAGCCCGATGTAATGGTCTCCTCCCCTCTCACGAACGGCGTCGTAATGCGCCATGATTGAAGTTGCGGTCAATCAAAATGAGAAGAGGA
>JBEVVH010000275.1:0-3649 GCA_040507245.1 Candidatus Thiodiazotropha sp.
AAAGAAACCAAAGCGAGTTGCAAAATACTTCAATCACGAGAAGATTTCTTATGCCGCGTAGCAGATGTATTTTATTGCCGGGTTAATAATATCTTCGCTTTCCTCATTGCCTTCGGCGTGAGTTACATCGGACACAGCCTGTGGACCTTCAGTCATAAGAAGCATCAGCATAATAAAACTGTTGCCCGATTTCTTGGGGTGGCCGTTTTCAGCTTTGCGCTGAATGAAGGCGGGTACTATTTGCTGCTTGAATACACCCAGATGGAGTATCTTTTTTCTTTACTTATCGTGCTGATCATAGTGCCCGTAATTACCTTTATACTCAGCAAATACTGGGCATTCAGCTGAGACGTGCCGGGTCGCCTCCAACCCTCCCTCGACAGACTTCTCTGACATCACCCTTTCTGCCAAACGGGTCTTACGTACCCGCACACCATATTGATTCGCTGGCAACAAGCATGATTCAAATCCTGATTCGAATTTATCGCTGGTGAGAGACCCCTGAAAATGGCCCAGAGGTTTCCGAACATCCTTAATCGAATGCACCCTCCTGGCACTTAAAACTAACCATATTCACTGGCGCAACCCGTTCAGCGCCCGCAATGATCGTCGATACGTCGATCCAGGTGGTTTTAAGCCTGGTCCGCAGACATTAAGACTACAACCTGTCCGTTGACTGACCGGTCAGGATGCGCCCTAATGTGAGAAATTTCCGGATTCGACTTATGAAATCAAACTGCTCATGTTGAAAGTACCTTCACTGTTCGCTCACCGTCCCTACTGGGCCTCCCGGTTCGGCACTGCGCCTGTATTGCCCATGAGTCGTGAGGAGATGGATCAACTGGGCTGGGACAGTTGCGATGTGATTCTGGTCACTGGAGACGCGTACGTGGACCATCCCAGCTTTGGCATGGCCCTGATCGGCCGTCTGCTGGAGGCCCAGGGGTTCCGGGTCGGGATTATCGCTCAGCCTGACTGGCAGGATGCGGACTCCCTGCGTCGTTTGGGACGCCCGAATCTCTATTTTGGGATTACCGCCGGTAATATGGACTCGATGGTGAATCGCTATACGGCCGATCGTCGTATCCGCAGTGATGATGCCTACACGCCAAACGGGGAAGCCGGCAAGCGTCCCGATCGGTCAGTCATCGTATATGCCCAGCGCGCACGTGAAGCCTACAAGGGCGTACCAATCGTGGTAGGAGGAATCGAGGCCAGCCTGAGGCGGATCGCCCATTACGACTACTGGTCGGAGAAGGTGCGACGTTCGATTCTCCCGGACTCCAAGGCGGATCTGCTGATATACGGCAATGCTGAGCGCGCCATCGTGGAGGTCACCCATCGACTGGCAAAGGGCGAACCCATCACATCCATCACCGATGTACGGGGCACCGGTTTCATGCGCCATGACCTTCCGCCGGACTGGTATGAGATCGATGCCACGGAGCTGGATGAACCAGGACCACGCCCCATCCACGCAAACCCCTATGAGGCGGCCCCCGCCTGTGACCAGCGGCTGATTCACAACAGCCACCTGCGACCCAGGAAGCTGCCAAGGGAGCGCACGGTGGTACGCCTGCCCTCCTATGACCAAGTCGTCGAGGACGAGGTACTTTATGCGCATGCTTCCCGGGTGTTCCACCTGGAAACCAACCCAGGAAATGCCCGAGCCCTGGTGCAGCGTCACGGCAAACGTGATGTGTGGCTCAATCCACCTCCCATACCACTGACCACCGAGGAACTGGATCGGATCTACGAACTGCCATACACCCGATTACCTCACCCGGCCTACGCCGATGCGCGTAACCCGGCCTGGGAGATGATTCGTCACTCGGTGAATATCATGCGTGGCTGTTTCGGCGGCTGCACCTTCTGTTCGATCACCGAACACGAAGGGCGCATCATTCAAAGCCGCTCGGAGGACTCCATCGTGCGAGAGGTGGAGGCTATCCGCGATCAGGTGCCAGGTTTCACCGGACACATTTCGGACCTGGGCGGCCCCACCGCGAACATGTACCGTCTCGCCTGCAAGGACCCCGCGATCGAGTCAGCCTGTCGACGGCTCTCCTGCGTCTACCCCGATATCTGCGGAAATCTCAATACAGACCATCGTCCCCTCATAGACCTGTACCGAAGGACCCGCAAACTACCGGGTATCAAACGGGTTTTCATTGCATCAGGGCTGCGTTACGACCTGGCGGTTCGTTCACCTGAGTACATCCGCGAACTGGTGACTCACCATGTGGGTGGCTACCTCAAGATTGCCCCGGAGCACACCGAATCATCCCCCCTGAGCAAAATGATGAAACCGGGGATCGATCGCTATGACCAGTTCAAAAAACTGTTCGACAAATATTCCGCGGAAGCGGGCAAGGAGCAGTACCTCATCCCCTACTTCATCGCCGCACATCCCGGCACGAGTGACCGGGACATGCTCAATCTGGCGCTGTGGCTGAAAGCCAACGGCTTCCGTCCCGACCAGGTACAATCCTTTTTACCCACCCCCCTGGCCATCGCCTCTGCGATGTACCACACTGGTCGCAACCCGCTGCAGCGTATCCGCAGGGACAAGAGCGGACAGGTCGAGGTGGTGCGCGGCCTGAAGCAACGACGCCTGCACAAGGCCTTTCTGCGCTACCACGACCTGAAAAACTGGCCCCTGCTGCGCGAGTCCCTCAAGCGTATGGGACGCAGCGATCTGATCGGCAACGGCAAAAACCAGCTGGTACCCCGCTGGCAGCCGCGACTGGAAAAAGCCAACTCTACCAACCCGGAAAGCGCTTCGCGAGGCACTTCCCGGCGAGTTTCTCCCTCCGCCAATCCCACCCCTCGGAAAGGCGCCCGCAAGGGCCGCAGAAATACAAAATAACATATTGTATTAAAAGAATATTTAGCGTCGACAAAAAGACTGGAAAGTGTATCAGAAATGGCCCTTTCAGGGCCTTGAAATCCCCCTGAATCAGAACCATATTCATAGTAGGAAGGGATGATTTACAGGAGGACATCATGAACATCACACGTTATGACCCATGGCGTTCAATGGAAGACTGGCGTCAGGAACTCGACCGCATGTTCCATCCTCTCCTGCAACGGAGTGAAGATACCTCTCACGTGGTAGGAGGCGACTGGGCACCGGCCGTTGATATCAAGGAAGAGGAAAACCGTTATCTCATCCGCGCCGATATTCCGGGTGTAAAACCCGAAGAGATCGAGATCACCATGGAAAACGGGGTCTTGAGCATCCGCGGCGAGCGCAAGTTTGAAGAGACCGAAGAGAAGGAAAACTTCAAACGCATCGAGCGTTCCCATGGTGTCTTCTATCGGCGTTTCTCATTGCCGGACAACACCGATCCAGAGGCTATAGAGGCCACCGGGAAGGATGGTGTGCTTGAGATCACGATTCCGAAATCGGCCACCGAAAAGCGGGCCAAACGCATCGAGGTGACGCATTGATCGGGTAATGATTCACCCGCGCACCCCATGATCGGGAATAACCCGCTGTGACGGGAGCGGAATCCGGGCAAGGCAGAGAGATCCGCAGCGCCCGGATTCCGCTTTTCGCAAGCGAGTCTTCGATCTCATGAAAGATTTTGGGACATCCAAGTCCACCAAAATCGATTCGATCTTTGACAGCCTATTAGTGCCCCGG
>JBEVVH010000276.1:0-3564 GCA_040507245.1 Candidatus Thiodiazotropha sp.
AACTCCTGGACGGGTTCGCAAGTATTTTGAACACCAAAAGATTGCATACGCCGCATAGCGATCTCTGTATTTAACGGCCGGGTTAATAGCTCACGAATTTCTATCCTGGTCAGAAAACTGCTTAATTCCTGATTCAAGCCTTCCGGGACGGTTGGAGGTGCTCTCAAATACCCTTTGAGCTCAGTATTTATAGGAAGTTTCAGCAGGTTCACATATCGAGTGGCAATTCGCGTTATTGGATTTGGTGAAACAGATTTCGCATATATTTCCCATAATCTGATCGCCTCCTCCTTCATCTCTTCCCAGGTATCGTAGGGCTCCAGGCGGCTAAACGTGAACCCATCCATTCGGAACTGTACGACTCGCCGCGCATCTTCAGAAGTATAACGGTAGCCAACCACAGTGTGACCAATAGTTAACCTAGGTGGCTCACCATCATTACTGTGAAATCCAAATTCTCCCCTTTGAAGCGTTTCGTGCCTCGGGTACTGGCCAGCGAATTCAGCATACCGGGAATTCAACGCTTCAATTTTAACCTTCTCCGGTAATGCAACCTGGATGTCGATTATTGCCTCTTTAATAGGTGCATGGGGAAGATGTCGCTTCGCAATCATTCAATCATTCTCGTGAGGCGGTTTTTGCAAACTGATGCCGTTTGCACGCAGCTGAGCCTGATTCTCCCATATCCAGGTACGGATCACCCAAGAACCTACTTCTGCCTTTGTGGTACCGTGGATACCCAACCCAATCATGTCCTCCAGGATTCGGTCAGTGGTTTCATCCACTGTCAGCTGAAGTTTTACCGTTTTTACGCCATTCCGACGTGCCATACCCGTACCTGTATTAACGGCATATAGAATCTAATTACAATCTATTTAGACTACTCGTTTACGTCAACATTTAGACTAGGAATAGAGCCGAAAATACCAAGTTCAGGCCATGGATATACTCAAATCTACAGCTCTGACAACTTCTTTGCACATTTTTCTAGAGTCGAGCGTCAGCATGGCTGATCGTGCCGGGTAATCAGGCGTGCCTTTCGGGACTTGTTGACAGCACCCATGACTTATGGTCATTACCCGGGAAAGGCCGGATAGAGCTAATCAGAATAAGCTGAAAATCTGATCCAGGAGGGGCCAGACAAATTCGAAAACGCTTGAGAGGGTGTTCTGAGAAGATGGTGGCCAGGGACAGAATCGAACTGCCGACACGGGGATTTTCAGTCCCCTGCTCTACCGACTGAGCTACCTGGCCTTCGGTGAAGAGGGCGTATTAAACCGGGGAAGCCTGCCGGAGTCAAGCCTTCCCCGGGATCTGGCGGGGGCTTACCCCCGTTTCAAGCCTGGGTCGCCTGAACCTGGACCAGGGCGTCGCGCAGGGCGTCGATGCGCTTTTCATGCAGGTGCGAAGCCTGGATCTTGCCGATCATGCCCTGGCGCTCGAGGGTCTTTTTCACCTTCGGGCGACAGCCGGAAATCACGACCCCGCAGCCCCGTTCCTGGGCATCGACGACGATATCCTCCAGAGCGCGGGTGGCGGTAAAGTCAATCTGCGGCATGTCGCTGAGATCCACCACCATCACGTCGTAGTGGTCGAACTGGGCCATCTGCCGGGCCATACCCTTGGCGGCGCCGAAGCTCATAGGGCCACCGATGTGGAACAGCAGGATGCGTCCCTGGGCCTGCTTGAAGATCGCCTTCTCCTCAGCGTCGAAGGGGGATGCCTCGTCCACGTCGCGCACCGCGTCAATGCTCTCCAGCTGCAGATCGACCATACGCTTCATGAACACCATCCCCGCCATCGCCATGCCCACCGCGACTGCGATGATCAGGTCTACGAACACGGTGATGCCGAGCACCACGCTCATGATGACGATTCCAGTGGGGGGCGCGGTGCGGAGGCGCTTGAGGTAGTCCCAGTCGATGATATCGGTGCCGACCTTGATCAGGATGCCCGCCAGCACCGCGTTGGGGATGTGGCTTGCCAGACCGCCGGCGCCGAGCACGATGGCCAGCAGCACCAGGGCGTGCAGCGCTCCGGAGATGGGGGTCTTGCCACCCGCCTTGACGTTGACCACTGTGCGCATGGTGGCCCCCGCTCCGGGCAGACCTCCGAACAGTCCGGCGATGGTGTTGCCGATACCCTGGCCGATCAGCTCCCGGTCGGACTTGTGGTAGGTGCGGGTGATGTTGTCGGCTACCAGCGAGGTGAGCAGGGAGTCGATCGAGCCCAGGGCCGACTTGAGCATCTCCGGCAGCAGGGCCAGGGTGATGGTGGGCAGATGAGGATTGGGCAACCCGGAGGAGATTTCCCCCAGCACCGGCGCCCCGCTATCCTGCAGGAACAACAGGTAAGCCAGGGTTCCGAGGATCAGCGCCACCAGCGGTGAGGGGATGATTTTGCCCAGGTTCTTGGGCATGAAGTAAACGATCACTAACGCCAGACCACCCAGCATCAGTGCCTCTGGTACCAGGTTATGCAGCGCTTCAGGTACCGACCGGGCAGCGGCCATGGGGCCCTCCTGGGCCTCGAAACCCAGCAGGGGCGGAAGCTGCAACAGAATGATGATCACTCCGATGCCGCTCATGAATCCGGATACCACCGGGTGGGGCACCAGTTCGATGAATTTACCGATCTTCAGTAATCCACCGATGACCTGGAACAGCCCGCCCATCATCACCACGGTGAATGCCAACGCCGCGCCCTGGGCCGGGTCGTCCGGGAACATGCCGGTGTAGTGGGTGAAAATCGCGGCCATGACCACCGTCATGGGCCCGGTTGGCCCGGAGACCTGGGCCGGAGTGCCACCGAAAAGGGCGGCGAAGAAGCCGACGAAGATCGCGCCGTAGATTCCGGCAATCGGCCCTGCGTGTGACGAAACTCCCATGGCCAGCGCCAGGGGCAGCGCCACCACCGCAGCGGTCAGACCGCCGTAGATGTCACCGCGAATATTCCGAAAATGAAGTCCGTTGATCAGTTGCATGGCATTGTCAGCATTCGAGTTGAGCACACGCGGTCGCAGGCGCGCCCTACCATCGCCCAACCCGTCCCATGAATCGTTCACGGCCTATAGGCAAACGCCAGGCGGGAAAACCGTCGGTGTTGGATGTAGGAATTACCGAATTGAGCGAGGTGGTTCAGGAACGGAATGACCCCTTCCTTACCGCGACGACTTCCCCAAGGCGGAGTGGCGTTTGAGGCCTGCTCTGCAGACCTGTCACCCTTTGAGGTGTTTAAATGACAGCAGATCTATAGACTTTATTAGACATTGAGATTTTTTATATAGACCTGAGTCTATGTGAAGTAGGGCTTTGGTTGTGCGTTGATGAGTTCGTGACAGTGGGTGAATGGGACTGTTTGGATTCCCCCTCTCCCCGGCCCTCTCCCGCAAGGGGAGAGGAGGTATGCCTGGTGAGTTG
This sequence comes from Candidatus Thiodiazotropha sp., assembly GCA_040507245.1. Lineage (GTDB taxonomy): Bacteria > Pseudomonadota > Gammaproteobacteria > Chromatiales > Chromatiaceae > Thiodiazotropha. The sequence goes on from JBEVVH010000276.1 coordinate 3,420, forward strand.
GATGTTGAACTTGGCTTCTTCCGATTCTGATAGATCCCGGGTTGCGCGCTGCTCCACCCGTATATGGTCTCCTCCCCATTTGCAAGGCATCTTGTGGTTGATGTCAGGGACAGGTTTGCTGCCGTATATCCGGCCTCCTTGTAAG
>JBEVVH010000277.1:0-3563 GCA_040507245.1 Candidatus Thiodiazotropha sp.
CAAGCACTTCGCGTGGTAATTTTCTTGCATCGATTTTCTCTTCCATGGAAGAGGAGTATATCAGATATACTTAGTCGCCAGGTTAATAAATCATCGTTCGATGAAACGCGGTTGGCGTCTCAGTTGAATTCCTATGCAACTGGCTGCCTGAAGAATAGATCGATGTAACGGAATGCTTACCACATGAATCCAAGGAACTCATGGACCGGCTGGCAAGCCATTATGAGTTCACTGAAATATCAGGCGTAGTTTACTGGGAATGGATTCCTTTCGATAGGCCCAGTCCATGGGCCTCGTCCGGCAGGTTTCCTGGAGCCTTGTAACGCTTGGCCAATGAGCCCTAACGCATTACCGCGAGAGGTGCCTTGGAACGAATCGAATCCACCAGGATTCTCGCGGCTTCGTTGAGTTCGATACGGTGAGTTGCCTCTTTCTCCACCTCGTCAGGATCATCGGACAAATCTGACGGCTCCGAGCTCTTGAGGGCACTCATTCCCTGAGAGACCCTGAACCGGTTCTTGTGCAGCAGCCGCTCGTGCTCCCGATCGTCCCATTCATTACGGCGTTTTTTCTCGAGCAGACTCACCTCTTTGCGTTTATCCAGCTCGGAGAAGCGTTTTTCCTCGTCGATCAGCATCTCGAACCCGGCATCCTTCTCGATGCGATGCTGATGATGTTCGATCAATGAGGATGAGGTCTCGAGCCCCTTGACCATGAAATTTGCCGGGTCTATGTGTGCCCAGGGTAAGGCATTGTCGAGTGAACGCTCTCCATAGTCCTGAGAAAACTGGGCGGTCGGAAACTGGATATCAGGTACCACGCCCCGATGCTGGGTACTGCCGCCATTGATTCGAAAGAACTGGGCCATGGTCAGGCGCAGTCGACCTAGATCCTTGTTACGTCCCGGGACGAAGCGACTCAGGTCGACCAGAGTCTGCACCGTGCCTTTGCCAAAGGTGGGTTCGCCGATCACGATACCCCGTTTGTAATCCTGAATGGCGCCGGCAAAGATCTCTGAAGCCGAAGCGCTGTTGCGATCGACAAGTACCGCCAACGGACCATCGTAAGCGATATCCTTATCCGGATCCTGTTCCACCTCGATCTTGCCGAAGGCGTCCTTGATCTGGACCACAGGTCCGGAATCGATGAACAGGCCGGTCAGTTCTGTCGCTTCGGAAAGAGACCCGCCCCCGTTTTCCCGCAAATCGATTACGATGCCATTGACACCCTGGCGTTTCAGATCCACCAGAAGATTGCGTACATCCCGCGTGGTGCTTCGAAAATCCTCTTCACCCCGGGCCTCCGCAGCGAAATCCCTGTAGAAGGTGGGCACTTCGATCACCCCGATGCGATACTCACCCATCCCGTCGAGATCCTCGATGATGTAGCTCTTGGCTGCCTGCCCCTCGAGTTTGATCTTGTTCCTGACAAGGGTGATGGTTTTACGCTTGGCGCTGTCACCTTTGGGCAGGACTTCGAGCTGTACCACGGAACCCTTGGGTCCGCGTATCTGCTCCACCACGTCCTGCAACCGCCAACCGACGATATCCTGGATTTTACCTTCGAGTCCCTGGCCGACACCCACGATCTGATCACCGGCGTGCAGCAGGTTGCTCTGTTCAGCCGGTCCGCCGATGATGGTTTTCTGCACCACCGTATAGCCGTCCTCGTCTTTCAGAACCGCACCTATGCCTTCCAGAGAGAGGCTCATGCTGATGTCGAAATTTTCCGAGGTGCTGGGCGACATGTAGCTGGTATGAGGCTCCAGGCTCAGGGTGTAGGCGTTGATGAACGCCTGGAATATATCGTTGCTGTTGAACTGCTCGACCCGGCTGAGCAGGCGCTCGTAGCGGTTCTTGAGCGTCTCCCGGATCTCATCGTCCGACTTATCCATCAGCCGCAGGTTGAGAAAATCGTTCTTGACCCGCTTACGCCAGACATCATCGAGTTCGGCCCGGGTCTGCGCCCAGGGCACATCTTTGCGCTCGAACACGTAGGTTTCGTCGAGGGTGAAGTCAAATTTCCCGTCCACCAGTTCGAGGGCATGATTGACGGCCTCGCTGACCCGCTCGCGGTAGAGGCGGAAGATTTCAAAAGCGGGATCTATGCGGGCGTTTTTCAGATAGTCATCCAGTTTGTCACGGTAGTTGGAAAACTGGTTGATGTCAGCGGCAAGGAAAAAGGTGCGGTTGGGATCCAGTTCGTCGAAGTAACGCTCCAGGATCGAGTTGGACATGGCATCATCCAAAGCCACATCTTTGTAGTGGTATTTTTCGATGACTTTAACTATGACGCTGGCGGTTTGCTGCTGCTCGGGGGTCGACTGAAGCTCTTCAATCGGTACCAGTTGCCGGCTGGCCCAGGCAGAACTGGACAAAACCAACAGGAGCGTACAGCCCAACAAACCTCTAACTATCCGATATTTCATGCATTTACCTGGTTTCATGGCGCTGAAGTATAACCACTGACAGTCCGTAACGGGTTAATTTCAATACGGATTCGACTTTTTTTCCAGTATTCTGGTTCCGCGAAACCCGAAAAGCAAAACCAGATCACTGGATTTGGCCGATTTTTCAGCGCTGTGAGAGGAAGCGGAGACTAAAATTTCCGGTGCAAACCCAGCACCAGATCCAGATACCCGGGGGATTCAGGATCCACAATCCCATGGCGGATCAGAAAATCGATCACCACCAGGTTGCAATTGGGCTTGAACTCATCGGTTTCCGCAACCACCTCTACAACCTCCTGTACGGGCACGAGCTTGAACTCAGCCACTTCCCCATCGGAATTGCAGGGGCGAAAGTCCGGCGGCAACTCAAGATCGTAACAATAAAGGGTATCCGGCTTCAGGCCAGTGGGCGTTTCCCTGCAGTAAGTCAACGCACCGACCGGTACGGCCTGGTCCGCCAGTTCAGCAGGAATACTCGCCTCCTCCATGCACTCCTTTCTCAGGTTTTCCTGCAGTGACAGGTCATACGGCAATCCACCGGCGACCATGTTATCCAGAAGGTTGGGGAAATTGACCCGATCGGCAGAGCGACGGGCAATCCAGAGGTAGAGGTCCCCTTCCCTGCGCACATATCCATTCACATGCTGGCCGTATGCCTGCAAACCAAAATAGGGCGCGGCTGCCCGGTCGATGGTTGCGATTGAACGCTCCCTGCCCTGGTGTGTAACCGGGTATTTTTCCCCGTGCCGATGGGTCATGACCCCCCGGCTGAGGAGCACATCCACCACCTCACCTAAAACTTGAGTACGGGACTCGAAGCTATCAAACGCATCTTTGAGATGAATTCCATCCGCTGACGTCTCAAATTCCCCGCTCAGTTCGGAGAGCACTGACCAGACAGGCTGCTTGAGATAGCCGATGCGCTGAGAGGCGAAGAAGAAACCTTTGAAGTTGTCCTTATTCCATTGGTTCAAATTTGTTATGTGACGTTGTAGCCCCTGCAAATTCATAGATTTGACTTCTGTTTTATTAACCCGGCAATAAAATACATCTGCTACGCGGCATAAGAAATCTTCTCGTGATTGAAGTATTTTGCAACTCGCTTTGGTTTCTT
>JBEVVH010000278.1:0-3551 GCA_040507245.1 Candidatus Thiodiazotropha sp.
GCAACTTCGGCAAGGAGGCGGCCATACTTGCCGGTCTCAGAGAAAGTTCCGGTGATGCCAGCATCGTTATGGATGCGGACCTGCAGCATCCACCCACACTGATTCCCGAAATGATTGCGCGATGGAACCTGGGCCAGGTACCCATCGTCGAGGCGGTCAAGCGGGAACGTCAGCAGGAGTCAGGATTTCGCAGATTTGGCGCACACTTCTACTATCGCGCCTTTGCACTCTCCAGCGGCGTGGCGATGCAAGGCTCCACGGATTTCAAACTGCTCGATCGCCGAGTGGTCGAACAATACACCCGGCTTCCCGAGGTCAACCGTTTCTTTCGAGGGCTGACCCATTGGCTCGGGTATGAAAGCGTCGCTCTGGAATTCTCACCGCCGGCAAGGGCACGTGGTCACAGTACCTGGAGCCTGGGCAAACTGTTGAAACTGGCCCGCTCCACGATCATCAGCTTCTCCTCACTACCCCTCAGGCTGGTGACCTGGATTGGTGGTCTCGGCATCCTGTTCAGCTTCGGCCTGACCCTGCAGACCCTCTAGTACAAGTGGCAGGGATTCGCCGAAGAGGGGTTCCCAACCGTCATCCTGCTGATCCTCGGTATGGGCAGCATGATACTGCTGGGCCTGGGGCTGATCGGCGAATACGTTGCGGAAATCTATCAGGAAGTGAAAAAGCGGCCCGCCTATGTGATTGCCCAATCCGTCTCATCGGAGCAGCACGCACCCCATCACACAACGTCATCCTGCGCGCCGCCGGAACTGAACTATTGACCCTGGCGACACTCGTATACACCACGGATTCACACCCTGAAAGGACACCCGCCGCGAGCCACTCAAGACTTGACTCAATCACCGCAGCTGCGGTCAAGGTCGGCAATCTCAAGGATACTCCACCTTCAAACTTCGCACACAACAACAGAGGACAACTCAAACCATGAATCTGCGAAAGATCGTACTGTCAGGCGTAATGATCTGCCTGGCACACACCAGCATCGCTGCCGAACTCTCCACGGACAAGCAGAAATACAGCTATACCGTCGGACGTCAGATCGCACAGATGCTGATTGCCCAGGAGGTCAGCGACCTCGACATGACTGCGTTTTCCGAAGGCGTTGATGATTTCCTGAATCACAAGGATTCACAGATGACCCAAACCGACATGCAGGCGGCTCTGAAACAGCATTACGCGGAATTACAGACGGCGAAACAGGCCCTGGCTGCCGCAAACACTGAAAAAGGTGACAAGTTCCGCGCTGAGAACGCGAAGAAAAACGGCGTCACGGTCATGGAGAGTGGATTGCAATACGAAGTGCTGAAAGCGGGGGAAGGTGAATCCCCCAAAGCCGAAGACCGGGTCGAGGTTCACTATAAAGGCACTCTGATCGACGGCACGGAATTCGACAGCTCCTATGCCCGGGGAGCACCCCTCCAGTTCAACCTGAACGGAGTGGTACCCGGTTTCCGCGAAGCCATCGAGCATATGAAACCTGGTGCAAAATGGCGCGTGGTGATGCCGCCGGAACTGGCCTATGGCGCCAAAGGCGCGGGCAAGAAGATCGGCCCGAATGAAACCCTGGTGTTTGAAATCGAGTACCTGGGCCTGGCCAAAACTCCCGCCCCTGCCCCTGCCCCTGCCGACAAGTAATCGCCCACCCCGGACGGGACCCCCAGGGGGTCCTGTCCGGGCCGTTCCCGCCTGACTTCCACATCTTTCCCGCAACACCAACCGCAACTGAGCGCCCGTGAATTATTTTTCGGGAAGCTCATGGTTTTTCTTGCCCAAACCTTGGTATAGTGTGAACTTCATCACATATTTTTCGCCTACCAAACATGACTCGGCATGCGTCGGGTCAACAGATACAGCGATCTGTTTTGCCCTATAGAATCCTAGATACACAAGGCATCAGCGACCGGCGTATCAGGGGTTTCCATCTGGATACGCCCCAGCCGGAACAGACTGACAGCGGAAATAAAATCCACATTTCCGGGTGGATCGTAGCCACTCGCGAAACGATCACCCATGTGGAGATCCGGGAACACGATCAGGGCACCTCCTACTGCATTCACCGCTGCCCGGTCTGTGTGGAACGCCCGGACGTCGTGAGCCACTACCGTGATTCGGCCATCTCGCCCCGATGCGGCTTCTCCACCCAACTCATGGAACTCGGTCTCCCGCAGCATGCCGAGCTGAGCCTGCACGCCATTACCGACTCCCAAGAGGAGATTCCCTTTCTACAGATGAACCTGGAACGCACCGTCCGTCAATCAGCGTTCCAACCGAAGCTCCAGCCAATCATCGTCTCCACCCTGGGCCGAACCGGCTCCACCTGGCTCATGCAACTGCTGTCGAAACACCCGTCGATTGTGGTCGCCGAACAGCATCCCTATGAAACCTTTGCCCTTGAGTTCTGGCTTCACCTGGTAGCCCAGCAGTTGATCACTCCGGAAACCCGTCTCTCAAGTGTTGATCAACAACGCTTTCACAGAGACTTCCTGGATCAACCTGAGCGCAAGGCGTGGTTCGATCGCGACTACCATCAACAGGTAGTGAGCTTCTGCCAGCATTCGATCGAGAGCTACTACCAGTCAGTGGCGACAGCACAGAAGCAGCACTCCGCCGGGTATTTCGCGGAGAAGATCCCGTATTTTTCCGGCGATGGAAACATGACCTGGCGCCAGCTTGGAGCCGCAGTGAGGGAACTTTACCCGGATGCCCTGGAAATCGTACTGGTCAGGGACTTTCGCGACATGATTCTTTCGGCACTCCATTTCGGAGCCCAGGACAAAAGCCCGGAAGAAGTTGAGAAGGAGAAACCCACGGCCTACCTCAACGTAGTCAAGGAAGTCAGTGAATTCAGTGCTTACTATCAGCTGAACCGCAGCAACACCCTTCTTGTACGCTATGAGGACCTGATGCTCGACACCCGCGCGACTCTCGAGAATGTTTTCAAGACCCTTGGTCTATCCTGTGACAAGCAGACCCTCAACAGGATCACCTGTAACAAGCATGAAGTCGCCGCGGAGCATATACAACATATCACCAGCAAATCGATCGCCCAATCCGTGCAACGCTGGCGTTCCGAACTCGCGCCTCAGCAACAGGAACGCTACACGGAGATGTTCGAGCATGAGTTACAGCTTTTCGGCTATGACATTCGCCTCTCATGAGCCTGAGCCCGGTAACTTTATGAGTCCGGATCATCAATCTTAAAGGGACTTCAAGCGCTAGTACTTTTGCAGTGGAAACCCGTTGAGACGGTCTTCAACCCGTTTTTTCAGATTCAGAAGATTAACGGTATACAGACCGTAAGAGACATTCAGCCCTCCCAGCCTGACCGAGGTGAGATAGATGGGATATCGGGTAGTGCCGTTGCGCAGCCCATGAATGTACATGGCTGCCGCGGTATAGAGTTCCTCACTGTATTCCAACGCGCTGAACTCGCGTTCACCGCAGATCCAAGCGAGTCTTCGATCTCATGAAAGATTTTGGGACATCCAAGTCCACCAAAATCGATTCGATCTTTGACAGCCTATTAGTGCCCCGGC
>JBEVVH010000279.1:0-3549 GCA_040507245.1 Candidatus Thiodiazotropha sp.
CGGGGCACTAATAGGCTGTCAAAGATCGAATCGATTTTGGTGGACTTGGATGTCCCAAAATCTTTCATGAGATCGAAGACTCGCTTGTTGGGATTCGCCCGGTAGAACACGCCAACCCGCCCGATCACCTGGACACATTCGGCGGAGAGGCTCTGCGAGATCGCCTGGCTGAGTTCCTCGCGGTCCTCCTTGTCTGCCCCGGCCATCTTCACCTTGATGAGTTCATGGTGTTCGAGGGAGCTGTCGATCTCCTGGATCACGCCCTCGCTGAGGCCGTGTTGGCCGATGATGACCACCGGTTTCAGCGGGTGGGCAAGTTTTTTCAGGTTGCGGATCTGTTGGGAAGTCAGGGGCATGGGGGTGAGGCCCGGTAGTCAATAGGGAGGCGGATTCTAGCCTGAATACCAGAAATTTTGAATCTTGAATCTGATTTGCGTGCGTGGATCCGGATATTTTTCCGGGATATCGGCGGCTGTGGGGCAGGGTGGACCGCTCTACCCCACCCGGCATGGGGGTTGTGCACGGGTTGAAAACACGGAATCTGGTGTAGAGAGCACAGATCCCCCACAAAGTGCTAGGATGTCACCCCCGCTGGGAAAATTCGGAAAATCAAACCATCGTGAAGCGCAGTAAAAGCAGCCGGCAATGGCTGGACCGACACTTCAATGACAGCTATGTCAAGCAGGCCCAAAAGGCGGGCTATCGCTCGCGTGCGGCATACAAGTTACTGGAAATACAAGAAAAAGATAAGGTCATTAAGCCTGGTATGCGGGTCGTGGACCTGGGGGCCGCCCCGGGCGGCTGGAGCCAGATTGCCCGAGATCTGGCTGGAGACAAAGGTCAGGTGGTGGCGCTGGACATCCTGCCAATGGATCCGATCGCTGGTGTAGACTTCATTCAGGGGGATTTTCGTGAGCAGGAACCACTGCAGAAATTGCGAAAATGCATTGCCGGTGAACCGGTGGACCTTGTAATTTCCGACATGGCTCCCAATGTTACCGGTATTGCCAGTGTGGATCAGCCCAGGGCGATGTACCTTTGCGAACGGGCCCTGGATTTTGCCCGGGAGGTGCTCGGTCCGGGCGGCGGATTCGTGATAAAAGTCTTCCAGGGTGCGGGATTCGACGAATTCCTCAAGGAGGTTCGGCAATCCTTCGGTCGGGTGATAAGCTGTAAACCGGACGCCTCGCGGGCGAAAAGTCGGGAAATCTATCTGGTAGCAGGGAACTTAAAGATGTAGTACCGTACCAATCAGTAAGTCCCGAAAATCAGGTGTTTGCATACATTCAATCGGGTTATTGCACGGTTAAACAGATACCGGTCGGCGGCCGCGGGAGTTGCGGATTCCGCTTATGACAGTGCCACTACGGAATGACAGTTACCGGCCCAGGCCGGAGTGAGATCGAGAGGTTCTTACGTTTTGAACGACATGGCAAAAAATTTGATTCTATGGGTGGTGATCGCCATCGTTTTGATGACGGTCTTCAACAATTTTTCGACCACCCAGCCCAAAGCCCAGAAGATGAGCTATTCAGAGTTCGTCAGCAATGTGAAGTCTGGGCAGGTCAAAGAGGTTGAGTTCGGAGGCAATGGTCGCGATATCAGCGGCACATTGACTTCCGGGCAGCGTTTCTCCTCCTACAGTCCCGGTGATGACATGCTGGTCAGCGATCTGCTGAACAACAATGTCGAGATCATCGCCAATCCCCCGGAAAAGCCTTCGCTGCTGATGAATATCCTCATCAACTGGTTTCCGCTTTTTGTGCTGATCGGCCTGTGGATCTTCTTCATGCGCCAGATGCAGGGCGGTGGAGCTGGCCGTGGCGCCATGTCGTTTGGCAAGAGTAAGGCACGCATGCTGAGCGAGGACCAGGTCAAGGTCACGTTCAGTGATGTGGCGGGTGTGGAAGAGGCCAAGGAGGAGGTGACCGAAATGGTCGACTTCCTGCGCGATCCCTCAAAGTTCCAGAAGCTCGGCGGCAAGATCCCCAAAGGTGTGCTGATGGTCGGTTCTCCGGGCACCGGCAAGACCCTGTTGGCCAAGGCCATCGCGGGTGAAGCGAAAGTTCCGTTCTTCACCATCTCCGGTTCCGACTTTGTAGAGATGTTCGTTGGTGTGGGCGCCTCCCGGGTACGCGACATGTTCGATCAGGCCAAGAAGCACGCGCCCTGTATCATCTTCATCGACGAGATCGATGCGGTGGGCCGTCACCGCGGCGCCGGTCTCGGCGGCGGACATGACGAACGTGAGCAGACCCTCAACCAGCTTCTGGTCGAAATGGACGGTTTCGAGGGCAATGAGGGAGTGATCGTGATTGCCGCGACTAACCGCCCGGACGTGCTCGACCCGGCCCTGCTGCGCCCCGGCCGTTTCGATCGCCAGGTGGTGGTGCCCCTGCCCGATGTCAGGGGCCGGGAACAGATCCTCAAGGTTCACTTGCGCAAAGTGGCTGCGGCAGATGATGTCAAACCGGCAATCATCGCTCGTGGCACGCCGGGTTTCTCTGGTGCCGATCTGGCCAACCTGGTCAATGAGGCCGCCCTGTTTGCTGCCCGTGCCAACAAGTCGCTGGTCAGCATGGCTGAGCTCGAAAAGGCCAAGGACAAGATCATGATGGGTACCGAACGGCGTACCATGGTGATGAGTGAGGATGAGAAGAAACTCACCGCCTATCATGAGTCCGGACATGCCATCGTGGGCCGTCTGGTGCCTTCTCACGATCCGGTCTACAAGGTCAGCATCATCCCGCGTGGCCGGGCTCTGGGTGTCACCATGTTTCTCCCCGAGGCAGACCGTTACAGCTACAGCAAGGAGCATCTGGAAAGCCAGATCTCCAGTCTGTTTGGCGGACGTATCGCAGAGGAACTGATCTTTGGTATCGACAAGGTGACCACCGGAGCCTCAAACGACATCAAGCGGGCCACGGAACTGGCGCGCAACATGGTGACCAAGTGGGGACTCTCGGAGCGTCTGGGTCCCCTGATGTACAGTGAAGAGGAGGAAGAGGTCTTCCTCGGCCGTTCGGTGACCCAGCACAAGAATGTTTCCGATGACACGGCGCATACCATCGATGAGGAGATCCGCAGTGTGATCGATCGCAACTACGAGCGTTCGGTGAACATTCTCAAGGAGAACCTGGACAAGTTGCACCTGATGGCCGATGCGCTGATGAAGTATGAGACCATCGACACGGAGCAGATCAACGACATTCTGGAGGGCAAACCGCCCCGTCCTCCCAAAGACTGGGCAGACAGTGATGTGGGTTCTGATGATGGTCCCACTTCACCGGACAAGTCCCGCTCCTCGGACGACGTTTCGGGTACCATCGGCGGCCCTGCCGGACAACACTGATACACGCGACGCCCGCTTCATGCCCGGAAATCTGCTTTGCAGTCGGGCATGAAGCGGGCGTTGGTGTTTCGTTCGACGCTATTCCGCATTCGCGGATCCTGATCATACCGTCGCTGCCAGCCAGGGAAAGCGAAGCGAAGGCTGGTAGTCCCCGGTAGTCGCGAGGCGATACTGGAAACCCGACGAGCCGTAGGCGC
>JBEVVH010000280.1:0-3519 GCA_040507245.1 Candidatus Thiodiazotropha sp.
GGCGCCTACGGCTCGTCGGGTTTCCAGTATCGCCTCGCGACTACCGGGGACTACCAGCCTTCGCTTCGCTTTCCCTGGCTGGCAGCGAAGGAAAAATCCAATTTCTGTGAACTCTTCGAAGCTACCATGACACCCTTGCAAGGCAGCGCCACCGGGTCGGACGACGCGCTACGAAAAGCGGCGGAGGATCTGTTCAAATAACCCACCGAGTCTCCCGCCCGAAACGACAGGAACCCCGTTCCTTTGCACTGAACGAGAATCGCATTATATCTGCTGTCGTACCCTAGCAAGGCTATGGTCAGGCTGATCCTGCCACACCCGAACTTTACATTTATGTTAAATCCCGGATGCAATCCAGGCGCTGGACCAGTATACTTCCCCGCCCGGCCCGATGCCGTCAGCCTCTGCTCCCCTTCAGGAATCCTGCCATGTCCTCCGACCCTGTCCCCGTCGAACGTTTTGATGCGTTGAATCTGCCCAAGCCTTTGCTTGAGGCGCTCAACCAGGTGGGGTATGAAACCCCTTCGCCGATTCAGGCGCAAACCATCCCTTCCCTGCTCGAAGGCCTGGATCTGCTCGGACATGCGCCGACCGGTACCGGCAAGACTGCGGCGTTTGCCCTGCCCCTGCTGGCACGTCTCGACCTCAAGGCAAGCGGGGTACAGGCCCTGGTGCTGACTCCCACCCGGGAGCTGGCCATTCAGGTGGCGGAGGCCTTTCAGCGTTACGCCTCCCAACTGAAAGGATTCCAGGTCCTGCCGGTGTACGGCGGTCAGGACTACACCAGCCAGATCCGCAATCTGAAACGGGGTGTGCATGTGGTGGTCGGCACACCTGGACGGGTCATGGATCACATGCGCCGTGGCACCCTGCAACTGGATGCCCTGAACACCCTGGTGCTGGATGAAGCCGATGAGATGCTGCGCATGGGCTTTATCGACGATGTGGAATGGATCCTGGGGCAGACTCCGGAGAGTCGCCAGACGGTACTGTTCTCGGCCACCATGCCGAAAGAGGTGCAACGCATCGCCCGGCGCTATCTGAACCAGCCGGTTGAGATCGCCATCAAAAGCCAGATCGCAACCGCGGAGACCATTCGTCAGCGTTACTGGCTGGTGGACGGACTGCACAAGCTGGATGCCCTGACGCGGATTCTCGAGGTTGAACCTTTCGACGCCATCATCATCTTCGTCAGAACCAAGACCGCCACCGTGGAACTCGCGGAACGGCTGGAGGCACGAGGTTACGCCGCCGCGGCCCTCAACGGGGACATGGCGCAGAACCATCGCGAACAGATGGTGACCCGCCTGAAACGGGGTTCCCTGGACATCCTGGTCGCAACCGATGTGGCGGCCCGGGGTCTGGATGTGGAGCGGATCAGCCACGTGATCAACTTCGACATACCCTATGACACGGAAGCCTATATCCATCGTATCGGGCGCACCGGTCGGGCCGGACGCAACGGTGACGCGATCCTGTTCGTGGCACCCCGGGAGCGTCGCATGCTGGGCGCCATCGAAAAGGCGACCCGGCATAAGATCGAGGCACTTACCCTGCCCAGCAACGAGGTGGTGAACAATAAGCGCATCCAGGATTTCAAACAGCGTATTACCGATACCCTGGCGGCCGGAGAACTGCAGTACCTGCACGAACTGCTCGAACAGTATCAGCAGGAGCATGATGTGCCGGCCCTTGAGATCGCCGCCGCTCTGGCCAAACTGTCCCTGGGTGATCAGCCTCTACTGCTTAAGGAAAAGGATCCGACGAAATCTCCCCGGCGCAGGGAGGATTTCTCATCACAAAGGCCGGACAGAGCGGAACGGGGTAAAAAAGCACCCCGGCGCAGCGCATCGCCCCGCCAACCCGACGAAGGGATGGAAAGGTACCGGGTCGAAGTGGGACACAACCACCAGGTCAAACCGGGCAACATCGTCGGTGCGATCGCCAATGAAGCGGGCCTGGATGCCCAGTTCATCGGGCATATCGACATTCAGGACGACTACAGCATGGTGGATCTTCCGCAAGGCATGCCGGATGACGTCTTCAAGCACCTGCGGAACACCTGGGTGTGTGGCCAGAAACTGAATATTTCACGCGTGGATCAGGCGCCCAGACAGCGGGATAAAAAAGCCCCGAAAGCGTCGCAAAAACCCAGGAAGCAAAAACGGCCGCGCAATTGACCGGTTGATGTGAGCTGCCAGGATTATCGGTCGGATACTGGCTACAGAAACTCGACCTTGAGGTTCACACGCCGGTTTTCCGCACGTCCTGCCGCACTCGTGTTGTCCGCCACCGGGCGGGCATCCGCATAACTGACCGAGCGCAGGTCCTGGGGTGAAAATCCCTGTTCCAGCAGGAACCGGGTTACCGCATTGGCCCGCGCGGCAGCGAGTTCCCAGTTCGACTCATAACGTCCCCCGCGAATCGGGCGGTTGTCGGTGTGCCCTTCCACGGCGATGTTCGCATCACCGATGCTCTGCAGGGTAGCAGCCAGCTTGGCCAGGATCGGAAGCGCTTGCGGAAGCAAGACCGCCTCATTGGTACGAAACAGGATGGACTCCGCAATCTCCAGGGAGACCCCCTGTTCCCGCTGCACAACCTTGACCTTGTCATCAAAGCGATGTTCGATTTCCGCCACCAGGCGGGCCTCGGCGTCTTCACGCGCGGTCTCAACCGGTGATGGTGCCGGGATTACCGGTTGCTCGGCAATCTGGGGCTGCTCCATGGGAAGCACCTCGGCCACAGGCTCGGTGACCCGGTGTTCTTCCTCCAGGGGTTGAAACTGGCGCACCACCATCTGCCCCAGCAGGACCACCAGCATCGCCAGGATCACGCTCAGTACGTCTACATAGGTCAGCAACCAGCTGGGTTCGGAAGCCGGTTCTTCCCAGGCATACCAGGCCTGGGCCTCCAGGTCACCGATGTGTGATTTACCATTCATTCCGATGAGGCCACAAGCTGCAGTTGCATGGCAGCGTGTTGCAGATCCTTACGCGCACTGCTCTCGTCCATCATCTCCCGGATCAGATCCGAATGCTGGCGATCGCACACCATCATCACCGCCTGGAGATGCGCCACTTTCTGGGTAATCAGCTGGCGTCCGCGCTGTTCAAACTTGCTCGCCAGGGGTTTGAGAATCAGGTTTGCCAGAACCAGGCCATAGACCGTGGTCAGCATCGCAAAACCCATGGCGGCGCCGATCGAGGCCAGATCTCCGGAACCGAGACCAAACAGCATCTGCACCAGTCCCAGCAGTGTACCGAGCATGCCGAAGGCAGGGGCATAGCCACTCATGGCGCGCAGCATCTCCACCGGCTGACGCAGATGATCCCGGTCCTCGGCAATCTGACGCTGTAATGCCAGATTGATCTGATCCCGGGGAAAGCCGTCCAGCACCAGCTGGGTGCCCCGGCGCAGCAGCGGGTCGGAAATCTCAAGCGAGTCTTCGATCTCATGAAAGATTTTGGGACATCCAAGTCCACCAAAATCGATTCGATCTTTGACAGCCTATTAGTGCCC
>JBEVVH010000281.1:0-3505 GCA_040507245.1 Candidatus Thiodiazotropha sp.
TTGGCGCCTACGGCACGTCGGGTTTCCAGTATCGCCTCGCGACTACCGGGGACTACCAGCCTTCGCTTCGCTTTCCCTGGCTGGCAGCGTGGGACCTGCGTCACGCAGGATCTTCGCACCCGCATTACGTAGCTGATCGGTGGCCTGATAGACGTCGTCGACCTCAATCGCAAGATGACCGAATCCGTCACCAAGGTCGTATCGGTCAGTTTCCCAGTTATGGGTCAGCTCAATAACCGAATGGTCAGATTCATCCCCGTAACCGACGAATGCCAGCGTAAACTTGCCCTCAGGGTAGTCTTTCTGCCGCAGCAGCTTCATGCCTAGAAACTGGGTATAAAAGTCAATCGAGCGTTGCAAATCGCCGACTCGTATCATAGTGTGTAATAAACGCATGCTAGGGCCTGTTAAAACTAATCCAATATGCCCTGCCGTGGGGGATTTTGCGCCCAGCAAGGCAGAATGAGCGTAGTGTAGCCCAGATACATGAGCGAATGATAACGCCGCTGGGCGCAAAATCAGCCCCAGCCCCCTATGAAATCTCAAAAAGGGGTTGGGCCTAAGAAAACCCCACGCCCCGTGGCTCGTCGCTCATTGGGAACAACCAAACTGCTCTCCTCGCGCCTTTTTACAGGCCCTAGATCTCCACAACTTGGTTATACGCCCATCCGTAACCGAGATTGGACATCATAAACACGAAAATACTCCTCACAGCTGTCACTATTGTGACCGTTTGCCGCTTGGTGCGATTTATTCCCACATTTTTTATGCCGATTAAGCATGGCTTAAGAATGCCCTTTTAGAGTACTCCCCATCGTCACATGCGAGGAGCAGGTACCATGAGGAGCAGACGACCACCCTTCCGAGTCAAGCACAATATGCCTTCCCGGGTACACAATGCCCGGCAGGACAGTCCCCGTCGCAAGGCAACTGAAGACTTTGTGCAGCAGTGCTTCAAAACGCATTATGAGGCCGACATTTGCCATTTCATGCCTAACCTGATGAGTTTGAGTGATGATCAGGATCGACTGCAGGCAGTACTCGGATTCCGCCACGCGGGGTTATCCCCCCTGTTTCTCGAAACCTATCTGAACTACCCGGTCGAGCAGATGATCGCAGCACGTGTCCTGCAACCGGTAGACCGTTCCCAGCTGGTGGAGGTCGGCAACCTCTCCGTGGCCAACCCGGGCATTACCCGCTGGCTGTTTATCGCACTTACCGGTTACCTGTCCACAACCCAGTGTGAATGGGTCCTGTTCACCATCGGCCCGGTATTACAGCACGCCTTCGAACGCCTGGGATTCCAGATGATTGACCTGGGTGAGGCCCGCTGTGAGCGCCTGCCAGAGGCGGATCGGGTGGCCTGGGGTCGTTACTATGATCAGCAACCCCGGGTTCTGGCAGGTCGCCTGGACCAGGGCCTGCGCACCCTGGGCGCCCTGTGTGAAGAGGAAATGGCAATCATGCACCTCTGGCAGAATGCCGCTGCAATGGGCAGGGAGGCTGCATGACCCTTCTCTCCCGCCTGGCCGAACACGCATTATGCCAACCCAATCGGTTAGCCATCCAGGGTTCCGCTCAGTCACTGAGTTATTCCGAGCTGCATCGCCAGATTCTTGAGTTTCAGGAGCGTTTGTCTGGCCTGGGGATAGGATCCCTGGCCATGGACATGGACAACGGACCAGCCTGGGCGGTGATTGATCTGGCCGCCATGGGACAACAGATCGGAGTGGTGCCAATCCCGCCGTTTTTTTCCAACCGCCAGCTTCGCCACGCCCTCACAGCGTCGGGAACGCATCATGTGATTACGGATGACCCGAAAGGTTTCCGGGAGCGGGCCACAGGGGAAACACTGAATGAGATCACAACCCTGGAACTGTGCGGCAAGACGCTCACCCTGCTGCAACCGGTCAATCTGACAGCACACATACCTGCGGATGTTCTCAAAGTCACCTTCACCTCCGGAACCACCTCGGAACCTAAGGGCGTGCTGCTGGGCAGACCTCACCTCGAAGCAGTCATCCGAGCCCTTGCGGAACGGGTGGGAGTGCGTGATGAGGATCACCACCTGGTACTGACGCCGCTCTCCGTACTGTTGGAGAACATCGCCGGGCTCTACCTGCCGCTCTGGTGCGGATCCTCTGTAGCCCTGCCTTCATTGCGTGAAACCGGGCTCCTGGGCGCTGCGGGTCTCGACAGCCGCATGATGCTGGCCGCCCTGAAAAGCTACCGTGCCAGCAGCGCCATTTTCAGTCCGCAGATGCTACACGGCGCAGTGCGCTATCTGCAGCAGACCGGCACACCGATGCCCCCTGACCTGCGCTTCATCGCCCTGGGCGGCGCGGCGGTCTCGAAACGACTGCTGCAACAAGCCGCCGCATTGGGCATTCCGGTCTATGAAGGCTATGGACTCTCGGAATCCGCTTCCGTGGTTACGCTCAATGCCCCCCACGCACACCGTCTCGGTTCCGTAGGCCGGCCTCTCTCCCACCTGGAAGTCCGTATCGCCAGGGATGGTGAGGTATTGATCCGGGGAAACCGCTTTGCCGGTTACCTGGGTGAACCCCCGACAGGCTCTGCGGAGGATTGGTGGCATACCGGGGACCTGGGTTACCTGGATGACGAGGGCTACCTCTATCTGCGCGGCCGGCGCCGCCACGTCTTCATCACCGCCTATGGGCGCAATGTCTCTCCGGAGTGGGTCGAGCGGGAGTTGGTGTTGGAACCTGTGATTGCCCAGGCCGCCGTATATGGAGAAGCACGCCCCAGGAATCTGGCGGTAATCGTGCCGTCGGGCCCCATCCATCCGAGTGATATCGATGCTGCCATCAGCCGGGTCAATGAGACCCTGCCGGATTACGCAAGAGTCAGCCAATGGTTTTTTGCCGAAGCGCCTTTCACCCCGTCCAATGGTGAACTCTCCGGTACCGGACGACTGCGTCGCGACGCCATTCATCAACATTACCAGAGCCGCATGCAGGCTCTGTTCGATCAGGAGCAAGCCTCATGAGCAATTTTTTCAACCGCCTGTTGGCTGAAACCGAGCAGGAACATGAAGCCCTGCTCTGCATCCCCTTCGTGGAACACGGTTGGCGCGGAGAACTCTCTCTGCAGAGCTACCTCGCATTTCTCACCCAGGCCTACCATCATGTGAAACACACCACGCCCCTTTTGATGGCCTGCGGAGCCCGCATCCTTGGTGAAAAAGAATGGTTACGTGACGCCATGGCCCACTATATCGAAGAGGAGTTGGGACATCAGGAGTGGATTCTCAACGACATCCGGGTCTGCGGCGGCGATCCGGAAGCGGTTCGTCGGGGTGAACCGGATATTCCCGCAGAGGTCATGTGCGCCTACGCCTATGATCTGATTCAAAGACGCAACCCGGTGGGATTCCTCGGCATGGTGCTGGTTCTGGCAAGCGAGTCTTCGATCTCATGAAAGATTTTGGGACATCCAAGTCCACCAAAATCGATTCGATCTTTGACAGCCTATTAGTGCCCCG
>JBEVVH010000282.1:0-3450 GCA_040507245.1 Candidatus Thiodiazotropha sp.
CTGTCACAACTGGCAATACATTTTGAGGGGCGGCTAGAAGACCACATGGCACTGTGACATCTGGTTGACACAGAGTTTTGAACACCCTCCATGGAAGCGCTGCGTCGCTTTCTGCCCTTTCTGCTCTGGTTGCCCCGGGTCAATCGCAACAGCTTCAAGTCTGATCTGGTTGCTGCCCTGACCGGTGCCATCGTGGTGCTGCCCCAGGGTGTGGCGTTCGCCACAATCGCCGGCATGCCACCGGAATATGGCTTGTACGCGGGAATGGTGCCGGCGATCATCGCGGCATTGTTCGGCTCATCCTTGCACCTGGTATCGGGGCCGACCACGGCGGCTTCCATCGTGCTGTTTTCATCCCTCAGCACCCTGGCCGAACCGGGTAGTGCCGAGTATGTACAATTGGCCCTGACCCTGACCCTGATGGTGGGCGCGATCCAGTTGTTCATGGGGGTGGCGCGTCTCGGAACCCTGGTGAATTTCATCTCTCATTCGGTGATTGTCGGATTCACGGCCGGTGCTGCGGTTTTGATTGCCGCCAGCCAGTTGAAGAATTTCTTTGGTGTTGCGCTACCCTGGGGCGTCGGGCCGGTTGAAACCCTGCATTCACTCTATCTGCAAGCGGATGCAATCAACCCCTACGCAACCCTGGTGGGGGTTGTGACTCTGCTGTCCGGGATACTGCTGAAACGTTATCTGCCCCGTTTCCCCTACATGATCGGTGCGCTGTTCGTGGGCAGTCTGCTGTCGGTGCTGCTTGACGCCCCGGCGCATGGCATCGCAACAGTCGGCGCTCTGCCAAGCCAGTTGCCGCCCCTGTCGATGCCGAGCTTCGATCTCAATACCTTTCGTGAACTGGTTCCCACCGCATTGGCCGTGACCCTGTTCGCATTGACCGAAGCGGTCTCCATCGCCCGTTCCATAGCGATCCGTGCAGGACAACACATCAACGGCAATCAGGAGTTCATCGGCCAGGGCCTGTCCAACATGGTCGGTGGATTTTTCTCCGGATATGTCGCCACCGGTTCGTTCAACCGCAGCGGACTGAACTACGAGGCAGGTGCGAAAACTCCTCTGGCGGCGATCCTGGCCGGTGTGTTCCTGATGGGTATAGTCCTGATGGTTGCGCCATTGGCTGCCTATCTGCCCAATGCTGCCATGGCGGGCGTGTTATTGCTGGTAGCCTATGGTCTGATCGATGGCCACCACATCCGCAAAATCCTCAAGGTCAGCCGCACCGAAGCCACGGTTATGAGCGTGACCTTCCTGGCGGCCCTGTTTCTGGACCTGGAGTTTGCCATCCCGCTGGGAGTGGGCCTGTCACTGATCGCTTATCTGAATCGTACCTCCCGGCCCAACCTGGCGGAACGGGTGCCGGATCCCTCCCTGCCCAAACGCCGTTTCAACGATGCCGCACACCTGCCCCAGTGTCCCCAGTTACGTATGGTGCGTGTCGACGGTTCCCTGTTCTTCGGCGCGGTCAGCCATGTGGCGGAAAGACTGCGCAACATGGAGAAGAAGGACCGTACCCCCCGACACCTGGCGATCATCGGCAGCAGCATGAATTTCATCGATGTGGCCGGTACCGAACTGTTGGTGCAGGAATCCCATCGTCTGCGTCGGGAAGGACGCGAACTCTATCTGTTCCGCATCAAGCCCGGGGTGCGCAGTTTTCTGGAACGGGGTGGGTACCTGGATGAGATCGGTGCGGATCACGTGTTTGAGTCCAAAGGAACTGGCCTGAAAACCGTGGTTGGTCGCATGGACGAGTCCCGCTGCGCCCGCTGCACCGCCCGGGTTTTTGCTGAATGTCCTGCAACCTGTGCGTCGGAGGACGTTCAGGAGGCTATACCCGTTCCTGGCTGAGCGATTCTCTCCGTTCTCGCGTCTCCAGCGACAGGCAGCGCCAGGGATGGCGGCATTCTGCCTCTGATCTGGAACCGGGCATCGGTCGTATTCGCCGGTCATTGCGGCGGTGCTCAGCTGCGTTCAGTACGCGCGATCGCCCATACGTCAACCCGGCCTGCCCCCGCCTGTTTGAGGGTGCGCCCCAACTCTCCGACTGTGGCCGCGGTCGTGATCACATCATCGAGTATCACCAGGTTCAAGCCCCTCACGGGGTGTTGAATGCGAAACGCCTTGCGCAGATTTCGCTGTCGATCCGTCTCTTTAAGATCCGATTGAGCTCGGGTATTGCGTGTGCGCACCACGCTGTTCAGATCGAGGGGAATGGCATAGTGACGGGAAACAGTCCGTCCCAGTTCCACAGCCTGGTTGAATCCCCGTTCCCTGAGCCGTGTCGTATGCAGCGGGACCGGCAGGATCCGGTCCGGTGGTTTATCGAGCCTGCCGAGACGTGCGATCAACAAACGCGCCAGGGGGGGCGCAAGATGAAGTTGCTGGTTGAACTTGAGAGCACTGATCAAATGACGGGTAGGAGCTTCATAGCGTAAGGCGGTCATCGCTGAGTCGAAGCTCGGAGCATGTTTCTGGCACTGACCGCAAAGCACGTCAGACGGGGTTCCTGGAGACAGGGGCAGGGCGCATCGGCGACAGGCGTGGTGATTGAACGGCAACTCCTGATAGCAATCGCTGCAGAACCGGCTGAAAAAGTCGCCAGGACCGCCACACAGAAGACATCGCTGGGGAAACAGATGGGGTATTAAGCGACTGAAAATGCCTTGTGACATGGAACCCTCCCTGGTTCCTGCTTTGTGATCATTCTGCCAATTTCATTGAATATCGCGGCTGCGTAGGAAATCACAGAGTTTACGGTCGGTGCCCTGAATATGCTGCACCAGCCAGCGCTGCAAGTAGTCTGCAACCTCGGGCAGAATTTCACTGCCTTTTTCATCATAGCGCTTCACGTAGAGATCGACTTGGGAGACCATGCGATCATGCTGTCCTTTGTGGGCTTCCGCGTCAAAGTAGGCGTGTTCGCGCATCAATTCCTCCTCATATTTGAGGTGGCCCTGGGTGTAGGCCACAAGATCCTCGAGGGCGCCCCGCTCAAAGTCGGGCCCGGTATCACAAAGTACGGCAGCGCGAACGTTGTTGATGAGGTTGAGCAGCTTGATGTGCTGATCATCAATGGATTTGATCCCTACACTGTATTCCGGCTTCCAGGTGACGAAGCCTTCGCAGCGGGGACGTCGCGCAAACACCAGCAGCAGGATCGCAACCAGAATTACCAGCCATAAGCCGGGTGAGAGGATCCCCACATCCTTGACCAGGAGCAATGCTCCAAATATCAACAGGCCGCTCAATAGATAGGAACGATACGCGATCAGCAATTTTTGCATCTTCCCTCCCAACAGGTGAATGATGGGTAGTCGATTTCCCATTGTACTCTGTTTATTTGTTTTTATTAACCCGGCAATAAAATACATCTGCTACGCGGCATAAGAAATCTTCTCGTGATTGAAGTATTTTGCAACTCGCTTTGGTTTCTTT
>JBEVVH010000283.1:0-3380 GCA_040507245.1 Candidatus Thiodiazotropha sp.
AAGAAACCAAAGCGAGTTGCAAAATACTTCAATCACGAGAAGATTTCTTATGCCGCGTAGCAGATGTATTTTATTGCCGGGTTAATAATGAGAAGGATCTCGAAAAAGAGCGCACCATGGGGCGTAAGAGCATTGTGCCTTATGGGCTTTATCGCGTACACGGTTTTATCTCGGCCAAATTGGCAGAGAAAACCGGTTTTTCGGAATCTGACCTGGAAAAGCTGTGGCAGGCGCTACAGATGATGTTCGAGCACGACCACTCTGCCGCCCGGGGTGAGATGGTTGCACGCAAGCTTGACGTTTTCAAACACAAGGACGCATTGGGCAATATGCCATCCCATAAACTCTTTGACCGGGTAACGATCGAACGTGTGAAAGGTGAGCCTGGCACACCCGCTGGCGGTTTTGATGATTACCGGATTGCCATCGACAGCAATGGGTTGGCTGAAAGCGGTGTGAGCGTACGGGAAGTGCTGTCCTGAGCACGGAGATTGACTGCCTAGCATGTAAGCCAGCAGATAGACTACTATGTATTACATAGTAGTCTATCTGGGGAGATAAGCATGACAGTAACCAGTATCCGTCTGCAGGCTGACCTTGAAGAGCCGTTAAAAGCCGCTGCAGATCGTCAGCGCAGAAGTAAAAATTGGCTTGTTAATCAGGCGGTAAGAGAGTACTTGCAACGTGATGCCCTTGAGCAGCAGCGCTGGCAGGAAACCGAGGTGGCACTGGAGTCCGCCCGCAACGGCAGGGTGGTTGCCGGTGACGCTGTGCATGAATGGCTCGATAGCTGGGGTGATGAGACTGAGAAGGCGCCGCCCAAGCCATGAGGATCGAGTACACGGACGTAGCCATTCATGATCTGATTCGCTTGCGGGCATTTATTGCAGAACACAATCCCCAAGCGGCCAATAAGGCCGCAGCCAAACTTACCACGGGTATCAGAAACCTGGCTCGGCAACCTCGGCTTGGTCATCCGGTGATGGACGCACCAGACCCCGAGAAAATTCGTGATCTGATCCTGCCGCCTTACACAGTGCGCTACACTTTGATGTCGCAATCATTGCTGATTCTCCGGATCTGGCACCACAAGGAAGGGCGAGAAGATGAGTCTACAAACTGAACCAGACCATGATTGGCTGATGATTTCGGCCCTCCAGCACTACGCCTACTGCCCGCGCCAGTTCGCTCTGATCCATGTCGAGCAGGCCTGGGACGAGAACTTCTTCACAGCCGAAGGCAAGTCGCTGCATGAACGAGTCGACAGCTATGAGTCAGAACAACGAGGTGATCTCCGTTACGAGCGCAGTATCTCCGTGCGCTCAAACCGGCTGCGTGTCAGGGGAAAGCTTGATCTGTTGGAGATTTCCGGCAAGTCAGCAAAAAGGTATTTTCCAGTCGAGTACAAACGGGGTAAATCCAAGGCTGATGATTGGGACAGAATACAGCTTTGTGCTCAGGCCCTCTCTCTGGAGGAGATGAGGGAAATCCGCATTGAAAGCGGTGCTCTGTGGTACTGGCAGGTCAGGAAGCGGGAGGCCGTCCAGTTCGATGAAGCCCTACGCGCAATTACACTACAGACTATCGAGGCGGCTCATGCCCTGTTGGCATCGGGCGAAACCCCCATGCCCACGCCCCTTAAGCAGCGTTGTCGGGCCTGTTCTTTGCTCGACCTTTGTGAGCCGGAAGGCTTCCGTATGGATCGCTCCGGGCGTTATATCAAAGCACTGTTTGACGATACGGAGTCGTGAAGGATCATCATCGTGAAAAAGTTGCTCAACACCCTCTATGTCACCCGTCAGAAAACCTACCTGCACAAGGAGCGGGAGACGATCGTCATCAAGCAGGAGGGGGATAAGCTGGGACAGTTTCCCGCCATCAGTATCGCCAATATCCTCTGTTTCGGGCAGGTCAGCGTCTCTCCCTTTCTGATGGGTTATTGCGGCGAGCAGGGAATCGGACTGGCTTTCTATTCGGAATACGGTAAGTTTCTCGCCCGGGTACAGGGGCCGCAAACCGGAAATGTGCTGTTGCGGCGCGCCCAATACCGCTGGGCCGACAGTGATGGGAAGGCGCTTTCCGTGGCTCGCTTGATAGTCGCCTCAAAGATTGCAAACGGGCGCTCGGTATTGATGCGGGAGATTCGCAATCATGGAGATAACCCGGTGCTTTCGGGGGCCGTGTCCAGGCTAGCAGTCAGCTTGCGGCGAGCGAAACAGGCCCAATCCGTTGCTGAGGCGATGAGGATCGAGGGTGATGCGGCCAGCACCTATTTTGGTGTGTTCAGTGAACTGCTCCGTGACAGCGGTTTTCATTTCAGCGGTCGGGTGCGCAGACCACCCACAGACCCTGTCAATGCCCTCTTGTCTTACCTCTATACCTTGATCACTCACGAGTGTGCCTCGGCCCTGCAGGGGGTGGGGCTTGATCCCTATGTCGGATTTCTGCATCAGGATCGCCCGGGACGTCTCAGTCTCGCGCTAGACCTGTTGGAGGAATTTCGCGCACCCTGGGCAGATCGATTCGTGCTTACTCTGATCAACAGGAAACAGATTCAATTGCGGGATTTCATTATCGAAGCCAGCGGTGCTGTACGTCTAACCGATGACGCCAGAAAGCGGGTTTTGATTGCCTGGCAGGAACGCAAACAAGCAGAGGTTAATTACCCGTACCTGCAAGAGAAAGTGGCCATGGGTTTGTTGCCACATTGCCAGGCGATGCTACTTGCCCGACATATACGAGGCGATACCGAATACTACCCTCCCTATTTGGTGAAGTAGAAATGCTGGTATTGATTACCTACGATGTCAATGTCGCATCTGAAGGCGGACAACGACGCCTTCGCAATATTGCCAAGGTGTGTCTGGATTACGGTATGCACGTACAGCATTCCGTGTTTGAATGTGAGGTCACTCCTGCGCAATATGTGGAATTGAAACATGAATTGCTCGAAATCTTTGATCCGATCAAAGATAGTCTCAGGTTTTACATGCTGGGCAAAAAAGGGCGCCAGAAAGTGGAGCACGTAGGCGCAAAAGTTGTATTGGATCCTGTTAATGATCCATTGATACTCTGACCGCTAACTGATCGTTCTCATCAAAGCGTGAGGGGTTAGCGGGATATATAACGTATAGATAGTGAAGAAAAAAATACATAATTTCTTTCGTTCTTTGTCAATTCGGAACATTACAACTGAGGCTAGCGGAAGATTAATCTTTTGCTTAGGTCTTTCAGTAAGTTAGACTCGAGTGGTCGCGCCCATCACGGGCGCGTGGATTGAAACAGGAATATGCTAGACACAAATAGGAGACCCCCCAGCTCTGCTGGGGAGGCATTCACAGTTTGACAGATACGGGAATCTCACAGTAACTCCCAAGCGT
>JBEVVH010000284.1:0-3373 GCA_040507245.1 Candidatus Thiodiazotropha sp.
ATCCTTGTAACGGGCCATCATCCATTCTCCATGCCAGTATTGTGATGCCTTGATTCTAACGAAAAATAGGGTTTTTCTACAGCCTCAACGCGATGATAAATTCCTCCCCCCCGTAGCGGCCAGCGAAATCACTGGCACGAACCGTTTGACGAATCAGTTTCGAGATACCCATGATGACCTTGTCACCCACCAGATGACCGTACTGATCATTGATCTGCTTGAAATCATCGATATCACACATGAGGAGACACAACGCGTGACGGTTGCGCGAGGAACGGATCATCTCCTGTTGCAGGCGCTGGTTGAAATGGGTGTGCTTGTACAGACCGCTGAGGCCATCGATCTGGGAGGCTGAGGCCATCGATCTGGGAGAGGGAGTTGTAGTAGTCCTTCAGCTCATGGATCTTCGCGGTCTGATCGTCGATCACCTGCTTCAAGCGGTTTGAAACCAGGTTCAGGGAGAGGTAGAGCAACCATTCGATCACTGCGAACCCTACCGCTGCATAGATCAGATTGATCCATAACTGGCGACGGTGCTCAGCGAGCATCTCAGTGATCCGGGTCAGGATGACAATCACCCCCGTCTGGTGGTCATTTCCCCGGGTGGTGGCCTGATAGTCATAGAGTGGAAAATGCACCAGGGCATATTCATCTTCGGCACTCGATATTCGATGCACAAAAAAATTATC
Organism: Candidatus Thiodiazotropha sp.; assembly: GCA_040507245.1. Taxonomy (GTDB): domain Bacteria; phylum Pseudomonadota; class Gammaproteobacteria; order Chromatiales; family Chromatiaceae; genus Thiodiazotropha. The sequence continues at coordinate 690 of JBEVVH010000284.1, forward strand.
GGTTTCATTCTTGAATTGGCGGCAATCGTGGAGCAGGTCCAGAACCCAGGCATCCGAAACCGCCTCAACATAGCAATCCGATTTGGGGGAGAGTTTGAATATGCGCTTGTTGATGGATTCCTGCCACATGGCGTCGTGCACCAGTTCATCCCGCAGCAGCACCAGCATCTCAACCCCGGTGCGTCGGGTGATCTTGTCCAGCACGGTTTGAAAGGAGGTGCCCACCTCGATCACCCCCACCAGGGTTTTTGCACCCTGCTCGTGCGCCCACACCGGGGTGACCCCGCGCAATCCTGAATAAACCCGCCCCAGTTCAAAACCGGTCAACGGCTTCTGTTTGTTGTAGCTGTCGACGATGATGTGGCGCAGATCATCCATCCGGTCCCCAAAGGTCTGAGGACTGTGTACCCGCAGGAAACTCAGGGAACCGGGTCCGAGATGAAAATGCAACTGGCGCACATCGAACTGCTGCATCAGCGCCTTCCAGCCCACCGCCACTTCATCGTACAAAGCCTCGCGCGCAGCCTGGGTCTCAGGCCCGCCACTGTCCCCTCCTTCGTATTCCAACGCCCGTTTACCCTGCAGGAATTTCTGTTGCACCTGGGGTTGATTGGCCAGGTAGGTGGCCATCTGCAGCATATTTTCGTATATCAGGGAGAGGGTGAGATCGTAGGCATTTTTCAGGTTGACGGCATTACGGTCGAGGTTGTTCTTCAGTGACCGTTCACTGGCGAAGTAGTTGATGCTGACAAACAGCAGATCGCTGATCAGGATGATGATCGTCAGAATCAGAAACAGCCTGCGATGCTTCATCAGATATCAACCATGCAGATCGGCACGCAGCTCAGCTTGCCCTGTCCGTATGTAGGGTGCTGTTCCGCCGTGCCAGTAATTTAGATAGCGTCCCACGCAACAGCCCTTTTCAAGCGATCCGTTCGACTGTGGAGTAAAAAAATGGGAATACCATTAAATATGCAGAACATTCAATCACATATGCTTAAGTATAAGTGATGAGAAATATCATTCACTTGTCCCCAGTCAAGGCTCTGACAACAGATTCATGATCTGAGAGAACCCGCGTACAGGTCGATGATGCCGGTTGACAGGCTGAGTCTTCGATACACCGGACAACAAGCTTGCCATGATGAGTCAAGGCGCATTCGGCAGGCGAACCGGACATAGCATTTTGTATCCATTCCGGGGACAATAGCCAACCGCTCGCCCTCGTAGCTCAGTAGGATAGAGCAATCGCCTCCTAAGCGATAGGTCACAGGTTCGACTCCTGTCGAGGGCACCATACCGCCGCGCGCATGTCCAAACTACCGGGTCGCGAGTTTCGGCAGACCCGTGAGCGCTCCCATGTGTCGTGAGAGCACTTCATCAACAACCTGCGCCTCGATTCGTGTCACTATCCCGACCCAAACCATTGCGAATGCCCGATACGATCACAGCCATCATGTTTCGATACCTGAGGTTAATGCCTTTGCTGGTACTGCTCGGACTACTGGTTTGTGTTCCGGACCAGGAGCTCTGGGCCATGGGGTTTTCCGGCCGGGTCACCGCAGTGCTGAGCGGCAACGAGATCCAGGTCACCGCACCGGGCGGGCAGCCTCAGCAGATCCGCCTTGCAGGCATCAGTCCCATTCCCGCTGAGCGCCGCCCGCTGGACAGCGCCCGACGCCATCTCGGCACCCTGTTGCTCGGTCGCCACGTCGAGGTGATCGTCAAGGCAACCCATCACGGGGGTGTTATACTCGGAAGAGTGTTGCATGGAGGATCCGATCCGGCAGAAGCAATGCTCAAGGCCGGGCTGGCTCAGGTTGCGCCGACCACGGCACTCGAACCTGAACGGATGGAAGCTTATCGGGCAGCACAGCGCCAGGCCCGCAGCAGAAACATGGGATTCTGGCATTCAGGCCGGTGAAGCCCGGCACATCTGAACTCTGGAACTGTAACGGATTGTCGTATCGACGATGGGGGAAAGCCTGATGGGTAAGAAACACAAAAAGGAAAAACCGCAATCCGATCAGGATGAGGATCTTAAAAAGAAAGCGAAGAAGAAAAAGAAGAAATCCGAGGACAAATCCGCGAAGAAATCAGCAAAGGCAATGACCCGAACAACCGCGGTCGATCCCGAGATGCGCCACCAGATGATCTCCACCGCGGCTTACTACATCGCCGAGAAACACCATTTCGATGCCTCGAGATCCGTCGAATACTGGCAGCAGGCGGAGCGGGAAATCGATGCCCTGTTGGAGAGAAACGGCTGAGGATCAGGACTCGGGCTGAGGGCGAGGTTTCGAGGACGCAGTTTTGCCCTCCTTCTTGCGTAACCGGTTGAGGTTCTCACACAGAGCGTTTTCCAGGGCTTTGTAGACCTTCAGCTGGGCAACCTGGTAACGGGTGTGAGGTTCGCCGACGAGTTCCAGACGGGCACCAAAATAGGCCAGATCCGCCTCCAGGGAGATCGGATTCAGATTGACCCGCAATTTGTTGCTCTTAAGATCTGACAAACCTTCAATCCTTCGTCTCAATTCGCATCGGCCCGCGACGGCCTGTATTCGCGGTGGGATGCCTCAGCACACCGTTTCGAACGCTGCCAGCCAGGGAAAGCGAAGCGAAGGCTGGTAGTCCCCGGTAGTCGCGAGGCGATACTGGAAACCCGACGTGCCGTAGGCGCCAAA
>JBEVVH010000285.1:0-3337 GCA_040507245.1 Candidatus Thiodiazotropha sp.
GCGCCTACGGCTCGTCGGGTTTCCAGTATCGCCTCGCGACTACCGGGGACTACCAGCCTTCGCTTCGCTTTCCCTGGCTGGCAGCGGACGCCACCAAGGATATACTTCGCACCCTGGCCGCCGAAGCCCTGCCGATCGGTTTCATGGGTGTCGACGCCCCGGTCAACGACAGCGACAAGCGTGCGATTATGGCCGCACCCTATGCGATCCTGCAGAACGGCGACACCAACAAGGTGTCTTCCATTGGTTTTCACACCATCCTGCGCAGCGGCGAATATGCCAGCACCAGCGACTCTTTCGCGTTCGGCCAGATCGTAGACGAGAGCGGTAATGCGGTGCTCGGCACTGACAGCTCGCCTGACATCTCCAACTCCAATGATTTCGCCTCCCTTCTGCCGGTCGGCGACAGCCTCTATATGGTCTCCCATTTCGAGGATCGTCCCGCGGCCATGTACCTGACCGAACTCAATCAGGACGCACAGACCGGTCTGCTGACCGCACTGCGCACCCGTCCCCTGGACTTCTCCGCCTACAAGGGCGGCTGGGTACACTGCGCGGGCAGCGTCACCCCCTGGAACACCCACCTGGGCAGTGAAGAATACGAACCCGATGCCTCCGCCTGGGACGCGGCGACCGGCGAGGTCAATGACTACTACAACGCCATCGCATCCTACTTCGCCGGCGGCCTGACCGAGACCCACCCCTACCGTTACGGCTACCAGGTGGAAGTCGCAGTCAGCGACTATGACAACGCCACGGTGACCAAGCACTACACCATGGGCCGGGTGGCACATGAGCTGGCCTACGTGATGCCCGACCGCAAAACCGTCTATATCTCCGATGACGGCACCGACGTGGGCCTGTTCATGTTCGTGGCCGACACCGCGGGTGACCTGAGTTCCGGCCATCTCTACGTGGCCAAATGGCAGCAGACCTCCGACACCAATGGCGGTTCCGCCAACCTGAGCTGGATCGACCTGGGCGCTGCCACCGACGCCCAGATTCAGACTGCTCTGAACAGCAATGTTCGTTACGAATACCTGTTCAACGAAGTCGATGTGAATGAAGACGGCAGCTGTGCCGACGGCTTCACCAAGGTCGATCACACCTATGGCAAGGAGTGTCTGCAGTTGCGTGAAGGCAACTTCAACGGCGTACCGATCGCCACTCTGGCCTCGCGTCTTGAAACCCGCCGTTATGCCTCTTACCTGGGGGGCACCACCGAGTTCCGCAAGATGGAAGGCATCACTCACAATCCGGATGACAACAAGCTCTACATTGCCATGAGTGAAGTGGCCAGCGGTATGGCTGCCGGCGACCGGGAAGCGCCCCTGTCCGACGACATCCAGCTGTCGGAAAACAAATGCGGCACGGTCTACCAGCTGGACCTGACCGATGACAGCGCTGCCTCGGGCAGTGGCTACATGGCCACCCGCATATCCGGCCTCATCTCCGGTACTCCGACCACCTACGATGCCAACTCGCCCTACTTCGAGAAAAACACCTGCGACATCGACGGTTTGGCCAATCCGGACAACATCACCTACATGCCAGGTTACGGTACTCTGATCATCGGAGAGGATACCGGCAGCGGTCATCAGAACGATGCCATCTGGGCCTATAACCTGGCACAGGGTGAACTGACCCGCATCCAGACCACCCCGTATGGTTCGGAGACCACCTCTCCCTACTTCTATCCGAACATCAACGGCTTCGCCTACCTGATGAGCGTCGTCCAGCATCCTTACGGGGAGTCTGACGAGGATCAGCTCGGTGATGTCAACGATGCCCGGGCCTATACCGGTTACATCGGACCTTTCCCGGCTATGGATTGAGCCATAACGACAATTTCATCTTCAGTCGATTTGGAGACCCTGACCTCAGGGTCTCCTTTTTTTCGTTACAGCAGATACAAAATCGGGCCTGAAAATCCGTTTCCGCAGAGTTCGTCACCGGGCCCCGGAATGAGATTTCAGGCAGATCGAAAGGGGGCAGCAGTATGCGCACGAATCAACCGGTGCGGTTATTTTCCACCATTGGCCTGACGGCAGTTCTGATGACTCTCCTGGCAGCCTGCAACAACGGGGGATCTTCCGACTCTCAAACCCAGACAACCACCGCGCAGGATGACCTCACCAGCCAGGTTCTGGTCAACAAAACCGCCTACATTCCCTCACAGTGCTACACCCGGACGATCGACGAACAGGGATTTGCACACAACCCCTGCTACACCTGCCATGTACCGAGCAGCGAACCCAATTACATCAACGACGGTGATTTGCAGCTCGGTTATACCTTTGCGGAATACGCCAACACCAACCACTGGAGTAACCTGTTCGAGGATCGCAGCGTTCGGGTCTCAGCCATCGGTGACGAGGAGATCCTCAACTACGTGATGCAGAGCAACTACCTTGATGCCCAGGGCCGGCTGATCCTCACGCAAAAACTCCAGCAAATCCCGGCCGGATGGGACTACAACGCCAACGGACAGTGGGACGGCTATCTCCCGGATGCCTACTTTCACTTCGACGCACAGGGCTTCGATATCGATCCCGAAGGCAACCCGACCGGATGGCGGGCGTTTGCCTATGCCCCCTTTCTCGGCACCTTCTGGCCCACCAACGGTTCCACCGACGACGTCCTGATCCGTCTGCCGGAGGTTCTGCGTCAGGATGCCAACGGCAACTTCGATCAAGAGATCTATCAGGTCAATCTGGCGATCGTCGAGGCGATGATCAAGCGCGGTGACGTGAACCTCGCACAGCCCCACCCGGAACAGGGCGTGGATCTCGACAAGGACGGCAACGCCTTTGGCCAGGCACAGGTTGTGCGCTACGACTGGGCGCCCAACGAGGGACGCAGCATGAGTTATGTGGGGATGGGCGCCAGCGCCCAGCAGGCAGGAAACCTGCACCTTGCTGCCGGACTGTTTCCCGAAGGCACCGAGTTTCTCCACAGCGTGCGTTATATCGATCTGGATGAAGCCGGTGAAACCCGATTGGCGCCTCGCATGAAGGAGCTGCGCTATGCCCGCAAGACCGGCTGGATGACCTACACCCAGTTGCAGGATTTCGTATTGAGCGAGTTCAAGGAGAAGGACGACTTCCCCAACCGACTTAAAGAGGTGATTGGCAATCTGGAGTACGGCGTAAGTAACCGCATGGGCTGGCGCTACCAGGGTTTCATCGAGGATGCGCAAGGAAGCCTGGGTAGTGTTCAGAATTCTGTGTCATTTCTATAAACTTAGGCTATTAACCTGGCGACTAAGTATATCTGATATACTCCTCTTCCATGGAAGAGAAAATCGATGCAAGAAAATTACCACGCGAAGTGCTTG
>JBEVVH010000286.1:0-3336 GCA_040507245.1 Candidatus Thiodiazotropha sp.
GCGCCTACGGCTCGTCGGGTTTCCAGTATCGCCTCGCGACTACCGGGGACTACCAGCCTTCGCTTCGCTTTCCCTGGCTGGCAGCGGATGACCATGAATCAAAGAGATTTCGCCAAGACGCTGCGCCAAAACATGACAGACGCCGAACGGCTGCTCTGGAGACATCTGCGCGCCCATCGTTACTCGGGTCAGAAGTTTCGCCGCCAACAACCCATCGGGCCCTACATTGTGGATTTCGTGCACTTCAAGGCACGCCTGATCATCGAGTGTGATGGCGGACAGCACAATGAGAGTCAGTATGATCGCCGGCGCGATGCCTGGCTTGAGGCGCAGGGTTTCAAATTCCTGCGTTTCTGGAACCACGAAATACTGAACCAAACAGAGTCTGTCCTCAGCGCCATTTTCGCCGTTCTCAACCCCCTCTCCTCCCGGTTTAACCCCCTCTCCCCTAACCCCTCTCCCACAAGGGGAGAGGTGAACAGAGGTCTATCCATCCGGCGGGAAAAAGCCAACCAGACCAACGAGCCTCTCCCCTCACAAGAGAGCAGCACCTCATCTGACTCCTCTCTCCCCTCAAAGGAGAACAGCCCCCCTCTGACCCCCCTCTCTCCTCGCGGGAGAGGGGCCGGGGGAGAGGGGGGAGATCGCAACTGAAAAAGGCGCAATGAACAAACCAGGAAAACCCAATCGTGAGTGAACAAACCATGACCCACCCACCCCAGATCAAAATCCCCGCCACCTACATGCGCGGCGGCACCAGCAAGGGCGTCTTTTTTAACCTGAGCGATCTGCCGCAAGCCGCCCAAGTCCCCGGCGAGGCGCGCGACAAACTCCTGCTGCGGGTGATCGGCAGCCCGGACCCCTACGGCAAGCACACCGACGGCATGGGCGGGGCCACCTCCAGCACCAGCAAGACGGTGATCCTGGCGAAAAGTGATCGACCCGACCACGACGTGGACTATCTGTTTGGCCAGGTCTCCATCGACAAACCCTTTGTCGACTGGAGTGGCAACTGCGGCAACCTCACCGCCGCGGTGGGTTCCTTCGCCATCGCAAGCGGCCTGGTGGACAAAGCGCGCATCCCCGACAACGGCATCGCGGTGGTGCGCATCTGGCAGAAGAACATCGAGAAAACCATCGTCGCCCATGTACCGATCACTGACGGCCAGGTGCAGGAGACCGGCGCTTTCGAACTCGACGGTGTCACCTTCCCCGCCGCCGAGGTGAAGATCGAGTTCATCAGCCCGGTGGACCCCAGCGAAGCCATGTTCCCCACCGGCAATCGGATGGACGAACTGGAGGTGCCCGGCATCGGCACCTTCCAGGCGACCATGATCAACGCCGGTATCCCCACCGTCTTTCTCAACGCCGCCGATCTCGGCTATACCGGCACCGAGTTGCAGGGCGCCATCAACGAGGACCCGGCAGCCCTGCGGCGCTTCGAGACCATTCGCGCCTACGGTGCCATCAAGATGGGTTTGATAGAAAAAATCGACGAAGCCGCTACCCGCCAGCACACGCCGAAGGTTGCCTTCGTTGCACCGCCCCAGGACTATCTGGCTTCCAGCGGCAAAGCGATCACGGCCAGCGAGATCGACCTTAACGTGCGAGCCCTCTCCATGGGCAAGCTGCACCACGCGATGATGGGCACCGCAGCCGTGGCCATCGGCACCGCCGCGGCCATCCCCGGCACTCTGGTCAATCTGGCCGCTGGCGGAGGCGACCGGAAGTCGGTGGTCTTCGGCCACCCCTCAGGCACGCTCAAGGTCGGTGCGGTTGCCAGTGAGCGGGACGGCAATTGGATTGTCGAAAAAGTGGTGATGAGCCGCAGCTCGCGCATTCTGATGGAGGGCTGGGTACACATTCCCTGGAGCGCGGTTTAAATCACTTCCTGACGCTTGACGCCAGACAGTGCAAGCCTGTGTGACGGCAAAGAAGCGCCCGGGCAGCAATACCTTTATCTGAGCCCCGCTGAATAGCCGTCAGGCAACCAACCTCTATGTCGAATTGAGAAACATGCCGATACGTCCTTTGACCCAACCAAGGTGGACGATTGGAGATTCGAGATTTACTATGGGGCTTATCGAATTTATGACGATTGTTGCACCATGACACTCAAGGCATCGGATACAAAATCGGTCTGGCGGCTTTCAAACGAACTGATCCGAGCCGACAGCGTGAGTGATCTGATCGAGACCCTGTTCGATAGCGGTCGTCATCTGATCCCGTTTGACTCCGCCGTTCTATTTCCTCTCGATAGCACGCTTTTCAAGCCGTTGGAGTCCGGCCATTTCGGCGTTGGCATCGATGTAAACAAGCATGCGTATGATTATGCCCAGCGATATTACAAAGTCGATCCCCTGAGGGTTTTGGAAAAGCCCTGTAATCACAATCTGGCTTTGCGCATCCAGGATGTGATGAGTCTCAAAGTGTATTCTGGCAGTGAAATTCGACAGGATTTCTACCACCCAATAGGCATAGATAAGGTGATGGGTATATGTGTGGTCAGTGCCGACAAACCAATCTGCGGCATTGGCATGCATCGGGACATAAGCAGCAAGACCTTCTCCGTAGGGGACAGAAATCGGATGACGCTACTCGCCCCGGCAATCAGTCATGGTCTCGCGCGCTTACAAATACAGAATACGACAATACGCGCACTTTCGATTGACCTTTCTGACTCAGAACCTAATATTGCAGTGTGGCTGTTGGAATCTCCGACGAAGGTCCAAGTCTGCAATGCCCACGCCAATAATCTCGCCTCCTCAATGGGGAGTTTTCATCGTCGACACACAAAGCACTTCTTCCCGAAATCAATCCAGAATTTGATCAACCAGCTCGCGGAACCTGATCCGAATCCGGTGCATCTGTTCACGCAGGAACCTAGAGCAGCATCGGCACCCTATCTCATTGGTGAGCAGTGGTATCTATTTACTGTCACCATGATCAAATCGGGCCTCAGTCCGACCAAGAAAGAATCCATTCTCATCACGGCGACCAGACACGCTTGGCCATTGGATTTTGACAAAGCGGCACAGGGCCTTGGACTATCGAAAAGAGAGAAAGAGATTGCGAAGATGGTGATTCGTGGGCTCACTAACAGGGACATAGCGACTTCACTCAAAATCGTCGAGCAAACCGTTAAGGATCATCTCCGGTCTGTTTTTGTCAAAGCTGGCGTGAGCAGCCGCGCCGGTTTGATCGCAAGGCTAATCAATAACCACTGATTTAGGGCATATTGGACTAGTTATTAACCCGGCCGTTAAATACAGAGATCGCTATGCGGCGTATGCAATCTTTTGGTGTTCAAAATACTTGCGAACCCGTCCAGGAGTT
>JBEVVH010000287.1:0-3335 GCA_040507245.1 Candidatus Thiodiazotropha sp.
AAAGAAACCAAAGCGAGTTGCAAAATACTTCAATCACGAGAAGATTTCTTATGCCGCGTAGCAGATGTATTTTATTGCCGGGTTAATAACTTGAACAATCAATGGATCACCTGGTAGGTCACTTCACGTAAGGATCAGCACGACCAGTGCTTTCGGACCATGGACCCCGTAGGCCAACACTTGCTCGATATCCGCGCTCTTCGAAGGACCGGAGATCAACAGGGCGTTAGTGGGCATCTGTGCGGCCCAGTTCTGTTCGCGGATCAGTTCATCGAAGGTCGCCGCGATCCGCTCTGCCTCGAGGATCACAATATGCAAGGGCGGAACCAGGGACATCAGGCGGGGTTCCGCTTGCGAAGGCCAGAGCGCCAGGCTGCCCGTCTCAGCAATTGCTCCCAGGCAGCCGGTCAACGCCGCATCCACCTCATGAAACAGCTGATGTTTCCACTGATCGCCCGCGCCTTCCCCACTGACTAAGGAAACATTCGCGGGAAGCCGATCCCGAATATCCCGCCCCGGCCAGGTCTCTGCGCTCATCCATAGCCGTCCGACCTGATGATCGTCAAGAATTTGTATCACGGCATCCAGCCAATCGTCTCGCCCGCTGACACGTACTTCACCGTGCACCGCTTCCATCCTGCTTCGGAACTGTTCAATCAGTGCAGTGGTGTCTGTAGGCTCGGACACATCGGCAGAGGGAATCGGCCTGAGTCGTTCCTGTGGCGCCTGTCTCAAATGCGCCAGAATGCGAGTGCGTGAATCACTCACCCTGATAGCCCTGCTGTTTCACCCATTCATGCAGGGTGCTGGTGGCAAGCCGGGGCGCGCTTCGATAACGGGTCCAGGGGCCCAGTCTGTTCGGCAGCAGTCCGCTCATGCGGGAGATCAACCGGGTGGTCAGGCGATACAGCGCTGGGCGTGCATGAATACCCGCCCAGAGCTTCCAAACCAGGGCTTCCGGGCCCCGACGCAGGGATCCGGCACCCCGCACCGGGCTGTCCGCCCCACCCTGCACCGACTCGGCGCGGATCCGGTTGATCAGTTTCGGCAGGGGTATGCCCACCGGGCAGACCTCCCCGCAGGCGCCGCACAGGGTGCAGGCTGAGGCGAGTGTGCCGATTTGGTCGATCCCCAGCCGTTGCGGTTCGAGCACGCAACCGATCGGTCCCGGATAGGTGGTGCCGTAGGCATGCCCCCCCACTTGAACATACACCGGGCAGTGGTTGATACAGGCCCCGCAGCGGATGCACTGCAGGGTCTGACGGAAGGTCTCGTCGGCATGGATGCGGGAACGTCCGTTGTCAAGCAATATCAGATGCACCGACTCGGGGCCGTCCTGTTCACCGGGCTTGCGAGGCGCGCTGATCATGTTGAAGTAGGTGGTGATCGGCTGACCGGTGGCTGAGCGGGGCAGCAGGCGCAACAGATGAGGCACATCGCTGAGCTTCTCGACCACCTTTTCGATCCCGGTGATGGCGATGTGCAGGGGCGGCACCGCGGTGCACATCCGGCCGTTGCCCTCGTTCTCCACCAGGCAGAGGGTGCCGGTTTCGGCCACCGCGAAGTTGACCCCGGAGATGCCCGCGTCGGCCTGTTCGAACTTTTCCCGCAGGATGCGCCGCGCCTCCTGGGTCATCCGGTCCACATCATCAGTCAAGGGAATGTTGGGATCGTAGCGATGCAGCAGAGCCGCAATCTCATGGCGGTTCTTGTGCACCGCCGGCACCACGATGTGAGACGGCGTCTCGCCCGCCAGCTGGATAATGAATTCCCCCAGGTCGCTCTCCAGAACCTCGAAACCGTTCTGTTCCAGGTGGTGATTGAGACCGATCTCCTCGGTGACCATCGACTTGCCCTTGACCACCCGGGTGGCGCCCTGCGCCTTGAGCAGCTCCTGCACCTTGCGGTTGGCCTCCTCCGGGGTTTCCGCCCAATGCACCCGGATGCCGTTGCGCTCCAGGTTCTGCTCAAGCTGTTCCAGCAGATCGGGCAACCGCCTCAGGGCGTTGCCACGCACTGTACGGGCCAAGGCGCGCTGTTCGCACAGGCAGTGTTCGTCCGGGAACTGGGCCGCACGCTTGTCGCGGAAGCCATCCATCGCACTGCGGAAGTTCTGACGACCCTGCGCGTTGTCGAGGGCCTGCTGAATACGTGCGTGAAACTCAACGCTTTGATTCAAAGCTTCGCTCCCGCAGAAATTCGGCGATATGCTGGACCAGCACCTCCGCCTGGGATTTCTCCAAAGCGCCACCGATGTTCATCAGGCAGCCGCAATCCTGACTCACAACCCGACTCGCCCCGGTGTCGACGATGTCCCGGCACTTGTCTTGCACCATGGCCCCGGAGATCTCCGCCTGCTTGACCGCAAAGGTGCCGCCGAAGCCGCAACACTCGGTTGCGTGGAGTGGTTCGACCACCTCGACCTGGGTCAACTGCTCCAGCAGTTGTCCGATATGCCGGGTCACTCCCATCTCCCGGTGTGCCGAGCAGGAGTTGTGCACCGCGACCCGCACCGGTTCACCGTAATCGGTCAACTCCAGGTGCAGCACCTCGACGAGAAATTCGGTCAGTTCATAGACCCGTTTGGCAATCCCCCGCACCTGGTCCTCTTCGGCTTCACCGGCAAACAGTTCCGGCCAGTGGTGCTTGACCATCCCGGCGCAGGAAGCGGATGGGACCACAATGGGTATGGGACGTTCGAAACAGTCCAACTGCCGGCGCACCACCTCCCGGGCCTCGTTGCGGTATCCGGAGTTGAAGGCGGGCTGTCCGCAACAGGTCTGGTCCGCGGGGAAGATCACCCGAATACCGGCGGATTCGATGAGCGCCATGGCGGCCTGCCCCGCCTGGGGGTAAACCAGGTCGACCAGGCAGGTTGCGTAAAAATAGACATTATCCGGGGTGTTCAAAGATCATCCTCTGTGCCGGGCAATCAGGACATCTTGAAAACTTTAGATGATTCGAGGTCGGAACTCCATAAACGCGTGGCATCCCTGCCAAGGGGAAAACTCAGTCACGGTTTGTCGAGCGCGTCAGCTCAATCGTCTCGCCCATACGCCCGGCCTGAGCTTGCGCCCGCATTGCCGAAAACCCCAAAACAGGTACGCCGAACCAGGTGTGATCAACAGACTGGCCCAAACCGCCTCGTGGTTCAGTCAAAGCCTGAATGCTGAGGTTGTTGTAATCGTATTGAGCATCGAATGTGAAACGGATCCATCCCGAATCAAAATTGTGTTTCGTTGAGATTATTAACTCGGCTCAATAATAGGGAGATATTTTAACGGATATCACGTATTATTCCCGGATGGAAAAAATTGATGCACGAACACTAACAA
>JBEVVH010000288.1:0-3324 GCA_040507245.1 Candidatus Thiodiazotropha sp.
CGGGGCACTAATAGGCTGTCAAAGATCGAATCGATTTTGGTGGACTTGGATGTCCCAAAATCTTTCATGAGATCGAAGACTCGCTTGATCCATTTTCCACTCGACAACCGGGTATTTTTCAGGGTCAATAGACTCTCCCGCTGATCACGGGTCTCTAGGCGCCCCTGCAGTTTTGCAGTAGCCTGTTAAACAAAATTCAAATCGAGCCGTTCATTGGCACAGTCAATAGTGTCGTGAATTGCATTACTACCGGTAGCTATGGGGCAGTATTCATGACCAGCAAGAAAAAGGCGTCCAACGCAACTCCGACGGAATCCGTCTGTCAGCCCTTGGTGCCACTGCCCCCCCTGGGCATGGATGCTGAGGCAATCTCTTTCGATTTTCGGCGTTATTTTGCGCACACCCTTGGCAGAGATGACCACTGTGTATCCAGTCACTACCCCTACAAGGCACTGGCCCTGGCGATTCGGGACCGGTTGATCGAGCGCTGGAAGAACACCCGTTCGACGTATGAGACCACCGACTGCAAGCGCACCTTCTACCTCTCCCTCGAATTCCTCATGGGGCGCACCCTGAGCAATGCCATTCTCAACCTGGATATGGGACCGGAGGTGGACCAGGCGTTCATGGACCTGGGCATCAGCCTCGACAGCATCCAGGAATCCGAGCCGGATGCCGGTCTGGGCAACGGCGGCCTGGGTCGCCTTGCCGCCTGCTTCCTGGACAGTTGCGCAACCCTACAGCTGCCGGTCCGGGGATATGGTCTGCGCTATGAATACGGCATGTTCCGCCAGCACATCGAAAAGGGCCATCAGGTCGAGGACCCGGATCACTGGCTGCGCAACGGCAATCCCTGGGAACTGGAACGCCCGGAGTACACCCAGGCGATCAAGTTCTGCGGTCATACCGAGCATCGTGATGGCAAGGTATTCTGGGTCGATACCCAGGACGTGCTGGCAGTACCCTATGATCTGCCTGTACCGGGTTACCGCAACGATACGGTCAACACCCTGCGCCTGTGGAAGGCCGCAGCCACCGATGAGTTCAACCTCGATGAGTTCAATGCAGGCTCGTACACCGAAGCGGTGGAAGCCAAGAACAACGCAGAGCACATCACCATGGTGCTCTATCCGAATGATGCGAGTGAAAACGGCAAGGAACTGCGTCTGCGCCAGCAATACTTCCTTGCGTCTGCAAGCATCAAGGACGTGATTCGCGAATGGCGTGAAAGTCATGCGAACTTCAATGATTTCGCGGATAAGAACTGCTTCCAGCTCAACGATACCCACCCAAGCGTTTCGGTGGCTGAGCTGATGCGCCAGTTGATGGACGAGCATGGTCTGCCCTGGAACAAGGCCTGGGAGATTACCCGTAGAACCATGGCCTATACCAACCACACCCTGCTTCCAGAGGCACTGGAGCGCTGGCCGGTGAAACTGTTTCACTGTTTACTGCCACGCCTGTTGGAGATCATCTACGAGATCAATGCCCGCTATCTGGGCGAGGTGGCCCTGCGCTGGCCCGGTGATACCGACCGTCTGCGTCGCATGTCGATCATCGAAGAGGGGGACGAACCCATGGTGCGCATGGCCTATCTGGCCATCGTCGGCAGCTTTTCGATCAACGGGGTTGCGGCGTTGCATACCGAATTGCTCAAACAGGGGTTGTTCCACGACTTCTACGAATTCTGGCCTGGCCGCTTCAACAATAAAACCAATGGTGTCACCCCGAGGCGCTGGTTGGCTGCATCCAACCCTGGTTTACGCAAACTCATCGATGAAACGGTGGGCAATGGTTGGATATCCCACCTCCCGGATCTTGAGAAGATGGAAAAACTCGCCGACGATGCCGCATTCCAGAAAAAATGGCATGCCGTGAAACGGGAAAACAAAGTACGGCTCGCGAAGCTGGTGAAGAAAGACTGCCAGGTGGACTTTGATCCGGATGCCATGTTCGACGTGCAGGTAAAGCGTATCCATGAGTACAAGCGCCAACTGCTGAACGTGTTGCATGTGATCCACCTCTACTGCCGACTCAAGTACCAGGAGGCGGAGCACTGGACACCGCGTTGTGTGCTCATAGGTGGCAAGGCCGCGCCTGGCTACCAAATGGCGAAGTTGATCATCAAGCTGGTAAACAATGTGGCCTACATCGTCAACAACGATGAAGATGTGGGCAAGCGCCTGAAGGTGGCATTCCTGCCCAACTATCGGGTATCCGCCATGGAGGTGATCGCTCCGGGAACCGATCTCTCCGAGCAGATCTCCACCGCAGGCAAAGAGGCCTCCGGCACCGGTAACATGAAATTCATGATGAACGGTGCAGTGACCATCGGCACCCTCGATGGGGCGAACATCGAAATCCTCGAAGAGGTCGGTGAAAACAACTTCTTCCTGTTTGGCATGACCAGTGAAGAGGTCGACCACATGCGCAGTCACTATGCGCCTAACGCGATCATCGAACAGCACGATGCGCTGAACCGGGTGATGCAACTGCTCGAAAGCGGCTACTTCAACCAGTTTGAGCCGGGCATCTTCGACCCGATCATCGAGTCGATCAGAAGTCCCTACGATCCCTGGATGACTGCAGCGGATTTCCCCAGCTACCTGGAAGCGCAGGAGCGGGCAGCCTCCGCCTACATGGACGAAAAGCTCTGGACGAGGATGAGTATTATCAACAGCGCCAAGAGCGGGCGTTTCTCCACTGATCGGACCATCGCCGAATACAACCAGGACATCTGGAAGCTGGAAACGGTGCAGTCGGTTTCTCTCAGCAAGGGTTAAACGAGCAGAGAGGGCAGGGCAGCCGTGAATCAGGAGCAGTGGGTTTGACGACTAACCTCGAGTGCTGGATCTATCGCAGTCCACGCAAAGACGAGATGTATCTCTATGTCTGTCGTGAAGATGATTTCAGCACGGTTCCTGAAGCGCTTCTGAATCGGTTTGGCACGCCACAGCGTGTCATGAGCCTTATCCTGGGTCCGGAACGAAAACTGGCCAGAGAAGATGTCAATCAAGTGCTCAAGAATCTTGAGAGCCAGGGTTTTCACTTACAAATGCCACCAAAGATGGATGTGGATTTGTATACCGGGGATTAGCCCGATTTTCCGTGGAGACCCGCAAAAGAGTCGAAGCATGGAATTCAATCCGGCTTTGGGCTATTGTTTTTAAAGAGAAAAAGTACAGACAAGATTATTGCGAGTGGCTTATCCCCTAAAATATTGAACAAGATCCATTTTATTAACCTGGCGACTAAGTATATCTGATATACTCCTCTTCCATGGAAGAGAAAATCGATGCAAGAAAATTACCACGCGAAGTGCTT
>JBEVVH010000289.1:0-3312 GCA_040507245.1 Candidatus Thiodiazotropha sp.
CGGCAGCAAACCTGTCCCTGACATTAACCACAAGATGCCTTGCAAATGGGGAGGAGACCATATACGGGTGAAGCAACGCGTAACCCGGGAAGATTCGAAGTGGGTAGGTTGGGTTGGCACAGCATAACCCGACGGGCAGTCTTATCCACTTCATGTCGGGTTACGTTGCGCTAACCCGACCTACGCTTGCTCCAGGTCTGCATTCCCACGCAGAGCGTGGGAACGAGCGGCTAAGCGAACAGGCAGTTTGAATCCTCAAACGGAACTGAACAATTATGTAACCCGGGAGGTTCGAAATGGGTAGGTAGGGTTACACCGCTCCCGGATTACGGGGCTCCCCCACTCCCCATCCAGGAAAGAGATGAGGCGAGGAAAAAGACTCATGAGCGCAGTTCACACCGAACACAAAACTCGACTAATCACCCTCGGCAGGTGGAGACAGACAGATGTTCACGGTAAGATGGGACGGCGTCCGAGCGCTAAACCACGCATCGGGGCGTTGAAGATCCAGCGATATCCAAGGGTCTGCCTGATGAATCCACGGTGAATTCAGAGGCCTTTTCAGTATCCAAACCCATATCCGTCAAGCCCGGCTCGTTGCTGTTTACGGGCTGAATCACGGCTTACAGGACACTGAGAAACACATTCAGGAGCATTGATTGGCTAGCGACGAGGTTCAAACCGGTCACGCGAAGTTTGGAGTGGGGGAGTTGGTTCATCACCGCCTGTTCAACTATCGGGGTGTGATCGTGGATATCGATCCGGTGTTCATGCTGTCGGATGAATGGTATGACCAGGTCGCCCGTTCACGGCCGCCCAAAGACCAACCCTGGTACCGGGTGCTGGTGCACAACACCAGTGATGAAACCTATGTGGCGGAACGCAACCTTACCCATGACATGGGCCTTGAGCCGGTGGAACATCCCTTGATCAAGGAGTTTTTCAGTGCGTTCGAGGGTGGACGTTATATCACCGGGCAACCCACCAACTGATGCCGGAATCTGCACGGCAGCATTTGCCACTGTTCGACGCCCATTTTCACATCATCGATCCGCGCTATCCTCTGATCCCGAACCGGGGTTATCTCCCTGACGCCTTCACCTGCGAAGATTATCTACAGCGAATGGCGACCTACCCATTGAGTGGCGGTGTTGTGGTTTCGGGGTCTTTCCAGGGATTCGACCAGAGCTATCTGGTGGCTGCTCTGCAACGGCTTGGCCCCGGATTCGCCGGGGTTACCCAATTACCGGTTGATGTGGATGACTCGGAACTCGATCGGCTTGACCGTGCCGGTGTGCGCGGGGTTCGGTTCAATCTCTACCGGGGTGGATCCGGGGCGGTGGATGAGCTGGAACAGGTTGCCCGGCGGGTTCATGAGCGGCTGGGTTGGCATGTGGAACTGTATCTGTCGGGTGATGCCTTGATCGCCCTTGAATCCCGTCTGGCCGCTCTTCCGGCCGTGGCGATTGATCACCTGGGGCTGACTGCCGAGGGTGGTTCGGCACTGTTGCGTCTGGCGGAGAAAGGTGTGAAGGTCAAAGCCTGCGGTTTTGGTCGGGTCGATTTTTCGGTGGAATCCAGGCTCATGGCGCTCAACGAGGCGCATCCCGGATGCCTGATGTTCGGCTCTGACCTGCCATCGACCCGCGCCCCCAGGCCATTCCAGGATGCGGATGTCGGGCGAATCATCGATAGCCTGGGGGACGCTGCCGCGCCGCGGGTGTTGTGTGATAACGCCCGGGCATTTTACCGAGTCGGGACCTGATCCCAGGGAAGCAGCACGTGCAGAACAGACAAGGGTTCCACCCGTATTGGCCTGGTATTGCCGGACAATCAATCAACCACCCGGGCCTATCACCGGCAGGCATGCGGCCGTGAATACGCAGGCCTCGACCGACCTGATTCCCCTGGCCAGTGCCCGGCGCCTGATGGTATTGCTGACCTTCAGCGGGATACTGCTGGTCGCCGGATTGTGGCTGCCAATGCTGACCCTCACTAAGTTCCTGTTCATCGCCAGCTCCTTTTCGGTGATCTCCGGGGTGGTGGAACTGTTTCGGCGTGAGCAATGGTTTTTGTTTCTGGTGGTGGGGCTGTTCAGCGTCATACTGCCGATCCTTAAAATCTTCCTTCTCTATCTGTTGTTGCGTCATCGGACGGTGCGCTCGGCGCGTACCGGGCAATTGCTCAAACTGATGCATGACTACGGACGCTGGGCGATGCTGGATGTGATGGTGGTGGCGGTGATGATCGTCACGGTAAAACTCGGGGTGGTCGCACAGGTCGAAATTCATCCGGGGCTCTACCTGTTCGGAGCAGCGGTGTTGTTGATCATGTACATCACCCATCGGGTCGTGGCCCATCTCGACGGAGGTCAGGCATGACACCAGCCATCGTGGTGGCAAAAAAGGCGGGAATCGCTTTCACCACCCACAGCTACGAACACGACCCGCAACACGAGTCGTATGGACTCGAAGCCGCGGAAAAACTCGGGATCCCACCGACCCAGGTGTTCAAGACCCTGGTTGTGGCCCTCGATGGCAAGGGCCTGGCAGTCGCTATCGTACCCGTTTCCACGACCCTCGATCTCAAGGCCATGGCAAAATCTCTGGGTGCCAAGAAGGTGGCCATGGCCGATGCCCGGTCCGTGGAGCGCAGCAGTGGTTATGTCCTGGGGGGCGTCAGCCCCCTGGGACAGAAACGCCTGCTGCCCACGGTGATCGATGCCTCGGCCAGGTCCCTGTCACAGATGTTTGTCAGTGCCGGACGACGCGGTCTCGAGATCGCACTGGACCCGCAGGATCTGTGCGCCTTGCTCGATGCGGATTTCCAGGAGATCGGCAAATGAAGACAGACTCAAACCATTCAGATCAGCCACAGACCTGGCGCCCTGGTGTGGCGTGGTTGCGCTGTGCCTGTGCGCTGTTGCTTGTGAGCTTCTCCTCATCGCTGTTCGCGGGGCAGCCGGGTGTACCTGCCTTTCCCGGTGCCGAAGGTTTCGGTGCGGTCTCCGTGGGGGGACGCCAGGGCCGGGTGATCAAGGTGACCAATCTGAATTCGAGTGGCCCCGGCAGCCTGCAGGCGGCTGTCTCCGCCGAGGGGCCGCGTATCGTGGTGTTCGATGTGGCCGGGGTGATCCGGGGGGACCTTGAAGTGCCACACTCCTATCTCACCATTGCCGGAGAGAGTGCCCCGAGCCCGGGAATAACCCTGGTGGGCCGTATCGTTCGCTGCCAGCCAGGGAAAGCGAAGCGAAGGCTGGTAGTCCCCGGTAGTCGCGAGGCGATACTGGAAACCCGACGAGCCGTAGGCGCC
>JBEVVH010000290.1:0-3293 GCA_040507245.1 Candidatus Thiodiazotropha sp.
CATCAAGCGAGTCTTCGATCTCATGAAAGATTTTGGGACATCCAAGTCCACCAAAATCGATTCGATCTTTGACAGCCTATTAGTGCCCCGGCCGTCCCGGTCACTGACACTACGCGATGACTTCGCAAGCTCGTCACCGCTCCGTTGTCAGCTCCCGAATGACTGGACGTCGCGTTCGGATGCGATCTTTGGATCCCCTTTGGCGCCTACGGCACGTCGGGTTTCCAGTATCGCCTCGCGACTACCGGGGACTACCAGCCTTCGCTTCGCTTTCCCTGGCTGGCAGCGAGATGTCCTGGAAGGCGGCCATCAATGCGGCCGTTGAGACGCCAATCATCAAAACGCCGTTAATAGCCTCCATCGGGCCGAGCAGACGATGCTGCTCCGACATCACGACGTCCCCGTAGCCGAGGGTCGCAAAATTGACGGCGGAGTGGTAGAAGGCATCCCTGAACACAGCAAATTCACCCAGGGCCTGAAATAACAGCGCCCAGATGCCGACCTGTCCCAGGTTTCCTGCAACCAGGAGCAACATGATGCTCTTGACCACCATCAGGTTGTTCCAGAAGCTGGTTGCACCGATCTGAGGTTTCTCCCGGGCATAGAATCTGAGGACGACCAGGAGCAGTACAGACTGCAACAGCAGACAAAGCACCATGGTGGAGAGTCCCAGGATCAGGTTAAGCAGCATCAGTTGAACTCCACTTGGGTGATGGCTGATGCGGTGCGGGAATGACGCCGCGCCTTTAACTGTTCCAGGGCGTAGACCGCAAGCCAGGCATAAAGGGTCAGGCCCATGAAGAGCGCCAGGCGGGTGATGAACGCGGCATAGACGTCCTTCCCGTTTGCGCTGTCCTGCACAGCGGGGCCAATGAAGATTATCAGCGTAACAAAGACATCCTGCCAGAACATGGGGCCTCTGCGGGTGGGCAGTGCATGGTAGAACTTCGCGGCGATGAAGAGTCCGAACAGGGTCATCCAGAGAAAGAACATCCACAGATTCACCGCCATTTTGAGGCCGAACCACAGGAGTACCGCCAGCAGGCCGGCGAGCAGTGTGGCGCCGATCAGTTCCTTTCCGGCGCTCCGTGCATGTTCGAAGGAAGCCTGTTGGGCCAGTACCGTGGATTTCATCATCAGGGGCATGTACGCGGTCGGGTTGACCAGTACCAGCAGGTAGACCGGGAAAACGATGATGGTGGTGCGTAAGGCGATCCAGTTGGCATTGATGTCCGTTTCCTCTGTGGGCGGCAGCGCTGTGTCTTCTCCGTCGGGTTCGGGAAACAGGGGGTAGATCATCCACTGGCAGAATGTGGCGATGGCGATGCCGAGTACGATCGCCTGAATCACCGCCATCGAGAGGGCGCTGCTGAGGGTTCCGGCTGCGGAAATCAGGGTGATGCCCAGGGTCAGCAGGGTGCCGATTAGCGCAGCATTCTCCCGTGCGTGGGTCATGAAGATGCTGAAGTAGATACCGACGGCAACGACCACCAGGCCAAGTCCGCTGTAGTGGGTCAGCAGCGGGGTTAGAATTACGCCGCTGCTCAGGGTGATGGCAACCACCAGGATGAGCTTCAGCAGGTTTTTCATACTGATGGGAGGGGTAGGCTTGAGGCTTAGCAAAATCCCGAACAGGGGGGCAATAAACGGCAGAGGCAATCGCAACGCATAGGCGATGACCAGGGACAATGACACCGTGAGGCTCAGCCGAAAGGCGCGCCGGGCGTTGACCGGAAGGTCCCTGAGCATCTTCTAACCGGCCTCAGTAGGCATAGGAGAACAGGCTCATGAGGCGGATGTAGAGTTTACCCATCAGTGCCAGTATCCCGTGCCCCTCAGTATAGGCAATCACCGAGGCCTGCCCACCGACCCGCAATTGCGTGACCAGGTCGGCCGACTGTTCGGTGTCGAAGCCGATGATGACCGGAAACCGCTGCGCCTGGCGCAGCCAGTCGCGACTGTTCTGTACCACCGGCAGAGTGCCGGGCTTCTGACTCTGACCGGTGTCGACACCGACTCCGATGCTGCGTACCTCACCCTGGAAGACCTGTCCGGGAAGGGCATCGAAGAGGATCTCCACCGGGCTCCCCGGTGCCAGATGTCCGAGGTTGTTTTCCGTGAATTCCGCGTTGACCCAGACGTCCGCGATGGCCACCAGGGTGAGCACCGGGCTGCCGGTACCGGCATATTGTCCCACTTCCGCCCGCAGATCGGTGATCACACCCCGGGTGGAGGCCCGTACCACGGTGTTGGAGAGGTCGAGTTCGGCCTTGTCCACCGCATTCTGTGCGGCCTTGAGAATTGAGTTGTTGGCCTCCTCATCACCGCCTTTCTGTTCGATGGCGCGCTGGATTTCCGCTTTGGCGGCAACCACGCTGGCCCGGGCCTGTTCCAGGGAGGCCTGGGATACCTCAAGACGGCGCACAGAGATGGTGCCGGGGTCCTCTTTGTAGAGTCGTTGCAGACGACGGTAATCCTTCTCCGCCTTCTCTTGATTGGCCAGGGCGCCCCGCAGCTTGGCCTGGGCCGATTCGACACCGGCCGTTCCTGCACCCACCTGGCGTTGGGCATTTTCCAGTTCGGAGCGGGCACTGTTATGCGCGATTTCGTATTGGGAGGGGTCTATCTCGAACAATGGGTCGCCGGCCGCCACCTCCTGGTTGTTCTTCACCCACACCCGGGTTACCGCCCCGGCGACCTTGGGGGCCACGCCGACCACATAACCCTGCACCCGTGCCTGCGTGGTATAGGGGGTGAAGCGGTCGGCCATGAGGTACCAGGCGAGGCTCACCAGGATCAACGCAAGGATCAGCAACGCGCCCCGATTAACACTTTTCTTTGCCGTGTCGTTGTCATCAGTGTCGGGTGTGGGTGCCTCGGTGTTCACCGTGTCAGTCATGTGCGGAGGTCTCCGTGACAGGGGATTCTTGGACGGGCAGGGGAGCTTTCAGCAGGTTGCCCCAATCGGTACGCTGCTGCATGGTGTCCCGTGTCGTATCGGGTATCAATGCTTCGATCGGTGTCTCAATCCATCCGCCGCCTAAAGCCTTATAGAGTGCAATCACAGCACTGATATGGCTGCCCTGGTTGGTCAGTTCCCGATCGGCCTGTGTGGCGACCGCCCGTTGCGCGTCGAGTACCCGCTGAAACCCGGAATAGCCCTCACGGTAGCGCTTGGTCGCGATCTCCAGCGAGCGTTCCGCCGCCGCTGCCAGCCAGGGAAAGCGAAGCGAAGGCTGGTAGTCCCCGGTAGTCGCGAGGCGATACTGGAAACCCGACGAGCCGTAGGCGCC
>JBEVVH010000291.1:0-3286 GCA_040507245.1 Candidatus Thiodiazotropha sp.
CAGTGCTGAATCTCGGTATCGGGGTAGATGCTCTCGATGGCCTCAGGGAAGCCCTTCAAGCCGTCCACGCAGGCGATCAGGATATCCTTCGGTAGTGTTCAACCCTTTGAGGACGAAACACCCTTGGGCAATCAACCGGATGTTGGTGAATTTCTCGCACCGTTGCGTCGTGCACCGGCGCTTCAGCTTGGCTTGGAACAATTTCAGATTGGCATCGATAACCGACGTATCGATGTTGCGGTAAGTCAGCAATTTCGTACATCACTCAGTACCCTGGTGGAGAAGATTCTGCACGAGGATCTAGCCAAGAATGGGTGGGCGAAAATCGGGCAGTTTTCCACGGGCTCCGATGTGGAAGCCTTCAAATCCGACTATCGCAGCATCATGCAGGGTACGTTGGAACAGATCCATGCCAACAATGCGGTCAAGGAGTTGCTGCAACTGGTTCATCTGGTATTGCTCAAGCTGCTACTCGAAGCTCCGGGTGCTGCGATCGCCAAATTACGCGCCCAACTTCAGCAAGATGCGGATTCCCCCACCGGAATCAATACCGGCCGAGCCATGGAATTGCATGAACGCATTGTGGGGCTGGCACGGCTTGAACCGGGGATACGATATCGTACCCTGCAGCGGATCTTTAAGATCGTGCAACGTCTCGAAACCAAGGAGCTGCGTAAGTTGCGCAAGTCGGTAGTGGGCAGTTCCTGGGTGGTGCCCAGGCAGATGCTGTTCAACCCCATGCTACACCTTCCCGACCTGAGCACCGAAGAGTACCTGATCAACCACTATCCAATCCTTTGCGTGGATCGGGAGGGCGGTGATTTTTTCGATCTGACCAATCGCATTATCAGTGAAACCTATCAAGAGTATCTGCCGGAGTGGCTGCAACCGCCGTCACTGAAGGAGCGTGGGCTTGGATCGGATGGAGAACCCAGGGTTTTTCAGGTTGCACAACGGGGACTTCACAGTGGTTTTTCGGAATTTCTCGATGGCCAAAGGATGCTTGAACGGTCATTGTCAGAAATGGAATTCAAACAGATCTATGTCTCCTGGCTCGACGAACCGAAAAACGTAGATCTGCTTTTTCAACGACCAACTGACACCCGCGGCGGGTGGTTCGCCCGTCGCAGTACTGAACCCGAGAAAACCCTTTGGGAAAATCCCGAGTGTGTCAAACAGCAGCAGTTACAGTCGGAACTGTTGAAGCGGTTTGATCGCAGTGGTCTGATTCTGCGAGCCATTGCAGCCTACCGGACCCAGCGCCTCTATCGTCAGCTCAGGGGTCAGATCGCCTACCGGGATATCTATCATTATCTGATCGATGTCCTGCCCAAGCGCGTGTTGTCGAAACGGCTTGCCTCCACGGAAGACAAAGGTATTGCCGCCATCAAGGCACTGGATGTCGTGCAGGGTTACATTCGGCGCATGCCCTCGGTGAAACATCAGGGCTATGCCCTGAGATACCTGAAGGATTTCCTCACCTTTCGCCGGGACCTGAAACTTGCATATACCACCTACCAGATGATGAGTCGTCTGAGTGTGCTGCAGGACAGCGAAAGCATCCAGCTTTCACGGGACAATGGCAGCCTCTACGAATTCCGCTTGAGCAAGGATACGGATGCCCAGCAGCACAAGGTCAAGGCTCACGTGGTGTTGAAGGCGCAAGCGAGTCTTCGATCTCATGAAAGATTTTGGGACATCCAAGTCCACCAAAATCGATTCGATCTTTGACAGCCTATTAGTGCCCCGGCCGTCCCGGTCACTGACACTACGCGATGACTTCGCAAGCTCGTCACCGCTCCGTTGTCAGCTCCCGAATGACTGGACGTCGCGTTCGGATGCGATCTTTGGATCCCCTTTGGCGCCTACGGCACGTCGGGTTTCCAGTATCGCCTCGCGACTACCGGGGACTACCAGCCTTCGCTTCGCTTTCCCTGGCTGGCAGCGGATGTGCGCGGTTCCACAGAAATCACCCGCCAGCTGGTTGAAAAGCGTCTCAACCCCGCAACCCATTTCAGCATGAACTTTTTTGGCCCGATCACCAAATTGCTCGAACGGTTTGGTGCGCAGAAGGTTTTTGTGGAAGGGGATGCATTGATCCTCACGGTTCTGGAGACGGGCGGGTTGTCCACATCCGCCATGACGGTTGCCAACGCCTGCGGTCTGGCGCGCAAGATCCTGCTGGTCATGGAGGCGCAGAACAGTCAGAACAGAGCCCATAACCTACCCAAACTTGAGCTTGGCCTGGGGATCGCTTTCAGTGACGATGCGCCGGCATACCTGTACGATGAACAGCACAAGATCATGATCTCTCCGGCGATAAACGACGCGGACCGTCTTTCGTCCTGCTCATCGGAACTGCGCCTCGACACTGCCTGGCGAAAAAGTCATCGACACCGTGTGGAGGTATTCCAGGAGCGGAGCAGTCAAGGCAGTCGCCTGTTGCGTTTCAACGTCAACGGCATCGAGCTGGCTCCTCCAGCGTTCCGCAAACTCAAGTCAGAGATGATGTTGCATAAAATCAAGGCGCATAGCCGTACCGGCGATGGTGAGGCCTACTATGTGGGACGCTTCGTGGATCGTCACGGCAGCGCGCACTGGCTGGTGATTCGCGAGGCCCGCATCAAGAACTGGCAGAGTGCTGCGGAAACAGTCGATGCTGCCTCGAGTGAGTTGTTCTACGAAGTGGTGACCGATACCGAACTGATCGGTCGGATCAAGAGCAAACTCGATTCGCGTCGCGAACAGATCGATGAAGACTCTCAACTGGGTGGCGATTCCAGGCCGCTTGAGCTGCCTGACATCACCTTCTGACGAGCTCTACCGCAACAACTATTAGCGTTAACAGGCCCTGGCAGGTTGTTGAAATGCGACTCAGACGGTACGATCCTGCGTTGAAATCCGCCTCAAAATGCTCATTTGCTCCAGTAAACTGCGCTTTTTCGGCGGTTTTCGCCCTGTCTCTCACTCGTCTGAGCGAATTTCAACAGCCGTTAGGTGAGTTGCAATAACCTGCAATCACCGGATGAGCCGTGCTGTATGTCGATGCGCGGCCTGTGGTTCTTCATACTCCGGAAAACGATTGCCGGGACTCGATGGGTTCCAGCCATTTCTGCGGTATGACCTTGCTCGGATCGCCCAGCCGATAGTTATAGACCACCGTGTAAGCCAAAACCCGTTTCAGATACTCGCGGGTTCAAGCGAGTCTTCGATCTCATGAAAGATTTTGGGACATCCAAGTCCACCAAAATCGATTCGATCTTTGACAGCCTATTAGTGCCCCGGC
>JBEVVH010000292.1:0-3269 GCA_040507245.1 Candidatus Thiodiazotropha sp.
ACGACAGCAAACCTGTCCCTGACATCAACCACAAGATGCCTTGCAAATGGGGAGGAGACCATATACGGGTGCAGCGAAGCGGAACCCGGGAAACCATGCCGGAGTGTCCCGAAATCCCGACTTTACATGCCTGCATCAAGTGCCTGCCACGCCCCCCCCGGGTTACGCGCTGCTTCACCCCGGCTACAAAATCGGTGGATACCGCGAGTTGAGATCAACGGCTATGCACAGGCATAATTTGCCGCCTGACATTTAGGAGGACTGGCATGTTTAGCGGAATCGTACAGGGCACGGCCGAGGTTGTTGCAATCGATGAAAAGGTCGATTTTCGGACCCACCGGGTACGTTTCCCTGCCTCGACGCTGGCCGGCCTTCAGCCCGGCGCATCGATCGCGCACAACGGCTGCTGCCTGACGGTAACCCGAATCGAGGGCGACTGTGTGGACTTTGATCTGATGCGGGAAACCCTGCGGGTCACCAACCTGGGCGAACTCACAACAGGTGACCGGATCAACTTCGAGCGGGCGGCCCGATTCGGTGATGAAATCGGCGGCCATGCCATGTCCGGGCATATCCTGTGCATGGCGGAGGTCATCGCGGTGCATACCTCGGAAAACAATCACCAGGTGCGATTTCGTCTGCCCCAGGCCTGGTCGAAATATCTGTTCACCAAGGGATACATCGGCATCGACGGCATCAGCCTGACCATCGGTGAGGTGTCCGGTGACGAGTTCGACGTCAACCTGATTCCAGAGACCCTGCAGCGCACCAACATCGGCAGCCGCGTTCCCGGCGACCGGGTGAACATAGAGATCGACCCGCAAACCCAGGCGATCGTGGACACGGTCACCCGTATCCTGCCCGAATTCCTCAACCGCTGAGAAGCTCCGAATGGCGGTTGCTTTTACACCCGGCAGGTTATGGCAGATGCTCACCGAGCGTACCCGCCAAGCCAAGGCGAGCGGCCATCTTCACAGCATTGAAACCGATGCCTGTCCTGTGAGTGAAAACGGGATCGAATTTGTCGTCCGGGTGGCTGCCAATCTCAAACGCAAGTCCGAGGAGAAAAAAAAGCGGGCTGCGGACTTCAATCCCTTTCTGCCCCCGGAAGCGGAACTGACGGTTTGCGAGCTCTCCGACACTCACCGTGCCGTCCTCAACAAGTTCAATGTGGTGGATCATCACCTACTGATCGTCACCCGCGCCTTCGAAGACCAGGAGCGGTTGTTGACTCAAGCGGATTTTGAGGCGCTGTGGCAATGCCTGGGTGAATACCCGTCGCTGGGTTTCTACAACGGCGGTACCGCCGCGGGCGCGAGTCAGAAACACAAGCATCTGCAACTGGTGCCTCTGCCGCTCTATCCAAACAGTGCTGGGGAGAGTACCACCTACCCCTTCGCGCCGTTGCTGGAAATCGATGCCTCACCCCTGCAGATGATGTCACTGAGGCAGTTACCCTTTCTGCACCGCTGGTGCCGAATACCTGCTGAGTGGTCGGACGCGACCCAGGACACAGCAGCCTGCAACAGTCTGCAGGTCTACCATGAAATGCTGGCGGATTGCGGGATTGAAGGCGTTTACCGGGAGGGTGGCGCCTGGCAGTCGGCCCCATACAACCTGCTGATGACCCGTGACTGGATGCTCCTGGTCCCCCGCTCCCGGGAGTTCTGCCAGGGTATCTCGGTGAATGCCCTGGGTTACCTGGGCTCCCTGTTTGTCACCGACCCGGAGGCGCTGCAGAGGCTGAGTGACATCGGTCCCCTGCGCCTCCTGGGTGAAGTCTCACAGCCCATACCTGACTAGCCAATTCTGGATTTGCGGTCACTTTTCCGTTGAAGGCGTGGTCGAAATCGCCGGCGCGGATGGCGTGGTCTCCGTGTTATCCACCATTTCACCCATCGGCCCAACAATGGAGGCCGGCAGCCTGGGGAAGGCACTGATCAGTGAAACCAGCACTGCGGCCAGGTAGGGGATCGACTGCAGCACCAGAACCAGGGACCAGATGCGGGCATCGGGCAGTTCCGCGGCCTGTTGCCAGGCGATGGTGCCGGCCGATAGCAGCAGGGCCAGCATCATCAATAACTCTTCACGGGCATTCTGCAGGGCGCGCAGCACGCCGCTGTGTCCAGCCTGTTTGGGAGTACGGAAAAACGGCAATCCGCGGGTCCAGATGCCCTGAATCATGGCCAGCGCTATGGTGTGCGACAGGGCCAGGCCCGCCAGGGCCGCGGCGATACTCTGTCTCACCGTAGCCTCGACCCGGCGCCGGTAGAGAAAAAACATCTTCATCAGCTTGAACACGAACAGACTCATCGGCAGGATCGCGAAGAGGGGCAGCGGTGCGGTGAAGTGAATCGACCAGAGCAGCATCGAGGCCGACCAGGCGATGGCCGCCATATTGAAGAACAGGTTGAAGCTGTCCGCAAACCAGGGCAGCCAACCGGCAATGAAATGGTAGCGCTGACCCGCGTTCAGTCTGTTGCGACGGGCTCCAAACAGACTGCCCAGATGATGCTTGATGATCTGCACGGCTCCATAAGCCCAGCGAAACCGCTGCTTCTTGAAATCGATGAAGGTATCAGGCATCAGCCCCTTGCCATAGCTGCTGGGCAGGTACACCGCCTCATAGCCTTGTTCGAACACCCGCAGACCCAGCTCCGCATCCTCGGTGATACACCAGTCGCCCCAGCCGCCTACCTCCTCGAGCACCTTGCGTCTGACCATAGTCATGGTGCCGTGTTGAATGATCGCGTTGCGTTCGTTGCGGGTCATCATGCCGATATGGAAGAAGCCCCGGTACTCCGCCAGACACATGGCCTTGAAACAGCTTTCGTGCCCGTCCCGGTAATCCTGGGGGGACTGCACGATGGCGATTTCCGGCTGCAGGAAATGCGGCACCAGGTCCTTGAGCCAGTCGGGGTCAACCTGGTAATCGCTGTCGATCACCGCGATGACCTCGGCCTCGGGGTGGGACTCCTGCAAAGTGAAATTGAGAGCACCGGCCTTGAATCCCGCCAATGGGGCACGGTAAAAGAATCGGAAACGCTCTCCCAATAAAGCGCAGTGACGCTCAACCGGCTGCCAGATTTCGGGATCCTGGGTGTTGTTGTCGATCACCAGCACCTCGAAATTCGGATAGTCGAGCCTGGCCAGCGCGTCCAGGGTTTCGATCATCATGTCCGCAAGCGAGTCTTCGATCTCATGAAAGATTTTGGGACATCCAAGTCCACCAAAATCGATTCGATCTTTGACAGCCTATTAGTGCCCCG
>JBEVVH010000293.1:0-3211 GCA_040507245.1 Candidatus Thiodiazotropha sp.
AACTCCTGGACGGGTTCGCAAGTATTTTGAACACCAAAAGATTGCATACGCCGCATAGCGATCTCTGTATTTAACGGCCGGGTTAATAAGAACCGCTGGCGGTATTTGGTCAATATAGAGTTCGTTGTTCAGGATGCCGGTGCGGCGCCTGCGGTTGCCGTTGATGGTGCTTTGGGTCCAGCCCTTACCGGAAGGCGAGGGGATGGCTTTCGCATTCAACCGGTCGGCGATGTTCTTCGGCGAGATATTCTCTAACACATCTTCTTTGAAGATGCGCCGGACGATGGCGGCTTGGCTCTCGTAGATTTTCCTCTCGCCTTTGATCGGCTGCCCCTGGGCGTAGAACATTTTAGAAACGCGGTATCCGTAAGAAATCCCGCTGCCGGATTTGTCGTTTTCCACCCGGCCCCGCAGGCCGCGCCGCGCCTTGTCGGTCAGATCGAGCAAGAGCATTGCGTTCATGGCCCATTCAGGCCCAATGCTCACGTGGCGAGCGATCATGCTGCCGATGAGTCACCCCTGGGGCCGGGGATGTGTCTGAGCATACAGGAGTTTGTCCACTCTGAGTGCTGGTCAGACGCGGCGTGTCGCCTTCAGATCCAGCATGGTCAGCAAACCCTTCGCCTTTGTCAGTAGCTCAGTACGGTGGGCCAGTCCGTTGGATCCCCCGGTAATCCGTTTGGTCATCTTTGTCACATCATCCTTGTCGGCGACCTTGTTGAGATTGTTCCGATCCCAATAGAAGACTGCCGATTGCACGGCATATTCGGATGCCACGAGATCCGGGTCATCGACAATCCTCGGGTCCTCTATCCACTTTGCAAAAGCCTTGTAATTGTTTTTGCCGGTCAGTTGGATCAGGCCTCGACCCCGGTATTTCCAACTATCTCCGGATGTTTCGCCGCCATTACCCATGCGGTTTGAGTAGACCTTGTTGGCGATCTTCTCTGGTTGCCGGGCATAAGCGTCGGCGGCGTTATTGGTTTTGAAATATTTGCCGAAAACCGCCCGCAGTGCCTTTGCGGAGTAATTCAAATTCTCCATGTCATAGCGCAGAAATCCGGATTCGTGCAGGACTTGTGAGAAAAAGTGCGCCAGGCGGATTTTGGAATCGGCGATGCCGTATTTTGGCAATATTCGCTCCAGGTCATCAATGTATTGTTGCGCATCGGCTTGAGATACGCCCATCTCCATCAGCATTTCGACTCGGGTTTTCATGATGCCTCCAGGGGTAGTCCTTGTGTCATGGGAGTGTTGTGCAATTCATTGCCTGCGTAACAGAAGTATATCCAAGGGTGAGGATTTTTCCCTGGACTCATCTGTGACTTATTTACATTGGCAGGCAGAAACAACTGTGATGCAGTGTGCATCAGTAGGATGGTGTGCTGAATTCCTGGCACAACCATAAGCAGGCAGGCCGAAAAAAATTCCATCATAGTGTACTCGATCGTTGCGGGTACGTTGGACGGGGGTAGATATGGATCTGACCACTACATTAACCGGCGCACTTCCCGCGATCATTCTGATCAGCGCAGTACTCACCGCAGCACTGTCGGTTGTTTTATTGAAACTCTATCGTCGTGCGGTTATCCGCTCCATGGCAACTGGGGGAGCTGTGGAGCAGGTTGCGTCAGTTGATGCATCCGAAGTCCCTTCAAATCCACCACCCCTCGCGGTTAACTTCCTGAGCAGTGGCATCGGTCTGGGAGGGCGTGCGAAATCAGCATACGATCAGTCATCAAATGCGTTTCGGTGTCGAGGTCTCGTTTATGGGGTTGCCGGAATCGTTTATGCCTTGATACTCAGTATGCCGTGGATGCTCACGGCCGAGGGTGGTTTTCCATTGATGCGTCTGATCTGGTTGCTCATCTGCTATGCGTGGCCGACTGTGATCGTGGTAATCATGGTGGCTGCATCGAGTAGGCGTGAAAAGCGTTGGTTATTGATCGGTTACATATCTCTGGTGGTCGTGGTTGGCGGATTTGTCATTGCAAGAAATCCGGATTCCTCTATAGGTCAACTGCTGTTTTTCTGGTTTTACGTCAATGCGGCGCCGACCCTGTTACTCAGCACTTTTCTCTGGCGTCGAATACGCGCGGTCGGACCATTGGTGCTCATCTTCATGATGGCCGGTGTGACCGGTGCAGAAGTATTCTTATCGATAACCGGAAATAACGACGGGGTGGTGCGTGCGTTCGCTGCCTTTGGGTATATGCTTGGCCTCGATGTGAACACGGTCTTTTTATTGATAGTACTGCTGGGATTTGTTGCTTTAGGCTATTGGGGTTGGAGGTTACTCGGTCATCTGGGTCATGCCTATCACTTGAAAGGTATGAGTGACCAGTCACTGCAGATCGATGCGCTGTGGCTGATGTTCGCGATTTTTCAGTCGATTACCCTGGTGTTTGAAGATTGGCTGTGGATTTTCACCGGCCCTGTTGCTTTTATCATTTATAAACTGATTACAGGTTATGGCTTCGGGCACTTTATGCCGATGAACAAAAACGATCGATCCCCGTCGTTGCTATTGTTGCGTGTCTTCTCTCTTGGACGAAGAAGTGAAGCACTCTTCGATCATCTTGCAAAGCGTTGGTTACAACTGGGTAGCATCGATATGATCGCCGGTCCCGATCTGGCGACATCCACGGTTGAACCCCATGAATTTCTGGATTTCGTAGGGGGTCATCTGTCACGAAGTTTTATCAACAATGCTGAAGATCTCAACAGCAGATTAGCATTAAGAGATACGCGGCCCGACCCGGACGGACGTTTCAGAACCAATGAGTTTTTCTGTCGAAATGACACCTGGCAGATGTATATGCAGCATCTCGCGACAGAGTCTGACGTGGTGTTGATGGATTTACGCAGTTTTGGCCCCAGCAATCAAGGCTGTCTCAGGGAACTGGGTCAATTGATGGCTGGCGTATCCCTAAAACGTATCTTGTTCATGATCGATGACTCTACAGACCAGGACTATTTGAAACAGACGTTCCAGACCCTTTGGAGGCAGGTACCCGTCAGTTCTCCGAATCTGAGAGAACAGGCTGCGCAAATCAATGTGTTGATCCTTCCTGCTTCGAGTTCAATGGCTTCTGATCAAATGGAAAAGAGCTTGTTTCAAGCGCTGCCAGCCAGGGAAAGCGAAGCGAAGGCTGGTAGTCCCCGGTAGTCGCGAGGCGATACTGGAAACCCGACGAGCCGTAGGCGCCAA
>JBEVVH010000294.1:0-3209 GCA_040507245.1 Candidatus Thiodiazotropha sp.
CGCCTACGGCACGTCGGGTTTCCAGTATCGCCTCGCGACTACCGGGGACTACCAGCCTTCGCTTCGCTTTCCCTGGCTGGCAGCGGCGGTACTGTGACCAACAACCCGGTCTGGTAGTGCACGTGCTCAAGAGGATCCTAAGCCATGCTGTCACTCTACTCATCCTGTTCAGTATCTTCAGCACCGGTATCCATGCCATGTCGATGAAAGAAGCCATACAGCAGATTAGTCAGCACGCCAACATGATGCCCATGGAACGGGGCATCACATTGCCACTGATTAAGGTCGAGAAAGGTCATGTGATGGTTCGGCGGCTGATTTATTTCACCCGCACCACCCCGGAAGGCACCTATATCACTGAGCCGCAATACGAAGCGATCTATGACCTGAGCGAGGAGGCCTTCATCACCATCCGGCGCTTTGCCGTCGAAGTACCGAATCTACCGCCCGCCCCCTGGATACATAACCGCCCCCGCTTTGAAAGTGCCGATGAGATCATTCCCGAGTTCGAACACATCTGGACACTCTACGACATGCTCATCCCGGCATTCCTCAAGGGTGACGATCCCGTCTCACCGGAAATCAAACAGGTGGCAAAATTGTTCACCCAGTATTTCGAACGTCACGCAGAAAAACCTTTGACCCCTTACTATGACTGGTTCAGTGGTGATTTTCTGCGCTGGATCGGCCGAGTCGCCAACTCCTGAGGATCCTAACAATGACGGACTTGTTGCCCACAGCCATCGTTACCGCTTCGGCCAGGAATCTCATTGGACCCTCGCTGACCTTCGCGAACTACCTGAGCCTGCCCATTCCGGTAGTCTCAGACGGAGTATTGTTCCTGGCCTTCCTGGTAGGCCGTGGAGAGGCCGTGAATCCTGAACTCGGCTACCAGATCTGGCCACCCAAGCTGATCGCCCTGTTCGATATCGCCAGCGGACAATTTCAGGAACTACGCGCAGTGACCCCCAACTTCTTCGCTATTGAGCAGGCTGCAGACCAAGCGATTGGCAAAGGCTTTGCCCCGCCCGAAAAGCAGTCGCTGTCATACCTGGAAAAAGAGCTCAAGTTATTCCAGAGCTGTGACAACCTGATCAACAGTCTGGTGCAGGGACAGCCCCATGAAGAGCATCTAAAACATTACGACGATCAGTACATGCAGTTGTGCGAGGAACCGCTGCTAGCCTATTTTCGCAGAACCCGTCTGGCGCAGATCGGCTGAAGACATATGGCTTAAGCTGCTCTCTTCCTTACTGGACCGATCAGTGGATAACGGACACGCTTAACAGGAAACTCAGCAACGCAATCGAACGATTTCAACCGCCCAATGCTGACATCGGACGCAAAATGGCCGCAGGCGCCTCGTTGAAATCG
Organism: Candidatus Thiodiazotropha sp.; assembly: GCA_040507245.1. GTDB lineage: Bacteria > Pseudomonadota > Gammaproteobacteria > Chromatiales > Chromatiaceae > Thiodiazotropha. The sequence goes on from JBEVVH010000294.1 coordinate 1,375, forward strand.
TGATGCTTAGGTTTACGCAGGATTGCCTGACGAATCGCATCCTGTATTCTTTCGTCACTGACTCCCGCTCTCAACATCGGACGCAATGCGAGACGGTCCTCCTGACCCAGGCACAGATGCAGGTCACCGGTTACCGACAGGCGCACCCGGTTACAGGTTTCACAAAAATGCTGGGATTGCGGTGTTATGAAACCGACTACAAGCTCGCTGTCATCAATTCGGAAACAACGAGCCGGCCCACTGCCCTGATGAGCAATAGCAGACAGATGGTACCGCCGTCTGAGCCGTTCCTCGACCCTGCGCAACGACAGGAAATGTTCGTTGGCCGCCCGCCCTCCATCACCGACCGGCATGGTTTCGATGAAACGCAGGGTCAATGCGTGGCTGCGCGCATACTCGATCATCGCCTCGACCTCATGATCATTGATGCCACGCATCACCACCATATTGATCTTGATGGGGTTTAGATCTTCCGCTCTGGCGGCTTCGATCCCGTCAAGCACCGGTTGCAGTCGGCTTCCGGTAATGCGTTTGAAGTTCGCCTCATCGAGGGAATCGAGACTGATATTGAGCCGGGACACCCCCGCCTTTCGCAAAGGCCCGGCCATTCCGGCCAGCTGCGACGCATTGGTGCTGAGTGATATCTCACGAATGTCAGACAGGGATGCGATGCGCCGGGTAATGTCCACCAATTCCCGCCTGACCAGGGGCTCACCTCCGGTCAGACGCACATGGCGCACCCCCAGCCCCACGAAAATAGATACGATTCGTTCGACTTCTTCAGGCGTCAACCAATCATCCGGCGTTTGAAAATCCCGATATTCCCTGGGCAGGCAGTAAAAACAGCGAAAATCACAACGATCGGTCACCGAAAGCCGCAGATAATGGATGACCCGGTTGTAGGAGTCCCTCAGCATGAACTGCCCCTAGTCAAGGTTTTCTGACTTTGCGCCGTCAGCCAATTGTTGTAGCTACTGCTTGCATCCATCTTTTGTATTCTTCTGGCCTCGTGGTTCGCGATGTACTGCCCTGCGCAGGTCATCGCAACATTTCATTCGAAGTAACCCTACCGGTCGACTAATAATCCTTGGCGGGATCATAACCTGCCGGCAACGAATGGGCGATGCCCTTGTGGCAGTCGATACAGGTCTTCCTGGGTTCGTTGCCATCCATCGCGTCCCAGTAGTGGGGGTCATGGGCGTCGGCACTGCGTGGCGTCTGCTTATCGAGGGCCATGGATACAAACTTGTGACAGTTTCGGCACTCACGGGAATCGGTCTTTCTCATCGAGGCCCACACATGCTCTGCGAGTTCCAGGCGCTTGGCTTCGAATTTTTCAGGGGTATCGATACTACCGAGCATCTTGTGGTAGAGCTCATTGCTCGCTTGAATCTTACGCACGAATTTATGCACCCATTCCTTCGGCACATGGCAGTCCGGGCATGTGGCGCGAACGCCGGTACGGTTGGTAAAGTGTACCGTCTCCTGCAACTCCTGGTAGACATTTTCCTCCATCTCATGGCAGGAGATGCAGAACTGCTCCGTATTGGTCATCTCCATTGCCGTGTTGAAACCACCCCAGAGGACGACACCCGCTATGATGCCGACACCCACCAGTACAATCGCGCTGCGTTTGGTATTTTGATTCATGGTTACACCCTGCCTTGATACATGAGGTCAATCGAATGCGGCCAGTCGGCCGGTTTTCTATGAGCGCTATTTGGCACCCTGAAAATTGTTCTGCACCACAAGCGAGTCTTCGATCTCATGAAAGATTTTGGGACATCCAAGTCCACCAAAATCGATTCGATCTTTGACAGCCTATTAGTGCCCCG
>JBEVVH010000295.1:0-3203 GCA_040507245.1 Candidatus Thiodiazotropha sp.
CGGGGCACTAATAGGCTGTCAAAGATCGAATCGATTTTGGTGGACTTGGATGTCCCAAAATCTTTCATGAGATCGAAGACTCGCTTGTTCCAACAGTGCCAGGGTCGAGAGCACGATCTGTTTGTCGGTATCCCGACTCAGGCGGGTTGCCAGGTCGATCCAGTCCTGAGTCTTCAGGCTGCGCCGTTTGGAACAGACCGTCTCGCCCAGGTAGATGATGTCCACTGGCATTTGCGCCGCCTGTTCATAGAATGCGAACAGGTCGTCCCGGGACCAGTAGAAAAGTACCGGGCCCAGAGAGAGTTGTGGTGTGTGATGCATGGGTATGCTCATTGCCAGGGACGATAGTAGGGGCCCAGGGTGGTGCTGGCGCCCTCTGAGACCTGATCAAGGGACTGGTGCCATGCGGCCTGGGCCTGGTAGTGGTCCGGGTCACGCTGACAGGCGTCCAGGGCGGCGCGCCACACCCGGGTGACCTGGGCCACATAGGCGGGGGAACGCTGGCGCCCCTCGATCTTGATCGCCCTGACTCCGGCCCGGCGCAGTTCCGGCAGCAGTTCCAGGGTGTTCAGGGAGGTGGGTTCCTCGATCGCGTAGTAGGTGTGATCACCCACCTTGAAACGGCCTTTGCAGATGGTGGGGTAGCCCGCCTGCTCGTTGCGCGCATAGCGGTCGGTCAGCAGGCCGTTGAGGCGGGATTCCAGTCCATCGGGGGTCTCCCGGTACTCCACGAAGGGTGCGGGGGAGCAGGCGCCGTGGGTATTGGGCGACTCGCCGGTGACATAGGACGAGAGGATGCAGCGACCCTCCACCATGACGCAGAGACTGCCGAAACCGAAGATCTCGATCTCCACGGGGGCGCGCTCGATCACCTGTTCCACCTGGCTAAGGGACAGCACCCTGGGCAGCACCGCCCGGCGGATGTTGAAGGCGTCGGCGTAAAAGGTCAGTGCTTCGTAATTGGTGCTCGAGGCCTGCACCGAGAGGTGCAAGGGGAGTCGCGGATGGGTGCTGTGGGCATACTCGAGAATGCCGATGTCAGCACAGATCAGGGCATCCACCGAGAGTGATGCGGCGGTGTCCACCGCCTCCTCCCAGCGCTCCCAATTCTGAGGCCGGGGGTAGGTGTTGATCGCCATGAACACCCGTTTTCCCCTGCTGCGGGCATATTGAATACCTTCTTTTGCCCGTTTCAGATTGAAGTTCAGGCCGGGGAAATGACGCGCGTTGGTGTCATTCTGCAGACCGAAATAGACCGCATCGGCGCCATTGTCCACCGCGGCCTTGAGGGAGGGCAGGTTACCTGCCGGACATACCAGTTCCATAGAATTACTCATGATTCAGGCGACATGCCGGGATCGACTGCGGCGTTGTTGCAGTTCCCGGGCAATCGCATTGAGCACCCGCCATTTTTCGGCGCACCAGCCGGGCGCCAGCAGCAGGGAAGTCGAGGCGGTTCCGGTCAACCGGTGCCAGACGATCCCGTCGGGGGCCTGTTCCACCAGGTTGGCGGCGATCTGAACATACTCACGCAGACTCAGGGGACGGTAGTCGCCATTGCGCCAGGTGTTGGCCAGACGAGTCCCCTTGACGATGTGCAGGGGATGCAGTTTGAGGCCGTCGGTACCCAGGTCGAGGACCCGGGAGAGGGTCTCCGAACAGTGGTGGCCGGTTTCCCCGGGCAGGCCGGCGATCAAATGGGTGCAGACTTTCAGACTGCGGCCTCTGGCACGGAGTATGGCGTCCCGGTATTCCGCGAAGCCATGCCCGCGGTTGATCCGCTCCAGGGTCTTGTCAAAAGCCGACTGCAGACCGAGTTCCAGCCATATCTTATGTCCCGCATCCTGATAGCGGGCCAGCAGGTCGAGTACCGGGTCGGGCACGCAATCGGGCCGGGTGCCGATCGACAAGCCAATCACGTCCGGCTCCGCCAGTGCCTCCGAGTAGAGCTGCTCGAGCCGCTCGATGCGGTCGTAGGTATTGGTGTAGGCCTGGAAATAGGCTAGGTATTTCATCGCTCCGGTGCGCTTGCGGATCACCTGGCGTCCCGCTTCGATCTGCTCGTGGACCGGTTTCGGACGGCGGCCGTTGGGACTGAAGGTGACGTTGTTGCAGAAGGTGCAACCCCCCTGTCCCTTGGTGCCGTCCCGGTTGGGGCAGGTAAACGCACTGTCCAGGGCGATCTTGTGCACCCGCTCGCCATAGCGGTGCAGCAGATATTGCCCGAAGGTAGGGACCTGTTCGGCAAGGGTGGTCATCGCACTCAACCCACCTGGTTCAATATACGGCGCCGAAATTTTACCTTCAGACGTTTTGCGATGGCCTCACAGGCAGGAATATCCACCCCTTCTAGCCCATCGATGGCCGAAGCGGTGACATCGGGTATGAACTGGGGCGCCCGGGCGAGGAACTCCAGCATGGCCTCATAGGATCCCGGCAGATTGGGTCGGCAGTGGCGATCGTAAACCTCGGCATTCTGTGCATTCAGGGAGACCGAGAGCGCATCGACGCACTCGCCCAGCTCGGGCAGGGTGTCGTGTTTGTGGACCAGATTCGACAGACCGTCGGTGTTCACCCGCACCTGTCCGCCCTGTTTCTTGATGTGGCGGGCGACCTCCAGCAGCACGTTCAGGCGCAGGGTGGGCTCTCCGTATCCGCAGAACACCACCTGGTCGTAGCGGGCCGGATCGTCTATGGACGCGATGATTTCCTGCGCCGTAGGTCGGTGATCGAAGCTGAGGTCATAGCCTTTGACCGTCATGTCGCCCAGGGTTTTCGGACAGAAGGCGCATTCCAGGGTACAGCGGTCGGTGATGCTCAGGTAGAGATTGTTGTCGATCTGGTAGCTGATTTGCTGAGCCACGTTTTCCTCTTGGATTCGATTCACACTAAACAAAATACCCTATCAATCGGGGCATGATTATCAATGATATAGGTCAAAACAGCCGATACTGAATGGTTCTTTGCGTGTCTGATCGTCGGCTCTGACGGCAGGCTGGTGGCGAAAAACAGACGCGGTTCAGGTTGCGCCTCTGAGTCACGCGGGTCAGGGCGAATCCCATATCGACTCAGGGACTGAGGTATCCCGATTCTCCCCCATGTGCCAACATCACCACCGCTGCCAGCCAGGGAAAGCGAAGCGAAGGCTGGTAGTCCCCGGTAGTCGCGAGGCGATACTGGAAACCCGACGTGCCGTAGGCGCC
>JBEVVH010000296.1:0-3193 GCA_040507245.1 Candidatus Thiodiazotropha sp.
AACTCCTGGACGGGTTCGCAAGTATTTTGAACACCAAAAGATTGCATACGCCGCATAGCGATCTCTGTATTTAACGGCCGGGTTAATATAAGGAAAATCTATGGCATATGGAATAAAACTACACGTCTGGGGGGACTATGCTTGCTGGACTAGGCCAGAGATGAAGGTCGAGCGGGTCTCCTACGATGTGATGACTCCATCGGCGGCGCGGGGGATTCTGGAGGCGATCCACTGGAAGCCGGCGATCCGTTGGGTGGTCGACCGGATTCATGTATTGGAACCGATTCGCTTCGAATCGATCCGGCGCAACGAGGTGGCCAGCAAGATCTTTGCCACTAAAGCCAGCGGCGCGATGCGCAAAGGCTTGACTAGCGGTCTCTATCTCCTGGTCGATGAAGGCAAGGAGCGGCAGCAGCGGGCAGCTACCGTGCTGCGCAACGTTGCTTACGTGATTGAGGCGCATTTCGAGTTGACTGAGAATGCCACATCAGAGGACAACGAAGGGAAGCACCTCGATATCTTCAACCGGCGCGCCAGGAAGGGGCAGTGTTTTCACCACCCCTATCTCGGTACTCGCGAGTTTCCCGCTCAATTCGCATTGATCGAAGATGAGACCTTGCCGACCTCTAATCTGAACGCACAAGAGAAGAGCCGAGATCTGGGCTGGATGCTTCATGATATCGACTTCAAAGACAACAATAACCCCCGCTTTTTTCGGGCCGCGATGGAAGATGGTGTCATCCGGGTGCCGCCGTTCGATGGCGAGGGGGTGATTTCATGATGTTCTCCGCTTTGAACCACTATTACGACCGGCTGGCTGAGCGGCCGAATCCGGATAGTGGCCAACCCAACGTGCCGGTTTTCGGCTTCACGGAAGAGAATATCGGATATGTTGTCGTCATTTCGTCCGAAGGTGACGTTGTCGACAGCTATCCGCTCACTGAACAGATCGGCAATAAATCCAGGCCGAGGCCGTTGTTTGTGCCTGCCTCTTTTAAACGCTCGGGACAATACACCGAAAAAAGCTTCGAATCAGGTAAAGATAACGCCTTTTTTCTTTGGGATAAAACCGCCTATTCACTGGGTATAGACAAAAGCGACAAGTCGGCGAAACACGCCTGGGTTGAAGTCAAGCTGCCATTTATGTCGTTCAGGCGCTTTAACCAAAAGCAGTTGGCAGATACGGATGATGAGGGGTTGCAGGCATTTCTGGCCTTTTTAGGTAAATGTCAGCCTGTCTTTTTTGACCGGGATTTGCGGAACCCGGAGATTGTTGGAACCAATATTGTCTTCCAATTGGACGGGGATCGAGGGTTTCTCCATGAACGCAAGGCCGCCAAGGAACTGTGGGTAAAGCTGCTGAGCGAATCGGAAACAGGAGAAAAGGGCCGCTGTCTGGTGACGGGTAATTGGGATGCTATCGCACGTCTGCATCCCGCGATCAAGAGGGTCTATGGCGGACAGAGGTCGGGGGGATCCATCGTCTCCTTCAATGCCGATTCGTTCGAATCCTACAGTAAGGTGCAGGGCAATAACGCACCGGTCTCTGAACTGGCGGCCTTTAAATACACCACTGCGCTCAACTTCCTCCTTAATCGGGATAATCGTCATTGCCTCACAGTAGGCGATGCCAGCACTGTCTTCTGGGCCGTTGCCGCCGATGGTGATCAGGCGCATCAGACGGAACAGCTCTTTATGCAGATCGTTCAGCCGAGTGATGAAGGCGAGTCTGCGCAGATCAGGCCGCTTGTCGAACAGCTTTCCCAGGGACGGCCGTTGGCGGAAATCAGTCCCGATATCGATCCATCGACCCGTTTCTATCTGCTGGGGTTGGCTCCAAACGCCTCCAGGATCTCCATTCGTTTCTGGCTTGACAGCAGTTTTGGCGAGCTAGCTCAGCGCATCGGCGAGCATTTTAAGGATCTGGCGCTCGCCCCGCTTCCTTGGAAGCGGCCACCATCAATCTACCGATTGTTGATCCAGTTGGTGCCGCATCGTAGTGGGCAGAAACCCAAGGCTGATGAGATTCCTGCTCATCTGGCCGGGGAGTTGATGCGCTCGGTACTGACCGGTGCGCGATATCCGCAAGCCCTTTTATCGCAACTGCTGCTGCGTATTCGTTGCGACGGCCATATCAGTTTGCTTCGAGTCGCCATGATCAAAGCCGTTTTGCAGAGAGACTACCGGAAAAATATTGTAAAGGAGAAGCCTCCCATGAGTTTGGATGAAAATTTCAGTAACGATGCCTATCAGCTAGGCAGACTCTTCGCCGTATTGGAGCGTATTCAATCAACTGCAATAAAGGATGCCAATGTAACCATAACGGATCGCTACTTCAGCTCTGCTTCGACTGTCCCCTATTCGGTCTTCCCGCGACTGGTGGCCGGCGGCAAACATCATCTATCCAAGATCCGTAAAACCATACCGGGATTCGCATTCAATCTCGATAAGGATCTGACGGAGATTGTCGGGAAGCTACCGCAAAGCTTTCCGAAACATCTCTCTATTCAAGACCAGGGGCGATTCGCTATCGGTTACTACCAACAGCGCGAGACGTTTTTTGCATCCAACAGCGAGACTGCCGAAAGCAACTCAGGCGACAATAACTAAAGTTTCAAGGACCTTAATCATGACTATCCAAAACCGCTATGAATTCGTCTACCTGTTTGATGTCACCAACGGCAATCCAAACGGTGACCCAGATGCAGGCAACATGCCTCGTCTCGATCCTGAGTCGAGCAAGGGACTGGTGACCGATGTCTGTCTCAAACGCAAAATTCGCAACTTTATCGAACTCACGGAAGGGGATACGCCGGGACACGATATCTATGTCAAAGAGAAGTCGGTGCTGAATCATCAGAACAAGAAGGCCTATGATGCACTTGAAATTGAGCCGGTTGCTAAGAAATTGCCAAAGGATGAAAAAAAAGCCAGAGAGGTGACGGCATGGATGTGCGCCAACTTCTTCGATGTGCGTACCTTTGGTGCGGTCATGACCACGGAGGTTAACAGCGGTCAGGTACGCGAACCTGTCCAGCTTGCCTTCGCCAAATCGATCGATCCGATCATTCCGCTCGAAGTGTCGATCACTCGCATGGCGGTTACTATTAACCTGGCGACTAAGTATATCTGATATACTCCTCTTCCATGGAAGAGAAAATCGATGCAAGAAAATTACCACGCGAAGTGCTTG
>JBEVVH010000297.1:0-3161 GCA_040507245.1 Candidatus Thiodiazotropha sp.
GACGCACTGAGAGCCTGCACCACCCGAAGGCACAATGATGCCGATAGCCCGATCAGGACAGTGTGTACGAATGCTCATCGAGGCCCAAGGTACGAAGTACCTTACAAGGAGGCCGGATATACGGCAGCAAACCTGTCCCTGACATTAACCACAAGATGCCTTGCAAATGGGGAGGAGACCATATACGGGTGCAGCGAAGCAGAACCCGGGATCCACCCTCGGTGCTCCGTCTCTCCCGGGTTCCGCTTCGCTGCACCCGGGCTACTCGCTAAGGCTATAAAAAAACCGCCTTTAGCCGTTCTCCCGTCCATAAATATCCGTAAACCTTACGATGTCATCCTCACCCAGGTAACTACCGGTCTGTATCTCGACGATCTCCAAAGGAATCAAGCCGGGATTTTCAAGACGATGCTTGGTACCCAGGGGGATGTATACCGACTGATCCTCTGTCAGGAGCAACTCCTTCTCTCCCCGGGTAATCTTGGCCGTGCCCTTGACCACCACCCAGTGTTCCGCGCGATGATGGTGCTTTTGCAGCGAAAGACTCGCACCCGGATTGACCACGATACGCTTGACCTTGAAGCGATCACATTCATCAACGGTTTCATAGTTGCCCCAGGGACGATACACCCGGGCATGAATTTCATATTCACTGCGACCGGAAGCCTTGAGCTGCTCAACGATCTCCTTGACATCCTGGGAGTGGTCTTTGTTGGCCACCAGTATTGCATCCGCGGTTTCGATCACGATCAGGTTATTCAATCCGATACCGGCAATCATGCGGTTTTCACTGCGCAAATAGCTGTTGGTGACATCCTTGATTAGCACATCGCCCATAAACACATTGACATGCTCAGGGTCATCACAGGCGAATTCGGACAGGGCTGACCAGGAACCGATATCGCTCCAACCAACATCCATGGGCACCACCACGGCCTTTTCGGTTTTTTCCATAACCGCGTAGTCAATCGACTGAGAGGGACAATCGGTAAAGGCCTGTTTCTCCAGGCGCAGAAAATCCAGGTCTGAGGTTTTGCCCGCATAGGCCTGCTGCGCGGCACTTAGAATATCCGGATGAAAGGTTTCCAGCTCTTTCAGATAGGCATCGACGCGAAATGCGAACATACCGCTGTTCCAGAGATACTTACCCGAATCGAGGTAGGCTTGGGCCGTTTCCAGGTTTGGTTTCTCAACGAACCGGTCCACCAGGTAGGCACCCTCATCGCCGGTATCCCCCCCTTTGCGGATATACCCGTAACCGGTCTCCGGTTTGGTGGGTACGATACCGAATGTGACAAGATTTCCGGTTTCCGCCGCACGTACACCTTTGAGCATGATTTCTGTAAACAGGGCTTCATCGGCAATCACATGATCCGAAGGTGAAACCAGCAGGATGGCATCCGGATGGGCTTCCAGTGCATGAAAGGCGGCACAGGCAATGGCCGGCGCGGTATTTCGCCCCACCGGTTCCAGGAGTATCCCGTTGGCGGATTGTTCTTTCGAGCGCATCTGCTCGGCGACCAGGAAGCGATGTTCATCATTGCACACGATCAGGGCATCACTGACACCCGGTATCGCCATGAATCGTTTCACGGTCCTCTGGAATAGGGAGTCACCCTCAATCAGGGAAATGAACTGCTTGGGATAAGCACTTCTGGACAGGGGCCAGAGACGGGTCCCGGAACCACCGGACAATATGACAGGGATGATCAATGTACTCTCCATTCTTCCAATATGTTGAGGCATTCACGATTCATTTCTCGCACTTTCTGTTCGGAATCGGACTCCGTGTAACAGCGCAGTTCCGGGGCATTGCCTGAGGGTCTGAGATGCACGATATCACCACCGGAAAAGGTTATCCTCACCCCGTCCGTTGTATCGATCTTGTCTATCGGCCCGAAGCGATGGTTGAATGCCTCCTCGATGGCTTGACTGTCCCGGCTGAAATCACCGCTCTGAAACTTTCCCAGCATCCGTTGACTCAGCTCCGTCGGAAAGGATTTAAGGCGATCACTGTGTGTGTAACGCCCAGGCAGATCGAGCAGCAGATCTGAAACTTTCTTGTTGCGTAATTTTGACAGATGAAGAATCGCCAAAATCACAATCACCGCATCCCGGGTGGGCAACGCGGCAAGCGACCTGACGTCTCGCTCCAGATCATCCGCGATCAGGAAGCCTCCATTGGCCTCATAACCAACCACCCGGGACTTGCCCGCTTCAATCAAGGCTTGCATATCCGCGATCACATAGGGTGAGCCGATGCGGGTACGAATGACCCCGCGAAACTTACCCGAGTGTTCCACGGCGCTGTTGCTGCTGACCGGAGTGACCACCCATTGCGCATCCAGATAATCGGCGCACAGCAGCCCAGCGATATCGCCCCGCAACCGACGCCCCTGCTCATCGCTGACCAACGGCCGGTCCGCGTCGCCATCGGTGGATACGATGGCATCCAGTGAGTTTTCCGACGCCCAGGTTGCAGCGAGTTCGACATCCTCTGGACGGATCGCTTCCGTATCCACCGGGACGAATGTATCGGAATAACCCAGGCACAAAACATCCGCTCCGAGGGCCTGCAGGATTTCGATGAGTAACTCCCTCGCCACACCCGAATGCTGATAGAGACCGATGTTCAAACCTTTCAGTGTGTCCGCATCTAAGAACTCACGGTATCGCACCACATAGTCACGCCGGGCCTGATCGTCAATTTTCGGCAAGCTGTAGTCGAGGGCCAGTGCCCCGGCATCATCGAACAGGCCTTGCGGAAACGAAACCTGTTGCAGCCGTATGCCTGCTTCATCCTGCTTGAGAATCTCACCATCCGGACGGTTGAACTTGATACCGTTCCTGTCGTCGGGAATGTGGCTCCCCGTGACCATGATGGTCGGAATACTTTGCGCAATGCCGAACAGGGCAATAGCAGGAGACGGAAGACTACCGCAATGGATCAACTGACAGCCGAAATCCTCGACTGCTTTACCCACCGCTTTCATGATTGCAGGGGTACTCGGCCGATAGTCCCCGGCAACTGCAACGCGACAATTCTCTGAGAGCATACCGATGGTTTTCAGATACAAGCGAGTCTTCGATCTCATGAAAGATTTTGGGACATCCAAGTCCACCAAAATCGATTCGATCTTTGACAGCCTATTAGTGCCCCG
>JBEVVH010000298.1:0-3161 GCA_040507245.1 Candidatus Thiodiazotropha sp.
CCGGGGCACTAATAGGCTGTCAAAGATCGAATCGATTTTGGTGGACTTGGATGTCCCAAAATCTTTCATGAGATCGAAGACTCGCTTGGCGAAAGCCCCCGGCTTTGCCGGGGGATGGTTACTTAGCCTGGCGACTGAATCTGTACCTTTCAGGGAGCCTCAGGGGATTGCCGCACAGGTGTTCCTCACGGGAAGTCTCGAACCGGTGGTCAGGTACTTCTCTGCATACCGATACTGAGCGGTAGCCTTCTCAGCGATCAAGATTCCGCTTTATCCGCTGTTCCTGCCTGCGGATTTGGCGTTTCAGTTTGGGGAAGGGTTTCAGTAACCGCATGATCCAGCGCCGGCCTCTGGGTGAGTGTCGCATGATCACCGGTGTTCCGATCAGCATAAGCGGTACTCCAATGGGTACCGGCAGCCAAAAGGTGACCAGGCCGGCCAGGATACTGAGTGCGCCGAGCGTCAGGTAGAGCCATTTCAGGAACATGCGACGAGGTATGGAACGAGGTTGCAGAACAGTTGCGATTTTAACCGGCGCAGGATGACCGGTTGATGACATTCCCGGCAGGGCAAGGGCATCCAACGCCCGCCTGGGTTGCGCTGCAAACTGAAGGCGATATAGTCAACAGCTGTTTTACACGGAATGGGGTAACCACCTTGACGATTGACTGGCAGTCCACTCATGCTGCGGTATGGCGGCCCCGCAAGGGATACCTGCGCGGTATCTCACATGTCGATCCGATCACCCTGGAGCAACTGGTCGGTATCGATGAACAGAAGCAACAGCTGGTGCGAAACACCGAGCGCTTTCTGAACGGATCCGGCGCCAACAATGCCCTCCTGTGGGGCTCACGCGGCACTGGCAAATCATCCCTGATCAAAGGGATTCTCAATGCCTACAGGCACCGGGGGTTGCGGCTTATCCAGATTGACCGCAACGACCTGGTGGAACTGCCGGAGATCGTCGATGAGATCCGCACCCTCAGCCAGTCATTCATCGTGTTTTGTGACGATATGACCTTTGAGCAGGGGGACGCCTCATACCGGGCCCTGAAAAGTGTGCTGGACGGCTCCATCGAGGCACCCGCATCCAATGTGCTGATCTACGCCACCTCCAACCGACGTCACCTGCTGCCGGAGTCCATGGCGGAAAACCAGGAAGCAGTGCTGGTAGGCCGTGATCTGCACCTGGGTGACACCATCGAAGAGAAACTGGCCCTGTCCGATCGGTTTGGACTCTGGCTCTCCTTTTACCCAGTCAACTGGGAGGAGTATCTCAGACGGATCGATCACTATTTTGCAGACTACGCCGGTGATCGGGAAACTCTGCATGTCTTGGCGAAGCAGTTCGCCATGGCGCGCGGCGGGACCAAGAGCGGTCGTGCCGCGCTGCAATTTTACAAGTCCTACGCTGAACTGGATGAGAATCCCTGACTGGCCCTGGGACGGACTGGCGAAAGCAATTACTGATACGAAAAGGAGCATTACGCATGCGTTGTCATGAAGTGGATTATGAAATCCTTGGTGCTGAGATGCAGTTGGTTGAGGTGGAACTCGATCCGGGTGAGACCGTGATTGCGGAAGCCGGTGCAATGACCTACATGGAAGAGGGGATCGTATTCGAGACCAAGATGGGGGATGGCTCCGATCCGGATCAGGGGATGATGGGCAAACTGTTCTCCGCGGGCAAACGCATGTTCACCGGTGAGTCGATCTTCACCACCCATTTCACCAATCAGGGTTCCGGGAAACAGCGGGTCTCGTTTTCGGCCCCCTATCCGGGCAATATCGTGCCCCTCAATATGGCCTTGCTGGGTAACAAGATCACCTGTCAGAAAGATGCCTTCCTGTGCGCTGCGCTCGGCACCAAGGTGGATATCGCCTTCAATCGCCGGCTCGGCATGGGTCTGTTCGGCGGGGAGGGGTTTATCCTTCAGGCCCTGGAGGGAGACGGCATGGCGTTCATCCAGGCGGGTGGCACGATTGTGGAGAAAAAACTCACGGGTCAGACCCTGAGAGTCGATACCGGCTGCCTGGTGGGGTTTACGGACGGCATCGATTACGACATCCAACGGGCCGGCAATCTGAAGTCGATGGTGTTCGGTGGTGAGGGGCTTTTTCTCGCTACCCTGAAAGGTCATGGCACCGTCTGGTTACAAAGCCTGCCGTTCAGTCGTATGGCGGACCGGATCATCGCCAATGCCCCGTCTTCCGGCGGTAGTGACAAAGGTGAAGGCTCCGTACTGGGAGGTCTGGGTCGCATGTTCGATGGGGATTAGCAGGCCGTAAATTGGAATTCTTCTCCAATACCTTGGGTTGCCTTGCCAATCTATCTCACCACGAAGGACACGAAGCGCACGAAGGGTCGATTCGAGCGTCTATCAAATTCCACCCTTCGTATCCTTCGTGGTAAATAATTCAGCACCTCAATAACCGGCACACGTTAACGTGTCCGATGCCGAAGGCGCGTAGTTGATTTATTAAACATTGGTTTCAGGTGCATAGAATTTTGTTATTCTATTTTTTTCATCGAGGTAATCCTCTCCAACGATCAGCGATATTCCTGTCCCCCAAAACATGTTTGTGTGAACAAGTTAATCGCCTTTACTTCGTACCCATGAGCTGATTGATATTTCCTTGATGCATAACAGTCTGCTATGTGGTTGTTCTGAACCCGATATCAGAACTCTACCCCTTGCTCCGCCTTGATCCCCTGATCGAAGGCATGTTTCAGCGGCTGCATCTCCGTTACGGTATCCGCCACGTCGATCACGGCCTGGGGCGCTCCTCGGCCGGTCAGCACGAGATGCATCCAGGCCGGTTTTAATCTCTGAATGAACTGGGCGATCTCTTCCCCGCTCAGCCATCCGTAGTCGCAGCAGTAGAGAATTTCATCCAGCACCACCAGGTCGTAGTCCTCGGTGAGCATCTTCTCCTGGCAAAACGTCCAGATGTCACGGGAGGTTTTCCGATCCTGTTCTGGGTTCTGGGTATTCCAGGTGAAACCATCCCCCATGGCATGCCATTCAATCTGATCGAAGCGTGCGGCGGCTTGCTGCTCACCGGTTTTCCACCGCTGCCAGCCAGGGAAAGCGAAGCGAAGGCGGGTAGTCCCCGGTAGTCGCGAGGCGATACTGGAAACCCGACGAGCCGTAGGCGCC
>JBEVVH010000299.1:0-3142 GCA_040507245.1 Candidatus Thiodiazotropha sp.
CACGCTTGGGAGTTACTGTGAGATTCCCGTATCTGTCAAACTGTGAATGCCTCCCCAGCAGAGCTGGGGGGTCTCCTATTTGTGTCTAGCAACCAAACTGGATGTTTCGATACACTCGAAAAGCACGTCCCCTCTCCCCTTGCGGGAGAGGGCCAGGGAGAGGGGGAGAAAACACCCCGTGAGCGCAGCGAACACCTCAACTAAAAACTCATAACTCAAAACGTTATATACCGTGCTAGCGCAACGATCGAGAACCCCATGAACACCGAATTCAGAAAACGACTGCCCAATACCGACCTGGACTACTTCGATACCCGAGAGGCGATCGAGGCGATCCAGCCCGGCGCCTACGACACCCTGCCCTACACCTCCCGGGTGCTGGCGGAGCAGCTGGTACGCCGCTGCGATCCCGGATTGCTGACCGATGCGCTGAAGCAGATCATCGACCGCAAACAGGATCTCGACTTCCCCTGGTATCCGGCGCGGGTGGTCTGCCACGACATCCTGGGACAGACCGCTCTGGTGGATCTGGCCGGCCTGCGCGACGCCATCGCCGACAAAGGCGGCGATCCCGCCCAGGTCAACCCGGTGGTGCCGACCCAGCTTATCGTCGACCACTCGCTGGCCGTGGAGGCCCCCGGCTTCGATCCCGACGCCTTCGAAAAGAACCGGGCCATCGAGGACCGCCGCAACGAGGACCGTTTCCACTTCATCGACTGGACCAAGACCGCCTTCGACAACGTGGACGTGATCCCCGCCGGCAACGGCATCATGCACCAGATCAACCTGGAGAAGATGTCGCCGGTGATCCAGGCCCGTGACGGCATGGCTTACCCGGACACCTGCGTCGGCACCGACAGCCACACCCCTCACATCGATGCCCTCGGCGTGATCGCCATCGGTGTCGGCGGTCTGGAGGCGGAGACCGTGATGCTCGGCAGACCCACCATGATGCGCCTGCCGGAGATCGTCGGCGTCAGGCTCACCGGGCAGCGCAAACCCGGCATTACCGCCACCGACATCGTGCTGGCCCTGACCGAGTTCCTGCGCAACCAGCGGGTGGTCTCCGCCTGGCTGGAGTTCTTCGGAGAGGGCGCCGAGAGCCTGACCCTGGGCGACCGCGCCACCATCTCCAACATGACCCCCGAGTTCGGCGCCTCCGCCGGGCTCTTCTACATCGACGGCCAAACCCTGGACTATCTGAAGCTCACCGGCCGTACCCCTGAGAAGGTCGCCTTGGTGGAGAACTATGCCAAAACCACCGGTCTCTGGGCTGACGCTCTGAAAGGTGCTGAATATGAGCGGGTGCTTGAATTCGATCTGTCCCTAGTGGACCGTACTATGGCGGGTCCCTCCAATCCCCACCGCCGCCTGCCCACCCGCGCCCTGCACGAGCGCGGCATCGCAGTGGACCTGGACAAGGCCCTGGCCGAGGAGCAGGCGGGCAAGATGCCCGACGGCGCGGTGATCATCGCTGCCATCACCAGCTGCACCAATACCTCCAATCCGCGCAACGTGGTGGCCGCCGGCCTGCTGGCGCGCAAGGCGAATGAACTCGGCCTGGTGCGCAAGCCCTGGGTGAAGTCCTCCTTCGCCCCCGGTTCCAAGGTCGCAAAGCTCTATCTGGAAGCCTCCGGCCTGCTGCCCGAGCTGGAGAAGCTCGGCTTCGGCATCGTCGCCTACGCCTGCACCACCTGCAACGGCATGAGCGGCGCGCTGGACCCGAAGATCCAACAGGAGATCATCGACCGCGACCTCTACGCCACCGCCGTGCTCTCGGGTAACCGCAACTTCGACGGCCGCATCCACCCCTACGCCAAGCAGGCCTTCCTCGCCTCGCCGCCGCTGGTGGTGGCCTACGCCATCGCCGGCACGGTACGCTTCGACATTGAGCAGGATGTCTTGGGCCGGGACAGGGACGGCAACCCGATCACCCTGAAGGACATCTGGCCCAGCGACGAGGAGATCGACGCCATCGTCAATGAGTATGTGAAGCCGGAACAATTCCAGCAGATCTACACCCCCATGTTTGCGGTGAGGGCAGCGGAAGCGGCCAAGAGTCCGCTCTATGACTGGCGTCCCCAGAGCACCTACATCCGCCGCCCCCCTTACTGGGAAGGCGCACTGGCGGGTGAACGCAGCCTCAAAGGCATGCGTCCGCTGGCGGTGCTGGGCGACAACATCACGACCGACCATCTTTCACCTTCAAACGCCATCCTGGCCTCCAGCGCGGCGGGCGAGTACCTGGCCAAAATGGGCCTGCCGGAGGAGGACTTCAACTCCTACGCCACCCATCGTGGTGACCATCTCACCGCCCAGCGCGCTACCTTCGCCAACCCGAAGCTGCTCAACGAGATGTGCCGCGATGCACAGGGCCAGATCATTCAGGGGTCCCTGGCAAGACTGGAGCCGGAGGGCGAGCAGATGCGCATGTGGGAGGTCATCGAAACCTATATGCAACGCAGGCAGCCTCTGATCATTGTCGCCGGCGCTGACTACGGTCAGGGCTCCTCCCGCGACTGGGCCGCCAAGGGCGTGCGTCTGGCTGGCGTAGAAGCAATCCTCGCCGAGGGATTCGAGCGCATTCATCGCACCAATCTGGTGGGCATGGGCGTGCTACCCCTGGAGTTCAAGTGGGGAGAGAAACGCACCACCTACGGCATGGACGGTACAGAAACCTTCGACGTGATCGACACACCCACTCCCCGGGCCGATCTCACAGTGGTCATGCACCGGCGCAACGGCGAGCGGGTGGAGATCCCGGTCACCTGCCGGCTGGACACCGCCGAAGAGGTGTCGGTCTACGCGGCGGGCGGGGTGTTACAGCGGTTTGCGCAGGACTTTCTGGAGGCGGGGGCGGGTTGATACTTATGCACCCCTCTCCGGCCGGTTTACCCCCCTCTCCCCCGGCCCCTCTCCCGCGAGGGGAGAGGGGAGTGGCGCGACTGTCGTACCTGGGCATGGAACCGTTCCTGTCCCCCTCTCCCCTTGCGGGAGAGGGGCTAGGGGAGAGGGGGATAGGGCTGACACAAACCCATCACATTCACTCATCAAGGAACAAGCGAGTCTTCGATCTCATGAAAGATTTTGGGACATCCAAGTCCACCAAAATCGATTCGATCTTTGACAGCCTATTAGTGCC
>JBEVVH010000300.1:0-3118 GCA_040507245.1 Candidatus Thiodiazotropha sp.
CGGGGCACTAATAGGCTGTCAAAGATCGAATCGATTTTGGTGGACTTGGATGTCCCAAAATCTTTCATGAGATCGAAGACTCGCTTGTTTTTCGAGGCTCACGGACACAGCGTGGACCTGGCCTACAACGGCCTGTCCGGGCTGCGCAGGGCCCTGGATGAAAACTACGACGTCATCATTCTCGATCTGATGCTGCCCGGCATGGATGGCCTGGAGGTCTGTGCCCGGCTGCGCCGCGAGGGCCGTGATACCCCGGTGTTGATGTTGACCGCGCGGGATACCCTGAATGACAAACTCGAGGGCTTTGCCACCGGCGCCGATGACTACCTGGTCAAGCCCTTTGCGCTGCCGGAACTCGAGGCACGGATCACCGCGCTGGTGCGTCGCGGGCGCAAGGTTCACAGTGGAAACCTGCTCAAGGTGGCGGATCTGAGTTTCGATCTGGACCGATTGCGGGTGAAACGTGCCGGTCGCCGGATCGAGTTGGGGCGAATCCCCCTGCGCCTGCTGGAGGTGCTGATGCGACGCTCCCCCGCGGTGATGCGGCGTGAAGAACTCGAACGGGAGATCTGGGGTGATGAACCCCCGGACAGTGATGCCTTGCGCACCCACATGCACGCCCTGCGCAGCGCAGTCGATCAGGCTGCGGATATACCGCTGATCCATACCCTGCGCGGCATCGGCTACCAGTTGGCGCCGCCGGGCGAACGCTGAGGAAACCCTGTTGAGGAGCCAGCATCATGCCTGCCAGACGCAGCCTGCGTAACCGGGTCGCGGTCACCCTGGCGGTGTTTGGCGGCGTGGTCAGCCTGGTGCTGGCAATGATCATCCATCTTGCCTCCCAGGACCTGGAACGGCGCCTCATCGATGAGACCCTCAAGGCGGAACTCGATGACTATGTGGCACGTCGGGCCCGCAATCCCCAATCCCTGCCGGAACGGACCGCCACCATCCGGGCCTTTGTCGTATCCCCCGGGGCGACCCATTCGGAGGTTCCGAAGTCGGTGGAAAACCTGCCGGTCGGGACCCATCCCATGGTACTTGAGGGTATCCCCTACCGGGCAGCAGTGCGCGAGGTGGGATCCCAGCGTTTCGTGGTGTTGTATGACATCAGTGCCCTGAAGCGGCGCGAGCAGGGGTTTCTCCTGCTGTTGGCCCGGAAGCGTGTTGTTGATCACTGTGGTTTCCGCCCTCGCTGGCCGGTGGCTGGCGGGACGCACCATCGCCCCGATCACCGAACTGATCCAGCGGGTGGCCGAGCGTCATCCCGAGGACGATCCGCCGCCGCCTTTGGCGGATGCCTTTCCCTGGCAAGAGGTGCAGCAACTGGCTGCCGATTTCGATACCTATCTGCAGCGGCTGCATGACTTCATCGAGCGGGAACGGCTGTTCACCGGTGATGTCAGCCATGAACTTAGAACCCCTCAGGCGGTGATCAAGGGGGCCACCGAACTGCTGCTCTCCGATCCGAATCTGGATCCTCGCAATCAGCAAAGGGTGGCCAGGATCGCCCGATCGGTGGTGGAGATGGGGGAGATTTCCAGCGCTCTGCTGGCACTGGCCCGTGAACAGGATGCGGAATCCCCGCCCCCCGGCGTGTGTGATGCTGAAACTGTGGCGCGTGAGCTCATCGATCGTTATCAGCCGTTCTTACGCGGTCGGGATCTGAAGCTGATCCTGCAGGTCGATGGCAAACCCGAGGTTCACGCAGATCATGCGGTGCTGGCGATGGCGCTGGGAAACCTGCTGCGCAATGCCTTGAACTTCACCGAGTCCGGGGAGATTCGTGTGCGCCTGCAGAACCACAGCATCCGGGTCGAGGACAGCGGTCAGGGGATCGATCCGGAAGCCCTGCCCAAGCTGTTTCAGCCCTATGTCCGGGGTGACAACAGCCAGGGAGCCGGGCTGGGGCTCTCCCTGGTACAGCGTTTGTGCAGGCGTCATAACTGGAGCATTTCTCTGGAGAATCAGGCTTCAGGTGGAGCAGTGGCGGTTCTGGGGCTGCAGGCGTCGGATCCTTCCGCGACTTGATCGGCTGTTTGCTCCGAGTTGTTTACCGGCGATGTTTATTCAAAGAACCTGCCTACGAGAGAGGTCCGTGCCAAACCTCCCGGGTTACGCGTTGCTTCACCCGAGCTACAAAGCTGATGAGGTGCGGAGACAGCCAATCTAGCCTGGATGAAACGAAATGGAATCCGGGATCTGCCAGAATGGGAGGTAGTGAGATACACAACGAACCTCTCCAGGTAATCTCCCTCTCCCCTCGCGGGAGAGGGCCGGGGAGAGGGGAGGGGTAAAAAAACACCTGAGCGCAGCGAACACCATAACTCAAAAAGTCATCCCTCAAGAAACTCAAAACTTTCCTGACCGCTACTCAGTTTCTGAAGCTGCCACACCGGCACGGATCAGGGGCGGCCATCAGCAAACGTCTCGTCAGAGTGTCACTCCTGCACAATAATCGGGTTATAAGAAGGAGATTCCGTCTTTAACGCGGATTTAACTTTCACTTTGCATTGTTTTCACGCAGACCTGTTTATCCTGTCAGCAAGCTGAACAGTCTTAACGATCCCTGAAGTCAACGATGCAACATAGCAGTCCAACCGCCCTGAACTTCGAGGGCCATATTCCGATGAGTCTGGTTGTGAAAACCCTCATCTTCGCCGGGCTTGCCGCCGTCCTCCTGATCGAGCACAACCTGGGGCTGACGATGATCGTCGCTGTCGGGTTTGCTTTGACCCTGGCGGTACAGGAGCGGGTCAAGGGCATCAATGAGTCAGTCGGGGAAAATACTCGTGAGACAGTGCACTGGATCGGCGACGGGGGGTCTTTTCCCGGTCATCAGCCGCGCAATGAGACCTCGGGTAGATCCAATCCCCATGTGATTGACGGCGGCAGCCTGGACCGCCATCACGCCGATTGATCTTCCGGACCCTATTTACCACCCTCACTAGCCTGGTTGTTGCATCCATGAGTACCCTGTCATCCGACTTACCGATTTTTTCTGACGATCACCGCAGCTGCATGGAAGGGTAGTGTTCAGAATTCTGTGTCATTTCTATAAACTTAGGCTAAAAGAGATGATACATGAAAGACAAAATACCATTCGACATGGAAAGTG
>JBEVVH010000301.1:0-2328 GCA_040507245.1 Candidatus Thiodiazotropha sp.
TGGCGCCTACGGCACGTCGGGTTTCCAGTATCGCCTCGCGACTACCGGGGACTACCAGCCTTCGCTTCGCTTTCCCTGGCTGGCAGCGACTCGTGCCTGCGCAACTGCATCTTTGCCTCCAGGGTGCAAAACCCTATTTAGGTACGGCTGCCTTGGCCAAGGAGGCTTGGGTGGCTGAGCTTGTTTAAATAATAATGATTATCATTTGTGTTTGCAAGTTATTTAACCTGTCTCTGTTGCTATGGCGCTCAATTGCAGAAGAGATACGACTCCATGGCACAGATGATCTTCGGTCGCCGCGGTCTGCTGTTGCTTACACCTCAGAGTAACGCCAGATTCAGGCGGTATGGAACAGGGCGCAGACAGCAGCCGTAGCGACTCAGCAAAGTTCGGATCATTCAGTCATCCCGACGCCGGCCGCCCCCTGCCCTTGCGCCGCTCCGTTGAGAGGTGACGTCGTTCCAGTCTGAAGTTGCGCGGCAACCCGTGCCGTAGCAGCGCTCCGGCCCCGTGTAAGGCTGACTGTCCGAACTGGCGGGGATTGCCTTGTAATGCTGCAGGCGTTTCTCACCGCCCCCGATAAGGAAACGGAACTCCTTCCCGCACATCAGGATCACTTCCTTGTTTTGACCCCGTGTCAGGCACACCCTGACCGCGATGTCCCCATAGCCGTCGTGAGCCATCAACTGCTGGTAGTGTTCGATGAATTTGTTCAGCGCCAGAAGATTGGGATCACTCATGCGTCCTGCTCCCCACCAACCAGTCCCTGCTTTTTGCTACTGTACTTCATCCACAGCCATCCCAGAGGAAGCAGCGCCAGCACCAGCAGTTGGCCCAGCAGGGTCTCCCGGGTGGGGAAGAATCCTAGCCAGCTTACCGAGGGCAGGCCCACGAGGGGGGTGGCGCTGACCATACCGCCCACCTGCAGCTCCAGCAGGCCCTTGCCGGTAAAGACAAAAGCCATGCCAAAGAGCAGTACCGCCGTGGCGCCGAAAAAGAGGCCCAGGGGCAGCCGGATGGAGGCCAGACGAATCAGCAGATAGACCAGCACCAGCACAGCGGCGGCCAAGCCCATGCCGAGCCAGATCGGGTTGGCATCGCCGGGTGAGCCTGCGACCAGTGCCTGGTAGAAGAGCAGGGTCTCCGCCCCCTCGCGGAACACCGCCAGGAAGGCGACCAATCCCAGGGTGAACAGGCTGCCCTTGCTGAGCGCCTTGTCCATCTGGTGCTTGATAAAGGCCTGCCAACGCTCGGTCTCCCGCTTGGCGAAGAGCCAGTAGCTGACATAGACCAGCGCCGCCGCCGCGATTAGCATGGTCACCCCCTCCAAGGTCTCGCGCTGAGCCCCGCTGGCCTGGAACAGACTGGTCAGCGCCCAGGCCGCCGCCACACTGGCAAGAAGAGCCGTGACCACGCCGGTCCAGATCACATTCACTTTATCGGCGTATCCGGAACGGCGTAGATAGGCAGCCAGGGCCGCCACCACCAGCATCGCCTCGACCCCCTCGCGAAACAGGATCAGAAAGGATTACAGCACCAATCCCCAGAAGCCCACTGAACCCTCAGAGCTGGAGTAATGCTCCGCTGCATAGTGCAGTTTTTGCTTGAGCGCTTCCCAGGTCACAGTCAACACAGATTTTTCACGTCCGTCCATCGCCAGGCTGATCATCTGGCTGAAGCCGGATTCGATCTCAAGCATGAAGGACTGATCCTTCAAGCCCAGGGTGAACTCCATACCGCTGCTTTCGAAGACATCGAAGTAGAGACGCGAAAACTCATTGCCTGTCACCACTGCACGCTCCAGGGCGTAGTTGGAAACAGCCTTGTCACCCCGTTCAATGATCTGCGCCACCACCGGAGCATAGTCCTCTGTTATTCCCTGCTGTCCCGAGGCTGTGACGGGCCAAAGCAAAAACAAAAGTATCAGCAGCCTCATGTGTCTATCAGATATCCACGCCATCACTTTCATACCTATATCATCGCAACAAATCGCTTCACATCCACAATGAAGGCCCGATTATCCTGAGCGTTGCTGTCGCTGCCGTAGCGCAATGTCAAATACCGCTCGATTAAAGGTGCGACCAGTTGCGCCATCTCTGGCGCATGAGTCCGCAATCGTTCGACGTAGTGGGAAGGACACTCCCCTGGAAGCAACGGCAAGGTCTGGCCTAGTTTTTTCTGCAGCGTGGTGAGCGCCTGCCGGAGGGGATCCTTTGGTGTGAAACCACTAAAATTCAGCGACAGTAGTACGCCCATTCCCAGCAGCAGCATCGCGGCCAGAATCATCACCCCCAGCTTCACCATTGAGAGTTCGTTACGGCCAATCTG
>JBEVVH010000301.1:2338-3110 GCA_040507245.1 Candidatus Thiodiazotropha sp.
TGTTGGAACAGTTCGTTCTGCTTGCTCGGATCGTATTTGATCATCCAGTCGTCTAACAGGTCCGCCCAACCCGCCTTCCGATCGCTATCGACTGCTCCCGTGGAAGCGTTGACTGTCCCTGCCAGACCCCGTTGATCTTTTACCGGATCAGACTTCGATGATTGGGACCGGGTATGTTGGACATTGGCATCGATCGTTGGATCCTGGGTCAGGGATTTAGCCGCTTGCGATGCAACCACGGAAGATTCCGAGCCAACTACCCTTTGCACGCCGATATAATCCTGAGGTTCAATCCGAATCCAGCCTTGATCATCTATTCAGGCCTCCAGCCATATATGACTGTTGGCCTGTTTGACAATAACAAAATCGGACAACGCCACCAGGGTGCCACCACGATACCCACTGATCAGGCGCACCGGCACTCCCGAGGACCGTAAGATCAAAGCCACAGCGGAAGCCGTATCGAGCAGATTACCCGCCTGGCGCTCGAACCAGAGTCTATCCAGAGCTTCCGGGTCCACCCCAGCCGGCTCATCGGACTTCGAGTAGTGACCCCGCAACCATTGGTAGATTCCGCGTATACGCTCTTCGGGATCGGGGTATCGTTCGGCCAGTTCATTGCCCAGCGCCTTCAGGCCAAGCGAGTCTTCGATCTCATGAAAGATTTTGGGACATCCAAGTTCACCAAAATCGATTCGATCTTTGACAGCCTATTAGTGCCCCGGCCGTCCCGGTCACTGACACTACGCGATGACTTCGCAAGCTCGTCACC
>JBEVVH010000302.1:0-3098 GCA_040507245.1 Candidatus Thiodiazotropha sp.
GGGGCACTAATAGGCTGTCAAAGATCGAATCGATTTTGGTGGACTTGGATGTCCCAAAATCTTTCATGAGATCGAAGACTCGCTTGTCGCCCAAGGACGGGGATGTGGTGAGTAACCCGGTCAACGTGAAGTTCGGACTGCGTGGTATGGGTGTCGCACCCGCCGGCATAGATAAACCGAAAACCGGCCACCATCACCTGCTGATCGACCTCAACGAGATGCCGGATATGACCCAGCCCCTACCCAGCAACGACCATCACCGCCACTTCGGTGGCGGACAAACCGAGGTGGATCTGGAACTGACGCCCGGTCCTCACAAACTGCAACTGATCATGGGCGACAAAGACCACATTCCCTTCGCACCTCCGCTGATGTCCGAACCCATCAATATCACCGTAGAGTGATTCACCCAGCAAAAGGTAGCCCGGGTGAAACGAAGTGGAACCCGGGTTCAGGCAACTAGGATTAAGTTCAAATTCACCGACAATCTTCCCAAGTAACCGCCCTCTCCCCTCGTGGGAGAGGGAGCATCAACGGAGTGGTGAATGATGAGTTTCACGCTCGGAACAAGTTACTGCTCCTCGTTCCCACGCTCTGCGTGGGAATGCATACGGAGTTTGGAGCAGGCATCGACATGGGGAAATTTCGCCAGCCCTAGGTCTGCATTCCCACGCAGAGCGTGGGAACGAGGGAAAAACCGGGATCAAGCCAACTGCGATTCAGCTCAAATTCACTGACAATCTTCCCAGGATAACCCCCTTTCCCCTCGCGGGAGAGGGCCGGGGAGAGGGGGCATCAATCAGAATCAATTATCCTGGAGCGACCCTCAAAATACCGCCGAACCCACTCCACCCCCAAACCAATCAACAACCCAAGCGCAACATTGAACAACAAAGAGGCCAGGGCGGTGACAACGATAACTGCCAATGAGGCGTCACGGGTGCGCAGCACACGCCGGGTCAGGGACATGTGAATACCCGCCACCACAAGCAAGGCACCCACCGTGGAGACCGGCAGCAAGCTCAACAGCTTGAGCGCATCAGGCCCAACAAACAGACCCAGACTCAGACAACTCACACCAAAGATCGCCGGCGCCAGGCCAGTACGCGCGCCAAACCGGTGCTGCACTACCAGTCCCCCCGCCCCATGACACATGGGAAAGGCGCCGAACGGGGCCAGCAGCAGATTCAACCCACCACTCGAAAGCGCAAGCCGCCGCAGGGTAATTCGTGCGCGGTCATCAGGAAACAACTCGGCCGCAATGATGGAGGTCACCAACACGGCATTGGTCAGGGTCAGCACCAATTGGGGCAACAACGCACTCAGGGAAGCCTGCCAGAAATCCTCGAAGTTTAGAGAAACCATCTGGGGAAGAAACAACCCGAAACTCAGTTCAGGCGATTCACCCCCCATCATAAGCGTCACACCGACCGATCCGGCAATCAGGATCAGCACCGCATAACCTTTGAGTCAGGTGCGTTCGATCAGCAGCAGACCCGCCACAAGGAGCACTCCAACCATCCATTGCTCCTGCATGAGTTTCAAACCCGACCAGGCCAGGATCAGCCCCACACCCACCTGGATGCCCTGTAACAGGTTTTCCGGGATAGAACGATTGATCCAGCCCGACAGGCCCAGCAGAAGCACTACAATGCCCAGCAACAATCCCGAGGCCGCCACTGCCCCGGGGGAGAACGGGCCGGCAAGAACGATCGCCGCAACCACCTTCATGGGCTGTACCGGTACCGGGCGGCGATAGATCAACGCCACCGCCAGGGCGAAAACACCGAAACCCACCAGCAGGCCGGTCGGGTCGATCCACCCGAGGGACAACACACCGATGACGATGGGCAGAAAAGTGCCCAGGTCGGCAAAGGCGCCCGAGATCTCGCCGCCGATGCCTCGCGAGTGGTTCACCAACAAAAACTCTGAATGAGCAGGCGAGCGCGATGTGGGTGATCAATGACGACAGACTTGGTCAATGAAATTCGCCTCATGGGATGATTCACCTGCCGAGTTATTGATGATAGCCAGGGCATGGATCTATGTCTGTCCAGTGAAAACCGTATGGATCAAATAGGCCGTATATCCCAGATAACAGCCAAGCAGCAAAACCCCTTCAAAACGGTTGATCCGTCCCGGCCCACGGAAACCGTAACCAATGATGAACAGGGACAGGGTGAGTCCCGCCATCACCAGCATATCCCGATTGAAAACCTCGGGGCCTACTGACATCGGGTGAATCACTCCGGCAATACCCACCACCGCCAGGGTGTTGAACAGGTTGGAACCCAACACGTTGCCCACTGCAATAATGGTCAGACCGATGATCAGATCGCTGATCCCGAACCCATGGGCGATCTCGACCGCCCCCCAGACCAGAACCCGGGAACTCACGATCAACAGCACCAGTCCCACCACCAGCCAGAACACTGCGTGGCGAATGGGCATGGCATGAGCCTCCAGTTCCTCGGCCATCTCACTCCCCAATGAATCTTTTTTCTTCCGCAATCCCAGCCAGATGGTCCAAGTCATCAAGCCAAAGAACACCGCAAGCAGAACCAGGGCATCGGTCCGGCTGATCGCCCCATCCAAGAGTTGCCAGGCTGCCAGTGCGGTTACGCCGGTGAGGATGGGCAGTTCCTTGCGCAACACCTGCGAATGCACCGCGATCGGGCTGATCAGCGCCGTCACCCCCAGGATCAGGGCGATATTGGTAATGTTCGAACCATAGGCATTGCCCAGCGCAATACCCGGGTTACCTTGAGAAGCGGCCAACGCGGACACCACCATCTCCGGCGCCGAGGTTCCGAAGCCAACGATCACCATCCCGATCAACAACGGTGGCATGCCGAAATGGCGAGCGGTGGAGGCCGATCCTTCGACAAAACGATCGGCGCTCCAAACCAACAGAGTGAGACCAAAGATTACGGCAACAAAGGCGAGGGTCATAAGTGGCGTCAGTCCTCCGATACGCGAAAAACCTCATTTCAAAATTGATCCAATTGTATTAACCCGGCCGTTAAATACAGAGATCGCTATGCGGCGTATGCAATCTTTTGGTGTTCAAAATACTTGCGAACCCGTCCAGGAGTTTT
>JBEVVH010000303.1:0-3058 GCA_040507245.1 Candidatus Thiodiazotropha sp.
TGTTAGTGTTCGTGCATCAATTTTTTCCATCCGGGAATAATACGTGATATCCGTTAAAATATCTCCCTATTATTGAGCCGAGTTAATATCAACCTGTTTCGGGAGTGAAATGAAAAGCTACTCGAGAATACTTTCGGACCGAGGTCTATCCTGTCAAGGCGTTGAGGGGGACTGCACTGCCTGGCATACCTCCTTGCACGCCAAGGCCTGAGCCACTCAGTTTCGGAACTGAATCACCAGGTCATCTAGACGCCCGATAGAGGCGAGCATATCCTCAGAGGCATCCACACTCTGCTTGGCGCCGGATGCGGTCTCTTCAGCCACCTGATTGACGTTCACCACATTCTGGTTGATCTCCTCAGCGACCGCACTTTGCTCTTCGGAGGCGGTGGCGATGTGATGATTCATGTCCGTGATGTTGTCGATCACCTCGGAGATGCCCTGAAGCGCCGCACCAGCCTTAGCTGCCAGATCGACACTGGCATCGGCTTCCACACGACTTTTCTCCATCACCTCGACCGCCTGGCGGCTGCCTGTGCGCAGTTTCTCGATCATGCTCTCGATTTCACGCGCCGAGTCCGTGGTGCGGCTTGCCAGGGTGCGGACCTCATCGGCCACAACCGCAAATCCGCAGCCATTCTCCCCTGCCCGGGCAGCCTCAATAGCAGCATTCAGAGCCAGAAGGTTGGTCTGTTCAGCAATGCCCTTGATGACATCCAGCACCTTGACGATGTCGGCACTTTGCTGGGAGAGTTCACCGATTACACTGGTAGCCCGTTGAACTTCCTTGGACAGGGAATTGATCGAATCGATCGTCTGGGTGACTACTTGCCTGCCCGAGCCGGTTTGCTTCTGCCCCTCTCGGGTCGCCTCTGCCGCCAGTACCGTATTGCGGGCAATCTCCTGGACGGTGGCCACCATTTCCGTCATAGCCGTGGCAACCTGGGTCAACTCGTGCTGTTGTTTTTCAACGCCCTGATAAGCATCTTCCGAACGCCCGCAGGTGACTTTCGCCAAATCGCAAAGTTGCTGACTGGTATCCGTAAGTCGCCCGACAATCGCATCGAACTGGGATGCGCGCATTTTCAATGCCAATTGGATCTGTCCGATCTCATCATCACGCCCGGTGTAGACACGCCGCATGACTGGCTGATCGAACACCGCCCGGGCCTCTGCCACGACGGCCTGAAGCGGACTGAGGAGCCAGAAATTACCGCCCAGGATAGTCAACACGGTGATCGCCAAACCCAGCAACATCATGGATGAGAGCGCGGGGGTCAGAACAAAGACAAGCAATGGCAGCAGTGCCAGCAGATTCACAAGGATGAGTTTATAGGTCAGGCTGATGCGACTGGTGATGGCGGGCTTGAAACCCTTACCCTGCAGCAGGCGTTTGTAGATCGGCTCTGCCCGCTCCACCCAGGCCCGGTCCGCTTTGTAGCGTACTGACTGGTACTCGAAGGTTGACCCGTCCTTCTTGATCGGCATGACAAAAGCGTCAACCCAGTAGTGATCGCCGTTTTTGCAGCGATTCTTGACGATACCCATCCAGGGGTTACCCCCCTTGACGGTACTCCAAAGACTCTCGAAGGCAACAGGAGGCATATCCGGATGGCGCACGATGTTGTGGTTCTCTCCATACAACTCGTCGCTGCCAAAGCCACTCACCTGGACAAAGTCAGCATTAACGTAGGTGATGGCGCCTTTCAGGTCTGTAGTGGACAGGATATTGTGATGTTTCTGGACTTCCCTTTCCCTGTTGGTAACAGGGTTATTTATTTTCATATAGTCGCGCCCGAGTGGTGTCGTCAGGAGTGTAGCGCCCAACCATCAAGCTCATTTTCGGCAAAATGCGTGGATTCTTTACGATAACCATAATGAACACCGTTAGATACAGCCACCCACCGAAACCTGACCTTGTTTAATCAGGCAGATTCTTTCCAGGCAAACGACAACGGATCAGGCCATGCTCTGGTAGTAGAGATTCTGAGGATGCTTAGCCTCGGTAAAGAAGTGGTATCGCTCCATGACCAGTCCCAGATACTGGATCAAAAATGCAACCATCGGCAGACGACTCGATTCGAGTCCATAAGCGAGCAGGATCAAGGTCACAGGCAGGATGAACACCATCAGAACAAACCCATATCGTACGATTTTAAGGAAGCCCTCCGACTTGCCGTGGAAAAACTCCCGGGTGTTGAATGACCCGCCCATGAATCCCTGAGCCTTCTGGTGCAATTGACTGTGATGCACTCCTATGGCGGACTGCAGATCCACCTTGCAGCGGGAACGGGTGTTACGATAGAGAGAAAACCCCCTCGTCAACGCGCCCAACATGGTGGCGATCACTGCCCACAACCCATAGAAGGCTACCAGACTGGTGCCTTGATAAGCAGAAACCGAGGCCGCCAGCATGAACCCTGAAGCGATACCGAGAAACAGGAAGTTGGCCACGGTCAGAGGCGAGTGCCAGGCCTTGATGAAACGCAGACTGGCATAAATCATCGCAGTGCAGAGAAACAGCACAAAGGTCGCCAGGGTCGCCAGCGCCCCGATGATCAGAGTCATGTCAACGGGCAGCGTCTGGGAGATCACGAACAGGGGATCGGTCCAACCAAAGTAGTGGAACAGGCCGTAGAAAAAGATCAGTCCCATGGTAGCCGGCAAGGCAATGACCTCGCGGGACAGCCAGGAGGTTCGCCACTGGGTCGCTGCGCGCCAGGCCCGCTCGGGACGCCCCAGGTGAAACACCGAAGCCACCAGACCACCGACCAGCAGGGCCAGTGCAATCAGGCTACCAAAGGCATAGAAATTCTGCGTTTGCACCGGCAACAGATTCGCCAAGGCATACAGCTGACCGGTGTAGAGGGCCAGAAACAGTCCCTGACCGGCACCGATCAGGGTGGTCAGGAAGATTACTGAGAATGCAGGATGCATTATTTTTTCTCCGAAAAAATAAGTTTTGAGTTATTATTAACCCGGCCGTTAAATACAGAGATCGCTATGCGGCGTATGCAATCTTTTGGTGTTCAAAATACTTGCGAACCCGTCCAGGAGT
>JBEVVH010000304.1:0-3045 GCA_040507245.1 Candidatus Thiodiazotropha sp.
CGCCTACGGCTCGTCGGGTTTCCAGTATCGCCTCGCGACTACCGGGGACTACCAGCCTTCGCTTCGCTTTCCCTGGCTGGCAGCGAATGTACTGAATTCCCTATAAAAGCATGAGAAACGCCCCTGTGACGCAAAACTGTTTCATCTCATAATACCAGAATGTCGCCTTGCCAAACGGCCAGGTTGCCCCACGTACCGCGACTGCCGCAGCGTTCAAGCGTCAATCCAAACTTCAGGTTTACATTTTCCGCCTTTCTTTACCCAGGGCCTAAACGGCATAGTCAGTGAGGCAGGAACGATCATTCATGACCTTTCTCACTGTATACTACTAACCTGGCCACCCAATATGTCGTCTTCCGCCGAAGCGTACCCGCCTGCAGCAAGGCATCGAAGCCCACCCGGACGGAACCGCGCCCGCCTTGCACCTTTGAGGAGGTATCAAGTATCCTTCCCGCTTACTTATGACCTCTCACAGGCCCGACACAGCAAGGCTTCGCTTACCACCCTCCATGTCCAGGATCTGCATCTTCATACCAACCTTCGGTGACGGCGGCGTCGAGCGCATGCTGGTCAATCTGGCCCGTGGCCTGAATCACCTCGGGGTTGCGGTCGATTTCATTGTCAAAAACACACAGATTCCCTATGTCGACAAACTCCCGTCAGACGTCAATCTGATCGAATTCGGCCAATGCAGACGACGGCAACGAATCCAGCAGCTTCTTGCCTACCTGGATGAGTATCGACCCGATGTGCTGATTTCGGCAAAAGGCAAGGATGACCTGGTTGCCATTCACGCCAAATTACAGACCTCTGTACCAACCCGCTTCTACCTGCGTCCGGGAACCGCAGTTTCCGAACGACTCCGTGCGCGTAATGCAAACTGGTTCAAGCGCTGGCGTACCCATCGTCGCATGCACTGGCTCTATCGGCATACCGACGGCGTGATTGCCGTGTCCCAGGGCGTTGCCGATGAAATCATCGGTGCGACGGGTGTTGATCCGGCTAAGGTAAAGGTTGTACGAAACCCCAATATCACGCCCGAACTCTACAATCTGGCTGCCGCACCCCTGAACCACCCCTGGTTTAACGGCGATGACGAGCCAGTCATGCTCGGTATCGGCGGTCTGCGACAGCAAAAGGACTTCCCGAGCCTGCTGCACGCCTTCGCACGGGTCAACCGGGATCGCCCTGCCCGTCTGATGATACTCGGCCAGGGTCACCAGCATGATGAACTGCTCAACCTGGCTAAATCATTGGGGGCGGCGGATCGGGTTGAACTTCCCGGTTTTGTTGAGAATCCCTATGCCTATCTCTCCAGGGCTGCGCTGTTTGTGCTCTCATCACTCTGGGAGGGTTCTCCCAACGTGGTCACCGAATCCCTCGCCCTCGGCACACCCGTGGTGGCGACGGACTGCCGTAGCGGGCCGAATGAAATCACCCAGCAGGGAAAATACGGCAAGCTGGTGCCGGTGGGTGACGTGCCAGCCATGGCAAACGCGATTCTCGAGACTCTCGCCGATCCGCCGGATTCCGAGTGGTTGAAAGGGGCGGTACAGGAATACACGATGGAGAAAAGCGCAGCCCGTTATCTCGAGGCACTCGGTCTACCCCTTGAATCCGAATCGACCACCCGGCATACAGGCGCACCAGAGCATGCCTGAGCAGCACTCATTAGGGAGCAGCAGAGATGCACACTAGGCCACTCGCGGTATTTGTCGCATCACTCGCCCAGGGGGGCGTAGGCAAGATGCGCGCCCATCTGATCAACCGGTTCAGCGAACTGGGGCACCGGGTCGATCTGTTGCTTGGGGATCCTCGAAGCCCCTATATGGACCGTCTCCACCCCAATGTACGCGTTATCGACCTGGGGACATCCAATGCTATCACCGGTGTACCCGCGCTGGCGCGATACCTATGGCGGGAGAAACCGGAGGTCCTGCTGACACAACGCATTCGGGTCAATGTGCTCGCCCTGCGTGCGCGTAATCTGATCCGTAGCGATGTGCGGATCTATGTCACCTCAAATACCAACATCACCAGCCAACTCGAGAGCATGCGCCCGAACAAGCGCGCCAAACAGACAAAGCTGCTGCGAAAATATTACCCGCAAAACGACGCCATCATGGCTGTCTCCCGTGGCGTCGCAGACGATACCGCCGCAATCATCGGTATTCCGGGCGATGCCATTAAGGTGATACACAATCCGGTGATCACCGCCGAACTGGAACAACTTGCCGCCACGCCTCCCGATCACCCCTGGTTCCGGGAAGGTGAGATTCCGGTATTGCTCGGGGTTGGCCGACTCGAACCGCAGAAGGATTTTCCCAACCTGATCCGGGCCTTTGCCCGGGTCAGGGCACAGCAACCCTGCCGACTGATGATTCTGGGTGAGGGTGCGCTACGCTCTGAATTGCAGGGCCTGGCGGATTCGTTGGGAGTGGGCGGGGACCTGGCGATGCCCGGATTCGTGAAGAACCCCTATCAGTACATGCGCGCCGCCTCCCTGTTCGTGCTTTCATCCCGCTGGGAGGGTTCGCCCAATGGACTCACCGAGGCGCTGGCCGTTGGTACACCAGTGGTCGCCACCAATTGCCCTGACGGCCCAGTGGAGATCCTGCAGCAAGGCAAGCTGGGACCTCTGGTACCGATGAGTGATGATCAGGCCCTGGCTGAAGCGATTCTGCAAACCCTCGCCAACCCTCATCCCGCAGAGTTCCTGCGAGCCGGGGTGTCGCGTTATTCGGTGGAAAACAGCGCGCGGGAATACCTTGCGGCCATGGGGCTACCCGAAAGACCCCAGGGCAGTTGAAACGACTGCACACCGAAGTTTGCCGGTTGGCCGGGTTTCACCATGCTCAGGCCAAAATCACCCGAGTCAGTTTCTGACCGCAACCAGGGTCCATGCCAAGCTGGCAAAGCGTTCCTCCGGGATACCAAAGAAACGATCAATCCATACTAGGGCCTGTTATTAACTCGGCTCAATAATAGGGAGATATTTTAACGGATATCACGTATTATTCCCGGATGGAAAAAATTGATGCACGA
>JBEVVH010000305.1:0-2998 GCA_040507245.1 Candidatus Thiodiazotropha sp.
GCGCCTACGGCTCGTCGGGTTTCCAGTATCGCCTCGCGACTACCGGGGACTACCAGCCTTCGCTTCGCTTTCCCTGGCTGGCAGCGGAAGTTCAGGGTTCTCGGATTGACGCTCAGGGTCGGATCCGTCGGCGTAGTTCCGCCGCCGCCACGCTGTTGCGCCGCCTGTACCGCCTTGAAGGCATCGACCAGTCCGTAACCGTAGAGGTCGTCACGCCCGGCGTTGCCGATATCCGTGGTCAGTTCACCGCCACTCAGCATGCTGTCGAATATGGCCGGGGTGAGCCCGGAGTAGACGGATTTCATGAGCGCCGCCACACCTGCCACATGGGGCGATGCCATGGAGGTACCCTGGTAGAACGAGTAGACATATTGCTGAGGTGACTGGGAGTCATCCGCGATGGTACTCAACACACCGTCGGCGTAACCGTCACCATTGATATCCGCCTGGGTATCTCCACCGGGCGCCGCGATATCTACTTCGGTTCCGTAGTTCGAATACGGTGCACGCTGACGGTTCTGGTCGACGGCACTCACCGACACCACTCCGGGATAGGAGGCGGGATAACTCAGTTGCGAGGTGTTTTCATTACCCGCCGCTGCGATGATGATCACACCCGCATTACGCGCGGCGGTGATCGCATTCTGCGAGGTTTCGTTGGCGGAGCCACCTCCGAGCGACATGTTGATGATATCCGCACGCTGCGCCGGCACGGTGCCGGAATCGTTCGACAGGCCGGCAGAGTAGAGGATGCCCTGGGCCACGTCGTAGGTGGAACCACCACCTACGCCAAGTACACGAATCGGCATGACACTGACATTCCAGGCCACACCTGCGACCCCTATGGAGTTGTTGGTGTTGGCCGCTATGGTACCTGCGACATGGGTGCCGTGAAAGGAGGAGGCATTGCCCGCCTGCACCGAATCACCCACATCCTCAGGGTTGTTGTCGATACCGTCTCCATCCCCGGAAATATCCGTGGAGGAAATGAAATCGTAGCCGTAGACCAGGCGGGCAGGAGTATCGGGATGGTTAAACAGGATACCGGTATCGATGACCGAGACGATCACATTGCTGCTGCCGGTCGTGACATCCCAGGTCTGGGGCAGATTGATCTGGTTATAGTGCCATTGCAGATTGTAGTACTCGTCGTTCGGCACCGCAGACGGCTGCACCATGTAGTTGGGCTCGGCAAATTCCACATCGCTCCGCCCCTTCAGCTGCTTAATGGCCATCAGGGTGTCGAATTTCAACTGATCCCGCTCATTCAAGCCCGATGCGGAAACGGACTTGGCAGCCACCGATACCCGGTTGTTGTTCAGGGTCAGCTTCTGCACCCCGATACTGTTGCCGGCACCCTGGGGAAAGTTGAACTGGCTCATGGCAGGATCCACAGCGCGTGCCTGCAGGGTGGTGTTGTCATTGAATTTCGCCAGCACATCACCGGGCACGAAGTCATCAGACAGTCTCAACGCGCCGGGCGGCAGTGCCGAAGCCGGGGTCAGGCCCACGGAGAGCAGATAGTTCGATGCGCCGCTGTAGGCATACACATTGATGTAGTACTGTCCGTCCGCGGGAACCACGATGGACTCGAATTTATCGACACCGATGGAGGAATCAATCTGATTGCCGTTGGTATCAAACAGAAACAGATCCAGATCCGCACTATCCAGATCGCCGATATTCAGCAGTAGTGTCTGACCGGCAGTCAGGCTGGCCAGATAGTAGTCGTCCTGATCACCGCTGTTGAAGGAATTCCCGGCAACTCCGGTTCCCTGCTCGTTCACGTAACCACCGATATTCACCGGGTTTGGTACGCTTTGCGCGTTACCCGCGGGGTGATTGGGAACCCAGTTCGTTTCTATATCGTTGACATCGCTGTCGGTCACCACGTAAGAGGGCACGATCAAGCGGCCGCTGATGCTGCCGGTCCCTGTCGAATCGCCGGGATCACCGCCCCCGTCATCGCCACCATCATCACTGCCGCCGCCGCCGCCACCGCCACCGCCGCCGCCACAGGCTGCGATGATCAGTGCCACCAGCGTCGTAAGAAGAATTTTTGCGATTATTTGGGAGGATTTTCTTGTCTTCACCACATCAGCCCCTTCAATGGTGAATTTTCACCCTTTCCCGTAACGCACCGATGTGATTCAGCACTCTGGATAGACTGCAAGATTCCCGTAATAATGACGAATACTCGATTGAGAATAAAAAGTCATGGGACGCTACAGACCCCCTGCGCCAGCCAAGTCACCATATATCACCCGCGCAGGTTATGAGCACCTTCGTGTGGAACAGCAGGCATTGTGGGTTCGACGCCGCGATGTGACCCAGGCACTTGCAGCGGCCGCGGCGGAAGGTGATCGTTCGGAAAACGCCGAGTACATCTATCGTAAGAAAGAACTGCGTGAGATCGACCGCCGAATACGTTACCTGCAGCAGCGACTGCCTGTTCTGAAAGTCATTGCACAACCTCCGGAGAATCGTCAACGGGTCTTTTTTGCCGCTTGGGTGACCCTTGAGGATGACGCGGGTGAAATCCATGAGTACCGCATCGTGGGACCCGATGAGATCAACCAGCATGCCGGATATATCAGTCTCGATTCACCTTTGGCGCAGGCATTGCTCAAGAAAACATTGGACGACCAGGTCGACGTGGAAACACCGGTAGGTACGACCCGATACTGGATCATCGAAATTCGCTATACAGAGGATGATGGATAACCCTCGAATCAACCGACTTCATGAACCTCCGTAGTAAAAAAATCCAACCGGTGCTTCGATGATTTGCAGAAAGCCAAACCAAGCAACACGGTTTCTGTTCCACAATGGTATGAGAAACGGACTCCATGCCAAGATTTCCCGGGTTCCGCTGCCGGGGAGGTTTGCTCGAGCCGCAATCGCCGAAATGTAGCCCGATGTAATGGTCTCCTCCCCTCTCACGAACGGCGTCGTAATGCGCCATGATTGAAGTTGCGGTCAATCAAAATGAGAAGAG
>JBEVVH010000306.1:0-2986 GCA_040507245.1 Candidatus Thiodiazotropha sp.
CCCCCTCTCCCCGGCCCTCTCCCGCAAGGGGAGAGGGAGATTACCTGGTGAGGTTTGTGTTGGTCCCAACATGTTCAGATTCGACCGGTAAGCCTAGGTCGGGTTAGCGAAGCGTAACCCGACACGAAGTGGACAGGCATGATCCTCGGGTTACGCTGCGCAAACCCGACCTACCGACATATGGGTGATGAATAGCCGCACCGCATTATTCTCGTTCCCAACTTGTTCGGACACTGCAGTATCCTTCCAGTTGATATCGGAATCAGGAACGCACCGCCAGCACGATC
This sequence comes from Candidatus Thiodiazotropha sp., assembly GCA_040507245.1. Classification (GTDB taxonomy): domain Bacteria; phylum Pseudomonadota; class Gammaproteobacteria; order Chromatiales; family Chromatiaceae; genus Thiodiazotropha. Next base: position 288 of record JBEVVH010000306.1, read on the forward strand.
TGGTTACGCAGGGACTTCAGCAGATTGAGGCGTTTCTTATCCAACGCGAGGCCGTGGGGCCGGGCATGGTCTGCGTAGATCAGTCCCAGAGTGCGTTTGTTGACGACCAGGGGAAAGATCAAAAACGAACCGGCCTTGGAGATCTTTTTGTACCAGTCGGGTATATCCGCCTGGATCTTGCGATCCGTGGTATCGGCGATGTAGACATCCACGGCGTTTTTCAGCGCACCGTGAAATACATCCACCTGGTAACTGGTGGGAAAATGGAAGTTTTTGACGAAGGCATCCGAGTCCTCACCGAATCCAAGCCGCCCGGCCATCTCTCCCTTCTGCCGGTTCAACAGCGCGAGCACCACCCGCTGAAAACCCACCGCCCGGTACATGGTCTTCAGCACCACGTTGAAGATCTGCGAAACGCTGTGGTCACCTACCAACATCCCGGTAACTTCCTGCAGACCGTCCATCAGCAGTGCCTCGGTATCCTCGGCGCTGGGTTGCATGGACATCTCAGGGGTTTCATCCTGGTTGTCCTGATGCCGTTCATCGAGGATCTGGGTCTCGCCAAGACCGTCCTTGTTCATCGCCTGGGCCTGTACACGCTGCACATTGGATGTATCTGAAACGTTTCTTGATCCACCCTTGAGCCTATCCATGAAATTGGCCGAAACATCGGATGCGATGGCCTTGGCCACTTCCTGGAACTCATCCAGTGACTGCGTTGCAAGCTTGGCCACCTTCTTGGTATTCAGATCGAGGTTTTTCGCATACTTCTTGGTAAGCGTCTCGAGGACGGCCTTGTTGTCCAACCCCTCCTCGACCAGCAGCTGCATCGCATCATTCGCGAAACCTGCCACAAGGCGGCGCTTTTCAGTGCGGTTGACCGGTTTGTGATCCCCCTGCCAGGCCTGCAGGCTGTCGATCAGGGGCTTGGGGAAGTTCCACTGCTTGGCGATCTCCATGCCGATGCGTTCGAAACTCACACCCAGCACACTGTGCTGAACCGAGATCGGGTCCATCCCCTCGGCCTCGATCTGCCGTTCGATATCCCGGGACTCCTCAGGCAGGTAGAAGGCCACCAGCAGTTTTCCCAGGTCATTCAGCAGTCCGGTGAGGAAGTACTCCTCCTGCTCACTCGGATCGATCTCGCTGGCCACATTATGTGCCAGGGTGGCGCGGAACATGGCTGAAGAGACCAGTTCCCTGAGCCGCTCCGCCTGCTCCTTGTTTTCGATATGTTCGAAAAAGATCAGTGAGGCGGCGAGGGAGCGGATCGCCTGGGTGCCCAATACCACCACCGCCCGCGAGACGGTGCCGATGCGCCCGGAGAAGCGCCCGTAGTAGGCCGAGTTGACCACCTTGAGAATTTTGTTTGTGAGGGCGAAATCCTTGACGATCACGCCTGCCATCTGGTTCACGTCCTTGTCGCTCACGTTGGTCATGGCGTTGATGCTGCGCACCGATTGGGAGAGGGCCGGAAAATCGCTCTTACGCTTCATCCGGCGCAGCAGAAAGTCCACCGTGCCGCTGGACTCGTCGTGATCGGCGGTCACCTCGCCTTTCGGCGCACGGATCTCGCGGAACGCCTTGAGCATCTCCTGGGCATCCCGGTAGCGCAGTGCAGGATCCTTCTCCAGGGACTTGAGGATGAAGCGGTCGAGTTTCTCATCGACCGCCGGGTTGAACTGGGAAGGCGGTTTCGGTGACACCTCGAGGATCGCCTCGACCACCATCTGCTGGTTTTGACCGCTGAACACCGGCATACCGGTGAGCATCTCGTCGAGGATCAATCCCAGGGCAAACACATCCGCCTCAGGACCGATACTGCCGGACTGGATATACTCTGGAGCCAGATATCGGGGGGTTCCGATGAGCTGCTTGTCCGGCCCCTTGGCTTCATTGAGCAGCCGTGCAATACCGAAATCCATGATCTTCGGCACCTGGTCGCGACTGATGATGATGTTCGACGGCTTCAGATCCCGGTGCACGATGCCCGCCTTATGGGCCTCGCTCATACCTTCCATCAGACCCTGAAAGATCTGCAGCGCCAGGGGCCGTTCCAGAGGCTCCCCCTGAATCAGTTCGGAGAGCAGATCCCCCTGGGCAAATTCGAACACCAGATAGGGTGTACCCTGGTGATCTCCCGCCTCGTAGATCGATACGATGTTCGGATGCTGCAGCTTGCTCATGGTCCGCGCTTCATCACGGAATGAGGATGCCTGCAACGAGCGATTGAGCAGTTTGATGGCCACCTGACGTTCCAACTGGCTGTCCTGGCACAGGTAGACGGTTCCCTGATTCCCCGCCCCCAGCTTTTCACCTACCAGAAAACGCCCGATCTTTTTTGGCCCCATAAACCTGCCCTGATGCGCGCCGATATGACCACTCGGCCTGAATTGGTTATCGAGATACATGATGGTAAAGGAAATGCTCCGCCCCCCGAAACAAAGCCTCCCTGCACCCCCTAGGAAAGCTTAGCGGCAACTGTTACGAAATACTTACATTCCGATTCCTGAGTACCCATGATTCTCAGCCATAGAATCCGCTGCCAGGTGCGGTTTTGAGTGTTGGGTTGGGTGTTCGCTGCGCTCAAACAGCCAACTCCGGAGGATTGTTCCCGGGTTCCGCTTCGCTGCACCCGTATATGGTCTCCTCCCCATTTGCAAGGCATCTTGTGGTTAATGTCAGGGACAGGTTTGCTG
>JBEVVH010000307.1:0-2969 GCA_040507245.1 Candidatus Thiodiazotropha sp.
GCGCCTACGGCACGTCGGGTTTCCAGTATCGCCTCGCGACTACCGGGGACTACCAGCCTTCGCTTCGCTTTCCCTGGCTGGCAGCGTCGGCCATGGCCATGGCGGCTCCGGAGGGGAGCCCGAGCGAAGCGGCCACACCGCTGCAAAATTTCAGAAAAGTGCGCCGGGATACGCCCAGGCGCTTTTCCACAGCCGAAAAATCGAACGCGTTGTCTGCCATCTCAATCATCTCCGGGTATCAGTCAGACCCTGCAGGTACACAGGAACAACAAAAAATCCCTGAATAACTGCAAAATTTATACCGGAAATAATTAAACGATATTTATCATCGATTTACAGCAAATCGGTCGCTAAAACGGGGCAAATATATGCAAAGATAGTTTCCACTTCGGGGTCCATATGAAAACCAGATAGCCACCCTGTAAGCCCTGCCGCGAAGCATGAGGGTAATCCATTCCCGCGCTACACTTCGGCCAACAGCCGGTCGATCATGGACTCCGCCTGGCCCAGGTATCCGCCGCCGAATAGGTTGAGGTGGTTGAGGATGTGATACAGGTTATAGAGAGTTTTGCGGGTCGAATAACCCGGTGACAAGGGCCAGGCCGCCTGGTAGGCGTCGTAGAAGCGGCTGCCAAATCCGCCGAACAATTCCGTCATCGCCAGGTCTGTCTCCCGGTCCCCGTAGTAGACCGCCGGATCGAAGATCACCGGTTGACCCGAGCTGTCATAGGCCAGGTTGCCGCCCCACAGGTCGCCGTGTAGCAGGGAGGCCTCGGGTTGATGATCGAGCAGCACCGGAAAACGCTCCAGCAGGCGCTCCCCTTTTTTACGCTGCAGAGCGCCGCTGTAACCGTTGCGGGCCGCCAGATCGAGTTGGAATCCGAGCCGGTTCTCCCGCCAGAAGGCCACCCAGTCCGCTATCAATCGGTTGGGCTGATGGGTGGAACCGATGGTGTTATCCCGAATCCAGCCGAAGCCGGACTGGGTATGCCGATGCATTGCGGCCAACCGTTCACCGGCAAGCGCGGCACCGTCCCGGGCACCGTGTCCCATCTCCACGAACTCCATCACCAAGTAGGACTCCCCGTCACACAGGCCGCTGCACAGGGGTTCAGGAATTCTCAGGGTACGGGTTTGAGCCAAAGCCCGCAGGCCATCCGCTTCGGCCTCGAACATCTCCAGCAGGGCCGCCCGGTTCAGCTTGACGAAATAGTTGCGCCGCCCGTCACCTAACCGCACCCCGGTATTGATACAGCCTCCGCCCATGCTGCGCGGTTCCTGTGGATTGAATGCCTCGCCGGTGGTCTGCGCGATATGTTGCGCGATAATCTGCCAATCGGTCATGTTCTCCCCCCAAACCAAACCCGTCGCGGTGTCGGACCGGCACCTCAAGAAACCCAACAAACCGATTCGCACCACTCAAAACAATTGATCTAAGTCAAGCTTATTCACACTCTTCTAATGCTGCACCACAACAATCAGACGAATAGGATTTTCATTACCATTAGAACTCTTTAATAAACTGTAACTTGTTGTAATTATTATCAATTAACAAAATCGGCAAAAAACTGGCCAATCCAAAAACATTTCAACGGACACAAGGACTAAGCACATTTGTCAGAATAGTTTCCACAAAGTTATCCACAGCATATGTGGACAAACATCCGGAGGCGAAATCAATCACTCACGCACCCGGGTGGTGCAAAACCCCGTATTCACAACCACTGGCGTAAGCGCATCCAGATCCCCACACCGAGTGCCAACGCCGTCATGCCCGCTGCAACCAGGACAAAACCCCAGGGATTGTTCACCCCGGGCAAGCCCATCACGTTCATACCGAACACCCCGGTAAGAAACGACAGGGGGAGAAAGATCGCGGTGACCAGGGAGAGTACATACATGCGCTTATTCTGCTGTTCGGCAATACGGTTACGCAGCTCCTCCTGAGTCAGGTTGGCGCGCTCGCGGGCGAGATCCAGATCCTCCACGTTACGGGTGGTGCGATCCGACCACTCCCGCAGCTCGAAGGCCTGGCGTTCGTCGAGCAGATTGGAGCGCAATCGGTACATGGCATCCAGGGCATCCCGTTGCGGGGCGAGATAGCGTTTCAATTGGGCCGTACGACGACGTAATTCGGTGAGATCATGTCGCACCTGGGTCGGATTGAGGGTATCCAGTGCCTCTTCGATGCCCTCCAGTGATTCCTCGGTTTCATCCACCACTTGGCCAATCCGGATCACCAGCCTTTCCACCACTTCGAGCAGAAATTGGCCGGTAGTGGCCGGTCCGTGACCCTCATCCAGGGCCTGCCGGACGTCCTGGATCGACATCAGGCGCCGGTGAGACTTGCGCGCCGTAACAATCAGCCGGTCGGTCAGCCACATCCGCAGGGAGACCATATCCTCCGGATCGGCATCCTGATTGAGATTTACGCCCCGCAACACCATCAGGACACCTTCGCCCAGGGCGGTGGCCCGGGGTCGGGTCTCCGGGCTGGTCATCACATCGGTTACCTGCGAACTCAAGCCAAGGCCGGACATCACCGGGGCGCACTCCGGATCATCGCTCTGCATATGCACCCAGAGGATTGGCTGGGGCGCGCCCGGCAGTTCAGCAAGGGATTCAGCGCCGCCCTTGCCGTCAAGGCGGTAGATGTGAACGATACTGTTTGCCAGGGGGGTCGGGGCCATGGGCGCTTATCCGTCATCCAGGGTTGATGATTCCGCTGCCGGGACTGCAAAACACCTTAGGTGATTTGTCCATTGATGACCACCCCCTGACGCCCAGGCAAGGCGCTCACAGCTGTTCTTTCTTCGCCACACGGGAGACCTTCCAGGGATTCCAGCGATCCGCATAGGAGGCCTTGTGGATGAACTCCATGAGACAAGCGAGTCTTCGATCTCATGAAAGATTTTGGGACATCCAAGTCCACCAAAATCGATTCGATCTTTGACAGCCTATTAGTGCCC
>JBEVVH010000308.1:0-2961 GCA_040507245.1 Candidatus Thiodiazotropha sp.
TCAAGCACTTCGCGTGGTAATTTTCTTGCATCGATTTTCTCTTCCATGGAAGAGGAGTATATCAGATATACTTAGTCGCCAGGTTAATATCGTATATTGGAGTCACGGGTTGATCTATATGGCCGAACTGGCATGAAGATTGATGCCATAAATGAGCCGATAAATCCGCAAACAGGTCAAATCAGCATCGCTGATTATTGTTGGTGGCGTAGCCGAATAATAAATCATCACGGCACTCAGCCTGGCCTGGCAGGCTGTTGCAATGCTACTCATTTGACGCGATCCTGTATTGAAATCTGACTTTATGCATGCGTCTGAGTGATTTATATAGCCTGATTGTACTCGTGACTCGATTTTGGCAGCCACGGTAAGCTTGGCCTACGATGACTTTATTTCTTTAACTGGAAGCATACTGTTTATGTGCAAGCTGATAACCGTAATGATTCTAAGCTCGGTGCTTGTAGGATGCGCCACAGTAGAAAATCACGAGAAGGAGAGCCATGCCAGACTTGTTCTCTACGATTGCACAAACGGCGAATCACTGTCCGTGCGCTACCTGTCCAGCGAGCAATCTGCCGATCTTCTGCATCGGGGCGTCAGTTTCCAGATGAAACAGCAACCGAGCGGTTCAGGATTTGTCTACAGCAGCGGCCCTAATACCATTCGTGGCAAGGGTGACGATTTGGTTGTGGAAATCGGCCGAATGGTGCCGCTGAGGTGCCAGGCCAGATGATTGTCTACCAGCGGTGTATGAAATGATGCAATGCGAGATGGATCATATTGTCCTGAACGTGACGGATGTCATGGGAATGGTCAGGTTTTATAGCGAGGTTATGCGGTTCGACGCGGAGCGTTTGGAGGCCTACCGGGAGGGCCGGGCACCCTTTCCTTCGGTCAGACTGAATCCCCACACGATCATTGATCTGTTTCCTGGCGGTCAGCTGGCTGATGCCGGTGCGCCTGTTAATCCGCAACAGTTCAATTTGAATCATTTCTGTATTGCCCTGGATATGGGCGAATGGAAAGATCTGCAACACCGGCTCGAAGAACATGGGATTGAGATTATCGAGGGCCCGGTGCAACGTTGGGGCGCCCGTGGTGATGCGCTGTCGATTTATTTCAAGGATCCGGAAGGCAATACCCTGGAGGCGAGGTGTTACGAGACGGCGCAGGGATGAATGCTTTTGAATATTGTTCCCGCTGTGGGCGTGAAGGTTTGATCTGGAGCGCAGGCAAGCGATGGGAATGCGGCCATTGCGGAATTGTCTACTACCACAATATGGCCGCTGCGGTGGCCGCGGTGCTGATGTGTGGCGATGAGATTCTGCTGAGTGTGAGAAAACATAATCCTGCTCAGGGCATGCTGGATCTGCCTGGGGGTTTTGTGGATTATCACGAGAGCCTGGAGCAGGCGTTGACCCGTGAGGTTGAAGAGGAATTGGGTCTGGTCTTAGAGAGCAGTGAATGGCGCTACCTGTTCTCGTTTCCCAATCGCTATGAATTCGCGGGTATCACCTATCTGACCTCCGATGCATTCTTTCTCGCGGAGCTTGAGACAAAACCCCGGATTACAGCCGATGATGACGTGGCCGGAGAGGTTTGGATCGAACTCGATCAGGTGGACTCCGAGAGGATCGGTCTGGAATCCATTCGTAACGCGATTCGTGAACTTCAGGAACAATATCGCCAGGGTCGGCTAAGCGCCGGTTTGTAGCCCGGGTGAAGCAACGCGTAACCCGGGATGGCGTGGCACGGACCTGATGCCGGTATGCGAAGGCGAGTTGGCGAGACCCCTTGGAGTGGTTTCCCGGGTTCCGCTTCGCTGCACCCGGGCTACAGTGCTAGTGTGATTCACGATCCTTTGAGATCTTTTGCAACAGGGCTTCCATGCGGGCAAGCCGCGCCTCCATTGCTTCGGTTCTCTGGTCGATGCGATGCACCTCACCCGCTTCGCCCTCACCGCTCTCCCTGGAATACTCCTCATGCTCCTGTTGCAACGTTTCCAGAACGATGCCGATCATCATGTTGAGAAACACGAACGCGACAATGAAGATGAATGAGAGGTAGAAACTCCAGCTGAGAGGAAATACCGACATGGTTTCATACATCACATCCGTCCAGTCCTCGAAAGTCGCAATGCGGAACAGGGTCAGCATGGAGATGGTGATGTTGCCCCAGAGTTCGGGGTTGATGGTGCTGAAGAACATGCTGCCCATGGCGGCATAGATGTAGAAGATGATGAACATCAGCAATGACACATAGCCCATGCGGGGTATGGCGGTGACGAAGGCATTCAGCAGGATGCGCAGTTCCGGAATGATCGAGACCAGGCGCAACACCCGGAACACCCGCAGCAGCCGACCGAGCAGAGCGGCTTCGCTGTCGTCCACCGGCACCAGGCTGGCCGCCACGATGATGAAATCAAACACGTTCCAGGCCTTGCTGAAGAAGCGCTTGAGACTGGCCTCGGCAAGGATCCGAATGATGATCTCCAGGAGAAAGAACAGGGTGATGCCGATGTCCATCAGTTGCAGCATGTGTGCGGCGGTCGCGGGAATCGGGTAGGTCTTGGCGCCGATCATCAGGGCGGAGATCACGATCACCAGGATGACGAAGGTTTCAAACAGTCGGTTTTCCCGCAGCTGTATGAAACGGTCTTGCAGTTGGGCGAAGTTGAGGCTCATGGTTCGATCCGGGATGGATGAAAAATGCGCGGATTATAACGACGGGACGGATGTGATGACCATGGGCTGGTTGTGATCGGGATGCACTCGCCGACTTGTAGCCCGGGTGGAGCAACGCGTAACCCGGGGAGATGTGGCACGGGCTCGATGCAGGCCTGCGAGGGTGAATTGGTGGGATGTTCGGTGTGGTTTCCCGGGTTCCGCTTCGCTGCACCCGTATATGGTCTCCTCCCCATTTGCAAGGCATCTTGTGGTTGATGTCAGGGACAGGTTTGCT
>JBEVVH010000309.1:0-2941 GCA_040507245.1 Candidatus Thiodiazotropha sp.
GGGGCTCAAGGAGCCGATAGGCTCCGTTAAATAGAGCGCTTTGAGCGGTTCACAGCGAAAGCCCCCGGCTTTGCCGGGGGATGGTTACTCGAAGAAACACTCACTACGGCGCTGTGATGATGCTGGACCTGGATCATTTCAAAAGCCTGAATGACACCCAGGGTCATGATGTCGGCGACTCGTTGCTGGTTGAAGTCGCGCACCGGCTGATCTCAGCCATACGCTCACAGGACACGGTCTCCAGACTCGGTGGGGATGAATTCGTCGTGCTGCTCGAGGATTTGGGCAGATCGGATTCCGAGGCGGCAGGGCGGGCCGAGTCGATTGCGGAGAAGATTCGGGGTGAACTGGCCAAACCGTATCTTCTGCTTAATGAGATTGAGTATTTCTGCACCGTAAGCGTCGGTGTAACTGTGTTTCAAGGCAAGGAACACTCACCGGAATTACTCCTGAAACAGGCTGATGTCGCGCTTTACGAAGCAAAAGACGCCGGTCGTGATTCGGTGCGTTACTACAGCCCGGTCATGCAAGCGGTGATCGATACCCGCATCGCAACAGAAATCGCCATGCGTTCCGCCATGCAACATGCAAGATTCGAACTGTACTATCAGCCGCAGGTAGATCACCTCGGAATGCTGGTTGGTGCTGAGGCGCTGATTCGCTGGAAGGACGAATCGGGTGCTCTGGTGATGCCTGATGCGTTCATTCCCCTGGCGGAGGAGACTGGGTTCATCGTGGCGATCGGACACTGGGTTTTGACGACTGCCTGTCAGCAGATCAAGCAATGGGAGTGCGATTCACGTTTTGCGGATTTATATCTCTCCGTGAACGTGAGCGCGAGACAATTGCATCAAAAAGATTTTGTTCAGCAGGTTATCGATGTCATTCAGGATACCGGCGCCAATCCTCGTCGTCTCAAGTTGGAGTTGACGGAACGGGCCTTGCTCGAGAATATAAAAAACATATCAAAGCGTATGGAAGACCTGATCGCACTGGGTGTGACGTTCTCCCTGGATGACTTCGGAACGGGATATGCCTCGCTTTCCAACCTCAAGCTGTTACCCTTGAGCCAGGTCAAGATCGACCGTTCTTTCGTACAGGATGTGACGGTTGATCCCAGCGATGAGGCGATTGTCAGGGCGATTCTTGCGATGAACAACACACTGGGACTGCCGGTCGTCGCGGAAGGCGTTGAAAATCAGCGGCAACTCGACTTTTTGCGTGAAAACGGCTGTGCAGTTTATCAGGGATTCTACTTCAGCAGGCCGGTACCTATCCATGATTGGGAATCAACCATCGAACAGATGAGCTGTAACGGGCTAATCGCTTCAGCAGCTCCCGATTAATCCTTGAAATCGATAAATCTTGCAGTGTACTGATGCATCACATCCAATGCTTCCTGATCCCTTTGGTATATTGCGTAACCCCTGATTTACCCTGTAGGTCCCATCATTACTGAGTCCTCCAACGGTCAATATTCATCCCTAACTACCACATCAAATCATCCGGTACCTGGTAGTCCGCATAAGGGTCGTTCTCTTCGGCCGGTTGCTCATCCGGCAGGTCGATGACGACGCCGGGATTGCGCTGACGGATCTTCTCGGCGATATCCGAGGGCACCAGTTCGAAGTTCCCGTTACAGTTGACGATCGCGAGTTTCCGGGAGGTAATCATCGAATGTACCTCAGCGGAGACGTACATCTGTTTAACTTTGCCTTTATTGTTGAAGTAGAAGGGTCTGTCGTCTTCGCTGTTGCTGCGGGGATAGCGATGATTGGCAACGATCTGGGTGATTTGAGCCGCGATTTCCCGCTGTTTACGGGCTTCTTCCCGCTTTTGATTGAGTTCACGGTCACGGGCCGCTTTCTCGAGCTGCTTTTGGCGTTCTTCGGGCGATATGGTGGGTGCTTTGCTGTGCTGTTGTTGACGGGCTTTTTTGCGCTTTTCCTTGCTCGCCTGGTTGGCCTTGCTCTTGTCCACCAGCCCGGCCTTCAACAGTTGATCCTGTAATGAATTCCTCACCTTATCATGCCTCGTAGTAGTCTCTTTGGTTATTGAGTATCAGCAGTATTGCCTGTTGGGGGGATATGGTACCCATTTTGCGCACTCCGCCAAAACGGGGGTGCGGACAACCCGGAGTAAACGCATCGCAAGGTCGCAGCGATGATCAGAAAATGGCGCGAATGATCAGAATTGTTGCGGGTGAATATGCGTGGCCGGCTCAATTTACGAAAAGTTCGGACTGATAATCAAGCGTTTGCTGTAATCCAAAGCGCCTTGTAGCCGATGGCGAATAACAAAAAGATCAAGTTACATAGCAGCATCAGTGGAATAACCCGTTTGAATTTCGGCGCCCGTGAGTAGCTCCACCGATAGCGAGGTTTTTCAGCGACCTCGAGGAAAAAGAGGATTCCTACCCCCAGAAGGAGTGCCGCGCCATGCAGCAGGATGCCAGTCTGTTTGCCCAACACCGCATGATTGATTGGAGGAAAGGTGACGAGAAGACTGATTACCGCGGCAAATGCATAATCCGGCGAGATTTCCGCCTGAAGTTGGACGGCGCATTTGGGGCAGGATGAAGAGTTTGACATTTCTCTCCTTGTCAGGTGTGTCCGGGACTTGAGCTCTGACCCGGGAGTAACCGGGTCAGTGACTGCTGATTATAATGTATCCTGCAGGTCGTTGAGTGACGGGTTATCGGGTATTTTTTCCAACGCCTTTTGCAACAGCGCCTCGGCGCCCCGGGTACCGCCGGAATCGGCCTGTTCCTGAATCACTTTGGCCAGGTGATCACCCAGGCGCTGAATTCCGTCATGTGCCTCCCGGTTGTTGGGGTGCAGGGCGAGGATCTGTTGACAAGCGAGTCTTCGATCTCATGAAAGATTTTGGGACATCCAAGTCCACCAAAATCGATTCGATCTTTGACAGCCTATTAGTGCCC
>JBEVVH010000310.1:0-2924 GCA_040507245.1 Candidatus Thiodiazotropha sp.
GAGCGCGCCGGTTAATGATTATCCCCACGGTGTTTATGGTGGTTATTGCGCCAATGCGGGTTACGCCGCCAGTGAAATCTCTGATGTTGCGATAGACCTCTACTACTACGGCTATGAAGAAGAGGTTTCACTTGTTTCTCTGGGTGACTGTGGAATGACTTTATGCCCCATCATGCCTCCTGTTTATATTATTCTGGAGCGTGTACTCAGCGTCATCGCCGCCACTCGATATTCTGGTGGCAATCGATCAGTTCCGGGTACACCCGCAGCGAATGTTTTTGATTGGATTCTTGATGCAGGCTTTGAGGCAGGCTGGTTGACGGTCAGTGCGGCTGGATATGACTATGAAACCAATCCCAGTATTGTCGCGATGACAGAGATAACGGGTGGTATTGGTGCTGATCGTGCCGGCATTTGGACCGGTGTCCCTGTCATTGGCTTCTCTGTTATGGCAGCAGATGTGGGTCCTTCCCAGGCGGGTGAACTGGTTGAACTGATTCGTCATGTCAATCGCAATTAATACAATCTTTCGTTACTGGCGTTCACTTGACTGTACGCAGGGTACTCCATTGTGTGCGGGACAGCTGTGTGCCCGGCCGTCTCAAATGCCCGGTTTTGGTTGTCGTCTTACGCCGTCTCTAATTGACCTGAGCATCTATACTATCTTGATCAACGGTCTGTTTGTGGCGATAAAAATGTGTCACGTTTCAATCCAATGGTCTGGCAGGACTTGGAGGCACTCCCCGGTTCCTCTAACAAATTCAGCAGTTTTTCATTGTATTTGATGATGTGTTCGTAAGTATGAAGCATGAGGGTTGCCTCGTGTGGCATCGATGGTTTGGTTCGCAAAAACCGGTAACCCTCATCTTTTTCCCGTGCGGTGTCAGATCAAGTCTGAACTGCTACAAATTCTCCTGGGCGCTATGTATCTAAAAAAATCGACTGAACATTATTGATGGAAGCACTGAAAGGTCTGCAGTTATCAGTTTGTAACACTTTAGTAGTGAGAGGTGCTCACAAGGACAATGTGTTGTTAATTAATGTTTAACAATGGTTGAGTAGTATTCAGTCCTCAATGATGAGGATCAGTACATGAATAGACTGTTGTTTCGTTCGCTTAGCCGCGCATTCATACCCATTCTTATTTTTACGCATGCGCAATCAGCGGGTGCGGCCGCATCCTCACTGTTCATATCCGAGTACATAGAAGGCAGCAGTTTCAATAAGGCGATTGAGATATACAACGGCACCGGAGCCGGTATTGATCTAGCCTCGGCTAGCTACACGTTGGAACTCTACAGCAATGGTTCAGCGTCACCCACCCAATCCATGCCACTTTCAGGCAGCATTGCCGATGGCGATGTGTTTGTCATCGCACATGCCAGTGCCGATCCGGCAATTCTGGCCGTTGCTGACGAACTCAACAGCTCGGTGATCAATTTCAATGGCGACGATGCCATTGTGCTGCGCAGGGATGGCGTTCTGGTCGACGCATTAGGTCAGGTCGGTGTCGATCCTGGCTCGCAATGGATCGGCGGAGGTCAGGATGACACACTGCGCCGCAAGGCGGATATCTGCGCAGGTGATAGCATTCCTGATGATGCGTTTGACGCTTCCATTGAATGGGATGTGTTTGCCCAGAATACCTTCGACGGTCTTGGCTATCATCAAGCCAACTGCCTGGGGATGGCCGCAGAGCCTAAGATCAACGAATTCTCAGCCAGCACCACAGGAACCGACGTTGAATATGTCGAGATCTACGGAGCGCCCAACACGGATTACTCAACATATACTGTGCGTGAAATTGAAGGTGATAGCACGGCTGCAGGTATTGTGGATGAAGTGATCCAAGTCGGAACAACCGACGCAAATGGTCTCTATCTTGCCAGTCTGCCGGCCAACACTTTGGAAAACGGCACGTTGTCCCTGCTGCTTGTCAATAATTTCAGTGGTTCTTTGGGTGAAGACCTCGACACAGACAATGACGGCAACCTGGATGTCACTCCCTGGGAGTCAATCACAGATGCCGTGTCTGTCAACGATGGCGGTGCGACCGATGCCACTTACGGAGTGCCTGTTCTAGGCCCGAACTATGACGGGATTAGCAGCTACGCTCCGGGCGGCGCGTCGCGCATCCCCGATGGACAGGATAGCAATTCTGCTACGGATTGGATGCGTAACGATTTTGATCTTGAAGGCATACCCGGTTTCACCGGTACCATCGGAGTGGGTGAAGCCTACAACACACCTGGCGAACTCAACCAGGCGTATGTCCAGCCTCCTGAAGCCTGTGGGGATGACTACACCGCGATCTTCACCGTCCAGGGTAACGGTCTGGCAAGTCCGTTGACAGGTAGCGCGGTTTCGATAGAGGGTATAGTTACCGGCGATTTCCAGAACAATGCATCGATCGATAATGGCGACCTGAATGGTTTCCATATGCAGGATGCGGTAGGTGACGGTGACCTAGCCACTTCGGACGGAATCTTCGTCTACGCACCCGGCGGTATGGATGTATCGGTCGGTGATGCGGTGCGTGTACGGGGCGCCATCTCTGAATACAACGGCATGACTGAGATCACCGCCTCGGAGATCTGGGTTTGTTCGACGGGTAACAGTGTTGCCCCGACAGCAATCAGTCTTCCGGTTTCCGGCGTGGATGCTTTCGAAGCCTTCGAAGGCATGCTCATCACCATCCCTCAGGCGCTGACGATTTCCGAATACTATAACTTCGATCGCTATGGTGAGATCGTCCTCAGCACTATTAACCCGGCAATAAAATACATCTGCTACGCGGCATAAGAAATCTTCTCGTGATTGAAGTATTTTGCAACTCGCTCGCTGCCAGCCAGGGAAAGCGAAGCGAAGGCTGGTAGTCCCCGGTAGTCGCGAGGCGATACTGGAAACCCGACGTGCCGTAGGCG
>JBEVVH010000311.1:0-2880 GCA_040507245.1 Candidatus Thiodiazotropha sp.
AACTCCTGGACGGGTTCGCAAGTATTTTGAACACCAAAAGATTGCATACGCCGCATAGCGATCTCTGTATTTAACGGCCGGGTTAATAAGTGGTATTCTCAACGAGACTAGAGACAGGGTAATACGGCATATCGGGTTGCGGCACTCAGGCAGCCGATTCGTTCCATATTTCATCATTCTTACAAAAAAGGGCATAATCCGGACAAAGTGTCCGGATCAAATATCGATATGCCGCGAACTGAATGATGAAAACCGCAACTTCAAGCTGTTTGCATTACCTTTTGTTTTTCTGTTGTCTGTTGCTGAATTTTAGCAGCGCATCAGCGGCATTTACCCCCGCCGTAATCAGCGAGCCGTTTACCGGTGACCTGGATGAAATGAAGGAGCGGCGCCTGATTCGTGCACTGGTTGCCTACAACCGATCCGATTTTTTCTTCGACCACGAGAAGATCCGCGGATTTCAGGCGGAAGTTCTGCGAGAGTATGAAACCTTTCTGAACAAGGGCGTGAAGCAATCTGCGAATAAGACCAAAATCGTGTTCGTCCCCGTTGAGTTTGAACAGCTTATCCCGGCCCTGCTCCAGGGTAAGGGGGATATTGCAGCCGCATTTCTGACCATCACTCCCGAGCGGGAAAAGAGGGTCGCGTTTGTGACCGGTGGTGAGATGGCAGCCGCAGAATTGCTTGTCACTCATAAATCCGTTTCACCGCCCAAGTCCATCAGCGCATTAAGCGGGCAAAGGGTTCATGTGCTGGCTGGCAGCAGCTACGCGGAACATCTGAACAATATCAACAAACTGTTGAAACAGGGCGGCCGCAAGGCTATTAAAATCGAGGAGGCAGACCCGCGACTGAGCAGTGGCGATATCCTGGAGCTGGTCAATGCCGGTGCGGTAAAGATGACGGTAGTCGACGATTACCGGGCCAGGCTCTGGGCTCAGGTATTGCCGAATATTCGGGTGCATGAAGCGATACGCATTGCAGAGGATAACCAGATCGGCTGGGCTGTGAGGCCTGAGA
The DNA here is from genome assembly GCA_040507245.1 of Candidatus Thiodiazotropha sp. Lineage (GTDB taxonomy): Bacteria > Pseudomonadota > Gammaproteobacteria > Chromatiales > Chromatiaceae > Thiodiazotropha. Next base: position 1,021 of record JBEVVH010000311.1, read on the forward strand.
ACAAGTCGCTGATTGAGAGTCTGACGGCATTTGCCAGCAAAGTGAAGCAGGGCAGTTTACTGGGCAACATGCTGATGAATCGTTATTTCAAGGATACCCGTTGGGTGCAGAATCCGACCACAGCGGAAGGTCAAAAGCGTCTTGAGAAACTCATACCAATATTCTGTCGATACGCGGAAAAATATGAATTTGATCGTATCGCCTTGTTGGCCCAGGCCTACCAGGAATCGGGTTTGGATCAGAATAAGAAGAGCCACCGCGGTGCAATCGGTATCATGCAGATGTTGCCCAGTACTGCTGCGGACAGCAATGTGAATATCGAAAACATATCAAAGCTGGAAAACAACATACACGCAGGTACCAAATACCTGGCCTTTCTTCGCGAGCGCTATTTCAATGACTCCGGCTTGACGCCGGAAAACCAGTTGGCATTTTCCCTGGCTGCTTACAATGCAGGTCCGGCCAAGGTCAGAAAAATGCGCACGCTGACTGAGGAGATGGGGCTTGATCCAGACCTGTGGATGAATAATGTGGAGGTCGCGGCCGGAAAGGTCACGGGTAAGGAGACGGTTGACTATGTCGCGAACATCCTCAAGTATTATGTCGCTTTTAAACTGAGTGCGGAGTTGAGAGGAGGCGATCTGATCGATTGATCAAGGGACCCCTGCCAGAGTGAGACCATCACTCCTCGGGTATGAATGAGTGTTTTCCGCCGCTGTAGCACACTTGGGGGTCGCTTTGTCTCAGTTTGATTTTCTATCCGCGTTCCGAATCTATCTCTCGTTCATAATGGAGTGAGCACCCCATGAAACAGCCGCTTCGACTTTCCGGGTTATTGATGCTGACGGCCCTGCTGTTTACGGGTTTCGTGTCGGCCGCTGATGCGGTCGCGCCTTTGAAACTGCACAAAGTCAGTGACGACATCTATGCCGTGGTCGGCCCTTTCGGCAACCGTTCGCCCGAGAACCTCGGTAACAACGCAACCTTCGGTGTCGTGGTGACCGATGAGGGTGTGGTGCTGATCGATCCAGGCGGCAGTTACCAGGGGGCCGCGTCGATCGAGGCGATGATCCGCCAGGTTACGGACAAGCCGGTCAAATTGGTGATCAACAGCGGCGGGCAGGATCACCGCTGGTTGGGTAACGGCTATTTCAAACAGCGGGGTGCAAAGATCATCGCCAGCGCCGCCGCAGATGATGACCACCGGGCGCGCCTGCAGGATCAGATGTTCGTGTTGGGCAACCTGGTGGGTGCGGAGGGCATGAAAGGCACCGATCCGGTTTATGCCGACGAGACCTTCGGGGATCGCATGACGCTCAACTTTGGCGGGAAGACCTTCGAGCTGCTCAAGGTGGGTCCCGCACATACCCCGGGTGACAGCCTGGTGTGGTTACCGCAGGCGGGAGTCGTGTTCAGCGGTGACGTAGTCTATGTGGGACGCATGCTCGGGGTGCTGGCTTATTCCAAGAGCAGTCACTGGATCGAGGCGTTCGAAACCATGGCGGCACTCGAGCCGAAGACCGTGGTGCCCGGGCACGGTGCGCCGACCAACCTCGCACATGCCACACGCGATACCCTGGATTATCTTGTATTTCTGCGTGAGTCCGTGGGGGGCTTCATGGAGGAGGGGGGTGATATCACCCGTATCGGCAGTATCGATCAGGAGCGGTTTTCATATCTTGAGGACTACACCACTTTGAAGGGACGCAATGCCCAGCAGGTGTTTCAGGAGATGGAGTGGGAGTGAGGCGGTGGTTCGCTTGACCTACTCGTAGCCCGATGTAATGGTCTCCTCCCCTCTCACGAACGGCGTCGTAATGCGCCATGATTGAAGTTGCGGTCAATCAAAATGAGAAGAGG
>JBEVVH010000312.1:0-2874 GCA_040507245.1 Candidatus Thiodiazotropha sp.
GGCGCCTACGGCTCGTCGGGTTTCCAGTATCGCCTCGCGACTACCGGGGACTACCAGCCTTCGCTTCGCTTTCCCTGGCTGGCAGCGAGGGGCATATCAAACCATTCAGGCAGAAAACAGCTTGGGGTCAGCAGGCACGCCACTAACCGGCAACAATTGGGGTCGGGAGCCGGCTGGCTATTCCGGCATATTGGGCGGGTCGAGATCCTCCAGTGGCTGCTCATCACGCAGCCGGCTCTGCCAGTCGCGCAACATCTCCACATGCCAACCCTCCTCCTTCGCCATCTCAGCAGCCATAACCCGCACCGATTCATTCGGCGAGTTTTCAGAGATCATATAATAAAAATCCCGACCGCGGATCTCGTTGAACAGGGCGATCTCCATTGCCTGGGTCACGGTCATCAGGTAGTTGGCGTCTTCCATGCAGAAGGCGTCCGGAGAGGAAGGACATTTCCATTTGAAATCCCAGGGCGTCAAACTGGGCAGTTGCATACCCTCGGTGCGATCATGCACTTCTTTGGCGTGTTGCCTGCTGTAACCGGCCAGCTTACGAAACAGCTCGGCTACCTCGAGATTGTGGTGAATCTCCATGCTGTCCGCCAACTCGTCATACTGGTCCCCCGAGGCCTCCTCGAGTTCCAGTGCATGAACCAGAAACTCCTCAATCGTCTCGATGGGATCGGTCGTCAGATCGGTCATAGGCAAAATTCCTCCTCCAGTTCGGCAACCGAGACCTCACTATTGTTCTCCGGCTGCCAGACCGGGTAGTTCGCAGCATAGATCACGCCGGTGGCGAGTTCATCCGTACCCTGGATCATCTGTGCCGCCTGGATGGGGTTGGTGGTCGGCAACTGCTGATCGAAACCATGCACCTGGTCTTTCCAGTCCCGCTGTTCCGGTCGAAAGGTCACACATCCGCTGAGTACCTGAACAAAGGCAAACCCGGGATACTGCATCGCTTCGACCAGAATACGGGTGACCTCCGTGGGATCGCCGGAATAACCCCGGGCGATGAAACCGGCCCCCGCGGCCAGAGCGATGGCTGCGGGATTGAAGCTAGGGATCCCGGTGCCATGCGGAGTCATCTTGCTCTTTGCCCAGTCGGGACGGGTGGTCGGCGAGGCCTGACCCTTGGTCATACCATACACCTGATTGTCCATCACGATGTAGGTCATATCCATGTTGCGTCGGCAGGCATGCAGAAAATGATTGCCGCCGATGGAGAAACCATCTCCATCACCACCAGCCACCACCACGGTCAGATCCGGTCGCGCCGCCTTCAATCCTGATGCAGCCGCCAGCGCCCTGCCATGAATACCGTGAAAACCGTAACTGTCGATATAGGCCGGCAGACGGGAGGAACAGCCAATACCCGAAACAACCGCCACCTCCTCCTTGGCCAGCCCCAGATGAGCCATGGCCTTGGTCAGGGCCGACAGCACCGCGAAATGGCCGCAGCCGGGACACCAGACGGGCTTGATATCCGATTTGTAGTCTTTTGCCTTGAGAGAAGGTACGGGCATGAAATCACTCCGACGCAACGGGCTGGTTGTCACCATGGTAATGCAACCCCAACCCGGAAAACAGGATTACCGCCACGGGCACTTGGTATACGGGTAATCCCGGATACTCAAGCCCGGCATGAACGGCATAATAAGACTGGCCAATGCCAGGAAGAATTTCAAGCGCCAACAGGAAGGTCACCATGATTACAGGCCCATCTCACGACTACCCTTCAAGGTCGAAAGGCCAGCCTGATCGAAACAACGCGGGGCATCAGGACCCGGAAACCCTGCTCGACGAACTCTCCGAGATCGAGATTCAGCGGGCCGTTCGAAAACGAACCACAACCGCGGAAAAATTGGCCCGCAATGCGCCTCAAGCACATCGCAAGGAGATGGAGAAGCTGTTCAATATCGGCCTTTATGTGCATGAGCGGTTTGAACAGATTCACAAACTACCCAGACGGGACATCAATGGCGCCCTGGCGATTTTTCTCTACGGTATCTGGTCGACCTACAACCCGGGTCACCGCATTCCTGGCCCATCCTTCCCCCGTCTGATCACATCCTCCCATGAGATTCTTGCCAAGTGGGGGGATTTCCTTGAAACCTATGAACGATCCGCAGCGGGTAAACGTCAATCTCTCTATGAAACCTTCGCCATGGTTGGAAACTGGCTGTTGATGATTCAGCACCACCTCAGCGCACAGCCGGACGATACTGCGTTGAACAACGTTAAGATCATGGTCCGGGAAATCATTGTACGAAGTCTCAAGATCGAACCCGAATGCATCATCATCGGCCAGGACGGCCACCTGATGCTGATTCCGCTGACCCACTCACAAGAGATATCCGCATGAAGCCCGGGAAGTTTATTGCACGGATGCTACTGACCGCATCCCTCTCGACCTTTTCCACCCTGATCAACTGTGCCCCATCGGACGCACCGCTGCCGATGCCCGCCTTTGCCATTGAAGGGCTGGATAAAATGCTGGCCGAATCCGTTCAGATCAGTTCCCGGAACAGAACCGGGCGAACATGGAGAAAATCTTCAATATCGCCCTCTATGTGCAACAGCGCATCGAAAAGGCGGCCGGGGTTCCTGAGGGAGATCTGGCCACGGCGGTATCTTCATTCCTCTATGGGGCCTGGTCCGCCTACAACGGTGGCGCTGAGATACCGGACGAAAAGATCCCGGTCCTTCACAGGCAGATCCAGCAGGTTTTCGCCAACAACGACACGATGAGGAACATCCTCAACAATGGCACAGCGGATCAACGCCAAACGCTGCCAGCCAGGGAAAGCGAAGCGAAGGCTGGTAGTCCCCGGTAGTCGCGAGGCGATACTGGAAACCCGACGTGCCGTAGGCGCC
>JBEVVH010000313.1:0-2869 GCA_040507245.1 Candidatus Thiodiazotropha sp.
CAGCAAACCTGTCCCTGACATCAACCACAAGATGCCTTGCAAATGGGGAGGAGACCATATACGGGTGCAGCGAAGCGGAACCCGGGAAACCTCGCTCAATGCATCCCGACCTCTTGACTGCACCTACCTGTTTCAGGTCCGTGCCACGTCCCCCCCGAGTTACGCGTTGCTTCACCCGGGCTACAGGGTCGGCGTTTTTGAATTTCAATTGCAATACGCCCCCCATACCTCTGTCACCCAAGCCGGGTTGTCGACAAAGGGGTTCCGGTTACCCTGCCGTTCCACGATCCGCGCGTGCCGGGCCACCTCCTGCGGGCTGACCGGATCCTCCAGGTGCCACTCATAGAGCGTGCACAGGTCACCCAAACTTGCGCCACTGGTACCGGTGTAATCGACCAGTTGCAGATCCTCCGTGCCCGTATTCCCCTGTCCGTTATAACGTACATCCATGTAGAACATCATGCGCGCAAGGTCGCCTTTGACTTCATCCCGCGGTTCGAAGCTGTCCGTGTCGGTGAAGTTTCCAGGAGCCTCCGCAATAAGGCTGCCGCCGTTATCGTAGTCCTTGTTTCCGCGTAATGAATTCACCGACACATCCGCCGGCCGCAGTTGGTGAATATCGGTATAGGCTCAGTCGCCTGAGTCCGGAAAGCCATGACTTTTGGGCCAGGTGTGTTCCCGGTTCCAGGCATCGGGATCGTTATTACCGGAGGCATTGAAAGATTTCGCCTGGGAGCGTCCGGTGTAGATCAACAGCACATTGTTAGGGTAGTCAGGATCTTCATCCGTGTATTTCAAAGCATCCCATACCTGGGAATAGCTCAGATGGAGCTGTCCCCTCGAGGCGGCTTCCGACAATGCCGAAATCAGCGCGCTGCCTGTCTGGCCGATGGCATCGGCGTAGTAACTCTGAAAACCGCTCCAGGTTGAAGCATCGTCTCCACCATCGTCCTGGCCGGACTCCGTGTAATGCACCGCGAGAGTCACACCAGAGTAATCCGAATAGGCGCGCAACATGATGTGATAGTCACCGGCAACCGGTGCTGCAACGGCGCACTGTTCCTGATTTCCCGTCAGATAGGGACGGCAGTCGTATTGCGTCGTGGTTGGCGCCTGCAGAGCACGCAGATAGAGGTCCGCGTCACCGCTGCCACCGCTGATTTCCACCTCAAGATCCTTTGCCCCGTCGGGCAGTGCAATCCTGTAACGGGCCTCAGCCCCGCTTGTTTGCGCCAGTCCCTGCCGCGTACTGCCGTTATGCAAAACCTGAGTTTCGGTCGTGGTGCCGGCGGAATCGTAACTGGCCGTGAGACTGAGCTGGGAAAAGCTCCGGTAGGCCACTACCTTCGCATAATAGGTCGTCGCCAGCGGGGCGCTGAATTCACAGGTTTCCGTGTTGCCGCTCAGGTAGGGTCCACAGTCATGATCGTTGACACTTGGCAACGCACCGGCTTTCACATAGAGGTCCGCATCGCCCGTGCCTCCGCTCATCGCTATGCTGAGATTGCGCGCCCCATCTGGAACCGCAATATCGAAATCCAGGCTCTGTCCGGTTGTCGCTGATAGACCGTTGATTGGAACACCCTCGCTCAAGGTAAGCGCCGACAGCGGGGACACAGCCAATGAACACAAACCTGCGATCGGAATCATCCGTTTCATCACTTTCGCTCCTTCTGGTATGAAAAAACACAGCATGCGCAACGCAGGTGATGAACATATGAAGGCTTGATGTAAGCGGCGTGACCGTGCTTGCAGGCTCCGGGCAAAGGCCTAGAATGGAGACCTCAATCAACAACGATTCATTGGATTGAGCATTTCGCAGAGCAGGCCCATGACCACGACCCTGAATATCAACGGTGCATCGGTGTCCGTGGATGTCGACCCGGCAACACCCCTGCTTTGGGTGTTGCGCGACACCCTGGGACTCACCGGCAGTAAATACAGTTGCGGGATCGGCCTGTGCGGCTCCTGCCGGGTGCTGCTTGATCAGCGTGTTGTCAGCGCCTGCCGGCTCAGAATCGCCGATGCCACCGGGCATGCCATCATAACGATCGAGGGATTATCGGAAAGCGCCGCGCAGCACCCTCTGTTTCAGGCCTGGGAGTCACTACAGGTTCCGCAGTGCGGCTACTGCCAATCGGGCCAGATCATCACCGCTTATGCCCTGCTTCAGACCCACCCCAACCCTTCGGACCAGCAGATCGACGACGCCATGTCCGGGGTGTTGTGCCGCTGCGGCAGCTACCCCCGGATCAAAACCGCAATCCGGGAGGCGGCGCGTCAATTGTCAGCACAGGAGCCGCGCCCATGACAGTGTTTCGACCGGATCGCCGCCGCTTTCTGAAAATCACCGCGGCCAGCCTGGGATCTGGGCTCTCCCTGGGTATCTGCTGGTCTGAACTGAGCGCCGATCCGTCATCCTCTGCCAGCAATTTCCAACCCAATGCCTGGTTGCGGATCGACCACCAGGGTCTTGCCACCCTCTATGTAGCCGAATCGGAGATGGGCCAGGGGGTCTATACCGCCCTGCCCATGCTGATCGCGGAAGAGCTGGAAATCGATTGGCTCGAGATAAAGCTGGCACACGCCTCCCTGGATCCGGCCTATGGCTTTCAGGGAACCGGAGGCAGCCGCAGTGTGCGTAAAGCCTGGAAGACCCTCCGAGAAGCGGGGGCGATCGCCCGGCACATGCTGATCAGCGCAGCGGCGAACCAGCTGGAGGTCGCGGAGGACGAGTGCTTTGCCCGGGAGTCCCGGGTCATTCATCGCCCGTCCCAGCAAGCCAAGCGAGTCTTCGATCTCATGAAAGATTTTGGGACATCCAAGTCCACCAAAATCGATTCGATCTTTGACAGCCTATTAGTGCCCC
>JBEVVH010000314.1:0-2820 GCA_040507245.1 Candidatus Thiodiazotropha sp.
CCGGGGCACTAATAGGCTGTCAAAGATCGAATCGATTTTGGTGGACTTGGATGTCCCAAAATCTTTCATGAGATCGAAGACTCGCTTGTCTGCAGGAAGGCGTAGCCTACAGCTTCACTCCTTCCGCCAGCGATCCGGACGGCGACGCCCTGACCTTCTCCGTCAGCAACCTGCCAAGCTGGGCCAGCTTCAACAGCAGCAACGGCGCCATCTCCGGCACTCCGGACTCCAATTCAGCCGGTACCTACTCCAATATCGTGATCAGCGTCTCCGACGGCAGCGCACAGACCAGCCTGTCAGCCTTCGCCATCACTGTCGCGGATGTGGCTGAAGAAGGCGGCACCTTCCAGTTCGCACGCAATGCCTACGATGTCGAGGAAGGCAGCACCGCCACCCTGACGGTTACCCGCAGCAACAGCAACGGCGCCGCCACTGTGAACTACGGCACCTACGGTGTGGAAGCGGTCAATAGAGTGGACTACAACGGATACGCCTGGACAGCGCTGAACTTCCTGGACGGCGAAACCAGCAAGACCATCAGCCTGACCACCCTGGCTGATACCATCGCCGAAGCGGATGAAAGCCTTGAAGTTCATCTCGACGCTCCGAGCACCGGTTACACCCTGAACAACCCGAGCGTGAGCGTGGTCACCATCCATGACGCGGAAGTTGCAAACACCGCGCCTGTGATCAGCGGCACCCCGAGCCTGAGCGTGGTTGCAGGTACCTCCTACAGCTTCACCCCCAGCGCCTCCGACGCCGATAACGATACGCTGACCTTCAGCATCGCGAATCTGCCGAACTGGGCCAGCTTCAACGCCACTACCGGTACCCTGAGCGGCGTACCCAGCGACAGCGATGCAGGCACCTACAGCAACATCGTGATCACGGTCTCCGACGGTAGCGACACCGCTTCCCTGAGCCCCATGAACCTGGTCGTGGAAGTTGTACAGCAGACCACCACTGGCAGCATCACCCTGAACTGGGTTGCTCCGAGCACCAGAACCGACGGCACCAGCCTGCCCATGAGTGAGATCCACGGCTACCGCATCTACATGGGCACCTCTTCCAGCAATCTGGAACCGGTCATGGATCTGGACGACGGCAACGCAGACACCACCGTCATGGATAACCTGGAATCCGGCACCTACTACTTCGGAATCACGGCCTACGACTTCAACGGTAACGAAAGTGAGCTGTCCAACGTCGCAATGAAACAGACCATGTAAGAGAGAAACGGCAAAAGGATTTGCCTTAGACAACCGATTGGTTGGCACGCAACATCAGGCTACCGGAGGATACTTCAATAGTCTGATGTCTTTTTTGGGGGTCTAAAAATTATCGGATCAGGCACTAACCTATTCATCCTGCCATCACGCCAGTGACCTTCAGTTTCTGACTTCCACCCGCACAATCGGATAAGGGCTTTCACCGAAACTCATGGTCAGGGTATTTTGCTCATTTCCGCGAAAGGTGTAACCGGTGTTGATCGGGTTCCGGCGAGAGCCATCCGCAAACAGGGCCACGAGATGTTCCTCATCCAGCAGACGCTGTGAGGGTGACAGATTGCGCAGGGTCACCACGGCCCAACGTTCACCGGACGGGTTGCTCATCATCAGACAGGATTCGATCCTGAAATCACCCCGTTTCGGCGCCAGATCGTCACCCTCGGAAAACCTCAGGTCGAGGGTGCCGGGTATCGGCTGATCGAATGTCAACACCTGCTGTTCAGGAATGCCCCCCGCCTGGAGTGCACTCATCCCGGATAGGATCAGCAGCGGCCAGAACCTGAATTTCATGCGTCACTCCCTGTTATATTGTCACCTGCCAGAATCGCTCAATGCCACGACTCAGTGCACCTGCCCGACACCCTGTTGCTGAGCCGGTCAGTCCATTCAGCCCTCTCATACACACCGGATGCGGAGTGATGAGGGCCGCTTGCTCAACGCTTGTATTTGGCTTCCAGGCTGGCCTCATCGATCTTATGGGCATGGATCATGTAGCCGACCAGCGCCGCGGAACTCTGCGGATCGATTTCCAGACTCTCCACATCCAGAGCGAATATCTTGAACTGGTAGCGGTGAGCCTTGTCACCCACCGGGGGACAGGCCCCGCCGAAGCCGGTCGCACCGTAGTCGTTACGGTGCTGCAGCATGCCCTCCGGCGCAATGTCGGTATCCGTGTCTCCCGCGTTGCGTGGCAATTCACGGACGTTAGCCGGTATGTCATAGGCGATCCAGTGCCACCAGCCGCTGCCGGTCGGTGCATCGGGATCAAAGACGGTCAGTGCAAAGCTCTTGGTTCCGGCAGGTATGGCGCGCCAGGCAAGCTGGGGAGAAAGATTGCCACCCTCGCAACCGAACCCGATGTACTCCTGAGCCTTGGGCATCATCTTTCCGGGTTCAATATCCTGGCTGGTCAGTTCGAACCCCTGGGCCGTGGAGATCAGCGCGAAGGTCGTCAGGGCTGTGATTGATTTTGCAAACGTCATGCTCAGGCTCCCTGTATTGTGCAATCTCAGAATTGTGATTCACATCTGGTGGTGATGGCAAGTGATCAGGACCGGCATGACCGTGGTTATGAGTGTGTTTGACCCTGGTATATGCGTCTTCTCTCTCGTTCCCACGCTCCGCGTGGGAATGCATACCTGAGGTTTTGTTACTTTATCAAGACCGATTGTTTCTGAGGGTTCACAGGCATTCCCACGCAGAGCATGGGAACGAGTTGGAGGGATTCCTGAGCAGCGAGCGGCGTCCCCCTCTCCCCGGCCCTCTCCCGCAAGGGTAGAGGGATATTACCTGGTGATGTTTGTGTTGTTCT
>JBEVVH010000315.1:0-2746 GCA_040507245.1 Candidatus Thiodiazotropha sp.
AAAGAAACCAAAGCGAGTTGCAAAATACTTCAATCACGAGAAGATTTCTTATGCCGCGTAGCAGATGTATTTTATTGCCGGGTTAATAACGATCCCAATCAGTGGTACACCGGCGGGTTTGGAGGAACCTCCGGTGCATCACCCATTATCACCTCCGCCGTGGCGCTGCTTCAGGCACAACACAAGGATTTGCACCAAAGCAACTATCTGCCTGATACGATGCGGCTATTGCTTAGAACCACCGGCACCCCGAGTTCCAACCCCGCACAGAAATGGATTGGTCACCAACCGGATTTGAAGCTCCAAACCGAACTCGTTAAGACGGGCCCGAACCTCGCAGCAGTTCTCCAGGGTGATGACAACTACAGCAACGGAGTGATTGGAGATGCTGTCGCCTATGTCGGCGACCAGAACCATGACACCTTTGGCGATATTGCTGTCGCTGAGACTGACAGTAGCGGTGGAACCATAACCATCTATATCTATTCCGGCATTACCGGACAGGTTATCCACTCATTCTTGCTACCCGGTCTGGGTTATCCGGACCAGAGGGTCAGCCTGGCCAATGCAGGAGATGCAGACAACGATGGTCTGGATGATCTGCTGATCGGACAGTCCACCAGCATTGCCGGCGGCTACGGCAATGTCACGGTCATGGGCAAGCTAACCACACAACCCACTTACTTACGTGACTATGTGGGAGAAGCCGGATCCCGGTTTGGCTATTCGGTTGCCGCGGTCGACGATTTGAACGGCGATGGGGTTCGCGACTATCTGATCGGCGCCCCTAATGAATCCACATCAGATGCCGGTTTGCACGATGGCGCGCTGTATATCTATTCCGGCGCCGCCAGCAACTCAATGCTGACCAAGAAGTATGGCGCGGCAGGTTCCGAATACGGTTACTCGGTGATCCCGCTCAAGGACTGGAACGGTGACGGCCGCGCCGACTTTGCGGTGGGCGCACCCAATTATCCCTTTGGAAGCGCCGGCAGAATCGGTCGGGTACTGATCTATGACGGTCCCTCCATGAGTCTGCACGATGCCTACTACTGCAATATTGATGAAGGCGAACGTTGCGGCGAAGCCATTGCGGATGCCGGCGATCTGACGGGTGAGGGAGACAATGAGATCCTTGTCGGCGCACCCGGTGCCTTCGGCGGACAGGGCAGTATCACGGCCTACTCCCCTTCCCACGGCTATGTCGACACCTGGACACGCCCCGATACCAGGGAATTTGGCTCAAACCTGATCAGCCGACAATGTGCCAGCTGTAACGGCGGTACCGATTCATTCGTGGGAAGCCACGGTTATGAAAACGTCACCGGTGCCTTGCATCGCCTGCCCGCTCCTGGCGAAACCTTTTCAGACGACTACGTCTCACCGGGCAGCGCGAGCGGATTTGGTCAATCACTCGCTGCAGGCGACATCAACAATGACGGACGCCCAGACCTGATCATCGGCGACCCCGGAAATGACCGTGTCTTAATCTACTTGAAGTGATACGAGGACGGCAGATGAAGTAACCGCGTCCATGCAGTTTTCACTCAACTCGTTACGGGCCAGTGCAGGCGGATTTGCCTGCACTGGCCTTCACCCTTCCACCCCAGCCGGACTCCCGTCAAGCGTTCATTCAATGCTCATCATCTGAGACTCTTTGGGTTAGTATTACCAGACCCTCAGAAATCGATGGACGCTCGCGATGAAAGCAAACTTCCCCTGGATCTCGGCAGGACTCGGTCTGACCCTTGCCATGGTGCTGATCAGTTCGGGGGTTTTCAAGGATCCCGCAGAGCGCGGTTTACCCCTGTTGACGACCCTGTTCATCACCGAATTCGGCTTTCTGGTCACTGCCGCAGGCGCTTTCATATCCGGCAAGTCTGTCCTGGAGACGGAACGGCGCTGGTCGCAGATACTGTTGATAGCGGTATGCAGTGCCCTGGCGATTGCCTTCTTTATCCTGGGGCTAATGTTGTGGCAGGAAACCGCCGGACAAGTGGCTGCTTGACCCAAGGCACCCAGAGATCACTATCGGGAATAACCATAGGAAAGCAGTAGGTCGGGTTCGCACAGCGTAACCCGACAAAGCACTCCTAAAGCGCACCCACGTCGGGTTACGCTGCGCGAACCCGACCTACCCTTTCGTTCCTCGCGAATTTCGGGTCGCCGAGAGGTAGATCGTCCCAATCTCCACTTGGGAAAACCCGGAAAGACACTGACTGGTACTCAGCCAAACTCACTCCAAATTGAATATACAGGCGTCAAAGGCACGTTAAATGCGGCAAATTTCTGCCTCCCGCTTTCGACGACACCCCATAACCCCCATGAAAATTATGGATAAGTACGATGTATGTTATTGATTATATTTACAAATCCAAAACAACATGAACTTGTTCAAAAAAGTGGAATCGAATCCTCTATATTTTTAAGTATTTACTTATATACTAAATATTATCTAATACAACGGAGACTGTCATGTTACCGATATTACTGGGTCTTACTATGGCAATGTTGTTCGGCTTGATGTCATTTATGGTTTACGGCCTCGAGGGCCTGACCCAATATGCATGGATTGATACTGTGTTCTGGTCTCTGATCCTGACAGGGATCATCGTCAGTATGATGAACGAACTGGGACAATGTATCGCATGCCGAATTCCAAGCGAGTCTTCGATCTCATGAAAGATTTTGGGACATCCAAGTCCACCAAAATCGATTCGATCTTTGACAGCCTATTAGTGCCCCG
>JBEVVH010000316.1:0-2724 GCA_040507245.1 Candidatus Thiodiazotropha sp.
CGTATCTGTCAAACTGTGAATGCCTCCCCAGCAGAGCTGGGGGGTCTCCTATTTGTGTCTAGGTCAAATATACTTTAAGAAAATTCATTAACCTCAAAAATCATCAGCAAATCATTAAGAAAGCGCTGCCCCAGGGGCGTGGCGCACAAACGCTCCGGATGCGACTCCAGCAGTCCTTTCGAAATTGCCTCTGAAACCGGATTTTGAATCGCCTGTTCCTGCAACCCGGTGCGGGCTCCGAACAGGGAGCGCTCGACCCCCTGGGTGAGGCGCAGGGCATTCATGAAGAACTCCAGCAGCAGGTCCTGAGATGTCAGTTCACGTCCACCCTGCCGGTAGACACCCTTGGCGGCACCCAGATAGGCTTCTGGGTGGCGCAACTTCCATATGCGTTCAATCCGACCGTCCCGATGACTGAGCTTGGCGTGAGCTCCGGCGCCGATGCCCAGGTAATCCCCGAAACGCCAGTAGTTCAGGTTGTGGCGGCATTCGGCACCCGTCCGGGAAAACGCGGAAATCTCGTATTGCCGATAGCCCGCCTGATGCAGCAGATCATGCCCCTGCTCCTGAATCTCCCAGATCCGGTCCTCATCCGGCAGCGGCGGAGGCGCATGATGAAAGGCGGTATTGGGCTCCAGGGTGAGCTGGTAGTAGGAGAGGTGCTCCACCTCCAGTTCGAGTGCGGTTTGCAGGTCCCCGCGGGCCATCGTCAGATTCTGACCCGGCAAGCCGAACATCAGGTCGAGGTTGATCCGGGAAAATCCCGCCTGCCTGGCCAAACCCACCGCAGCCGAGGCTTCCCGGGCATTATGGATTCTTCCCAGCGCCCGCAGGGAATCATCATGGAAGCTCTGCACACCCAGGGACAGGCGATTGACACCGGCACGCAGATAACCCGCCAGGTCGCCAAGTTCGACGGCTCCGGGATTTGCCTCCAGAGTCACCTCGAGTCCGGGTTCACAGTCGATCTCATCCCGAACCCCCTGCAGCAACCGCCCAATGGCAGTGGCCGATAGCAGGCTGGGGGTTCCGCCCCCGATGAAGATACTGCTCAACGTACGACCCTCAACCCGCTGCAGATCGGTTCTCAAATCAGCGAGCAGGGCATCGATATAGGCAGATTCGGGGAGCGCAGAAGGACGCACATGAGAGTTGAAGTCACAGTAGGGACACTTACGGATGCACCAGGGTACGTGCACGTAGAGGGCGAGAGGCGGGGGGATCATCTGTTAGTTATGAGTTTTTAGTTTTGAGTGGTTGAGTTCGCTGCGCTCACGGGTTTTTGTTTCCCCCTCTCCCAGGCCCTCTCCCGCGAGGGGAGAGGGAGTGGCGTGTTGTTCGAGAGCAGCCGGTCAGAGCGTGGCACTGAGTTGTTCATTCACACCCGAAACTGATCCATGCATCCCCTCTCCCCTTGTGGGAGAGGGGTAATTTACAAATTCGTGAGCGCAACGAACTCATCCACTCAAAACTATCAACTTAAAACTCAAAACTCCTCTCAAACCTTGTCCCGCGCCTGCAGGTAGGCAAGCTCGGAAATCGCACCCCACTCCCGGGAGCCTTTGAGAAACGCCATGTAGGAGTCATACACCTTCTTCGCGAAGGCATCCTTGCCGGCCAGCTCCTCCACCACTTCACGGGAGTATTTGCGCAGGATCTCCAGCACGTCATTCGGGTAAGAACGGATCTCCACCTTGTGTTTCTCCACCAGGGTCTGCAGGGCAGCCGGGTTACGCGCGGTGTACTCCGCCAGCATCTCCTGATTGGCCACCTTGCAGGCGTTCAGCACGATCGACTGCAGGTCCTTGGGCAGCGCCTCGAAGGCCTTTTCATTGATGATCGCCTCCAGGGTGGTACCCGGTTCATGAAAACCCGGGTAGTAGTAGTATTTGGCCGCCTTGAACAGGCCGAAAGCCAGATCGTTGTAGGGATTAACCCACTCGGTGGCGTCGATGGCGCCTGACTGCAACGAGGTGAACAACTCTCCGCCGGGCAGATTCACCGGCGTACCGCCCGCACGCTTGAGCACCTCACCACCCAGTCCCGGGATGCGCATCTTCAGACCCTTGAGGTCCTCGACACTGTTGATCTCCTTGTTGAACCAGCCCCCCATCTGCATCCCGGTATTGCCGCCGGGAGCAGGAATCAGGCCGAAAGGCTTGTAGAGTTCGCGCCACATCTCCAGCCCGCCACCGTAGTAGAGCCAACCGTTCATCTCCTGAGCGGTCATGCCAAACGGCACGGTGGAGAAGAACTGAGCGGTCTCACTCTTGCCTTTCCAGTAGTAGGCCGCCCCATGTCCCATCTCGGCCGTGCCCTGGGCCACCGCGTCGAACACCTCGAATGCCGGAACCAGCTCCTTTGCGCCATAGACCTTGACATGCATCCGCCCGCCGCTCATGTCATTGATCGCCTCGGCAAGCTTGTTCGCCCCAGTGCCCAGACCCGGAAAATTCTTTGGCCAGGTGGTCACCATCTTCCATTTGATCTCGGCCTTCGCCTCTGCGCTGGAGGCCAGTGATAGGCCCACCCCAGTGGCCAATGCGCCTGCGCCCACCTTTGCAATAAAATCCCGACGTTTCATGTAACCCTCCGTTCTGTTTTCTCGTTATATGACATGGTTTTGTGCTGGCGGGTCAAGCGAGTCTTCGATCTCATGAAAGATTTTGGGACATCCAAGTCCACCAAAATCGATTCGATCTTTGACAGCCTATTAGTGCCCCG
>JBEVVH010000317.1:0-2713 GCA_040507245.1 Candidatus Thiodiazotropha sp.
TTGGCGCCTACGGCACGTCGGGTTTCCAGTATCGCCTCGCGACTACCGGGGACTACCAGCCTCCGCTTCGCTTTCCCTGGCTGGCAGCGGATGAAAGAGAAAGGGCATACCCGTCAGTCCTTCACCGTGGTCAGGCCAAACTGCTCCCAGGCCTGCATGCCGCCGCGATACCATTTCAGTTTAGCGGCAGGGTAGCCCAGACGTAACAACATCCGGATATTCGATGGGGACTGACCGCACCAGGGTCCGTTGCAGAACATCATCAGGGTCTTGGCATTCTGGAAATTCCACAGCTGCTCCCCCTTCTCCGCCTGAAACTCCAACTGCAGGGTTTCGGCGATCTGTTCTTCCGGGGTATGCGAGGGATCCAGCTGGGTGTAGGGAATGTTGATGGAACCGGGAATGGTGCCCTGGCGAACGTAATCCCGGGTTCGGGAATCGATCACCAGGACATTCACCGCACCCTCACTGACCCGACGCAGGTACTCCAGCATCTCCAGTTCACCAATGGTCTCCACCCCCGTCGCCAGGGTCATGGGCAGGGCACAGAAAGGCGGACAATCCCGGGCGGTTTTGTCGAACGGCGGCTCGATCCGGTGCTGCGGATCCTGGTGTCGCAGAATGATGACCTCACGGCCATTATGATCGACCTTCAGGTAAGCCAGATCCTGGGAAATTCTCACCCGCAGGTGCTCAAGATCAAACAGGTCTTCAGCCGTATCGGCCGCCTGCGCCGTACTGCTCATCAGGAACGCCAGCAACAGCAGAAGAAGCAGAGGCGACCATGGCCTGTATAAGAAGGAGGTAAGTTGAATCTGTTTCAGCATAGGGCTTGAGTCGGTGATTTTGTCTTAGAACCTGTTAACACGGATCCGGGAGATCGGTTCGGCCGGGCTCCGTCCCTGCCGGCAGGTCGGGTTAGCACAGCGTAACCCAACAAAAGGAGAGCATTTCGATGCAATGTGTCGGGTTACGCTACGCTAATCCGACCTACGAATCGATGTTGTGAGGCCGCCTTGAGGAACCCCGGGGCATCGGAACCCCCGGTTCTCAGATCTGTTTGAAACGGCTTGCAGACAACATGCACCGGTTACTCCTCTGTCTCCGGGGGCGCGGAATAAAAAGCGGCCAGCTCGGCGATCTCATCCTCCGACAACTGCTGGGCGATGAATCGCATCCTGCCGTACTCGTCGTTATCCCGATCACCTTCCTGGAAGGCCTCCATGGTTTCGATGAAGTGATCGATCTTCTGCCCGGCCAGCGCCGGCACCTCGAAACCCAGGCCTTCCCCATTTTTACCGTGACAGACACTGCAGGGCAACAACAGCCGGCCCATGTCACCCTCCTTCACCAGCTTCGGCACCTCTTTCATGACCCCTTCCTCGGGGGTCTGGGCGGCGTAGAAGGCCGCCAGATCGGCCATATCCTCACGGGTCAGCTTGCGTGCCCGCTTGGTCATGGTCTTCTCATCCCGCACACCGGACTTGTAGTCCATCAACTGCTTGAACTGGTAGGTCGGGACCTGCCCGGCAATGCTGGGGGTATCGTCCTCCTCACTGACCCCGGTCTTGCCGTGGCATTTGTGTTCCTTGGCGATCGCCTCGCCCCGGGCCGCATCACCAGAGGCAACCAGCTTCAGGGTAGCCCGGTCCCAGCGGAATTCGGGCTCGTCCGCCATTACGGGTCCTGCAATCAGAAGGCAACCCAGGAAATATGTAGATAGTCTGTTCATCATCGTTTCTCCCAGGGCGGAATCAATGTTGCGGGGCATCGGCGACTTCCAGCTCGCCGACCTTGAAGGTCTGTTCCAGCTTGACCATCTCAACCGAGGGAACCTTCACCGCCCCTTTACCCAACAGCAGATCCGCCGTGCTCTGGGCGAAAGAGCGGTAATGCAACCGGGCCGTGACGGTGAACGCCTTCGCATCGTCATCCAGGTTGAAGTAGTACTTGCCGTACTTGTAGCCCTTGAGGGGAATGGTGTTCACGTCCACAAAGCGCACGATTTCCCAGGGAAAGATGGTGTCCTGGCCGTTCTCGTCCACCGCGTGGGCATTGAAGATCACCGTGTCCTTGGGCAGGGAGTTGTCGCTGTTGAGAGTCCCGGAACGCAGCAGTTCGTGGCCTTGATCGTCGGTGACCACCACTTCCAGCCACACCTGGCGCTGCGCGGCTACCCGCCGGAGATCCGCTTTTCCCGGGATGCCATGCGCTCGATCATGAACTACCCCTGGCCGGGCAATGTGCGGGAACTCGCCAACGTGGTCGAACACAGCGTCATCTGCGCGGTGGACGGCGAGGTGTTACCCCAGAGCCTGCCGGATACCCTGCGCGACTACTGCCAGGCACGCATGCACGCACCGAACCACGATGTTGATCTCAGCGCCACCGAACGCGACCGGATCGAAACCGCCCTGATCAAGGCCAACAACAAGACCCTGGCGGCGCAGATTCTCGGCGTCGACCGCAGCACCCTGTGGCGACGAATGCAACGACTGGATATGAATTGAAGCACCCCGTAGCCCGGGTGAAGCAGCGCGTAACCCGGGGGAAGTGGCACGAACCCAAAGCAGGCCCGGAAAATCGAATTACCGGGACACCCCGGTGAGGTTTCCCGGGTTGCGCTGCGCTGCACCCGTATATGGTCTCCTCCCCATTTGCAAGGCATCTTGTGGTTGATGTCAGGGACAGGTTTGCTGCCGTATATCCGGCC
>JBEVVH010000318.1:0-2663 GCA_040507245.1 Candidatus Thiodiazotropha sp.
TTTGTTAGTGTTCGTGCATCAATTTTTTCCATCCGGGAATAATACGTGATATCCGTTAAAATATCTCCCTATTATTGAGCCGAGTTAATATGGATCGGAACGATCACGATTTCAGGCTTCCGTCTTGTCCCTAAACTCACACAGATCCTCGATCACGCAACTGCCACAACGGGGCTTTCGCGCCACGCAAGTATAGCGTCCGTGCAGAATCAACCAATGGTGGGCATCCTGCAAAAACGCATTCGGTGTGAAGCGCAGCAGTTTCTTCTCCACTTCCAGAGGGGTCTTGCCAGGGGCCAGCCCGGTGCGGTTTGAAACCCGGAAGATGTGGGTATCCACAGCCATGGTGGGATGACCGAACGCAGTGTTGAGCACCACATTGGCGGTTTTGCGTCCAACTCCCGGCAGTGCCTCCAGGGCAGTTCGGTCCTCGGGCACTATACCGTCATGCTGCTCGATCAACAGGCGGCAGGCCTCGATGATATTCTTCGCCTTGTTGTTGAACAGGCCGATGGTCTTGATGTAGGACTTCAGACCGTCAAGCCCCAGATCCAGAATCGCCTGCGGGGTGTTCGCCACCGCAAACAGTTTGTCAGTCGCCTTGTTCACACCCTTGTCGGTGGCCTGTGCGGACAGGGTTACCGCAACCAATAGCTCAAAGGGTGTGGTGTAGTTCAATTCCGTAGTGGGATGCGGATTGGCCGCCTGCAGGCGTTCGAAGATGGCCTGGCGTTTTTCTTTATTCACGTAATTTTTTTTAAATAATTATGAATGTTGAATTTTTAATTGTAGCGTTCGCTGCGCTCACAACCATTTCAAACTAAAGTGTCTTCCCACACAACGCGTGGGAAGACCACCTCAATTCAAAATTAAAAATTAATAATTCAAAATTACCCTTGATTACCCCTTAGGTGCCGCAGCAAGAATCTCAGGCGTCACCTCACTTTCATACTTCTTGAAATTCTCCCTGAACATGCCGGCCAGCTTGCTGGCCTGGGCATCATAGGCGGCCGGGTCCTTCCAGGTTTCCCGGGGAAACAGCATCTCCGGAGGCACGCCGGGCACTTCGGTGGGAACCTGAACACCGAAGATCGGGTCGGTGCGCATCTCCACGTCATCGAGTTTCCCATCCAATACCGCGTTAACCATGGCCCGCGTATGGGGGATCGGCATACGCTCTCCGACACCGTAAGGCCCGCCGGTCCAGCCGGTGTTGATCAACCAGACCCGGGAGTTGTACTGGTTGATGCGCTCACCAAGAAGCTTGGCATAACGCTGGGGATGCAGAGGCATGAACGGAGCCCCATAGCAGGCGCTGAACACCGGGGAGGGTTCGGTGACACCTTTCTCGGTGCCGGCCACCCGGGCGGTGTAACCGGAGATGAAATGGTACATGGCCTGGGCCGGATCGAGCCGCGACACCGGAGGCAGTACGCCGAAGGCATCCGCGGTCAGCATGATGATGGTGTCGGGATGACCGCCCACCCCGTCCAGGGTAGCATTGGGTATGGCGCTGATATGGTAGGCGCCGCGGGTGTTTTCGGTGAGCGATCCGTCATCCAGGTCGAGGCGTCGGGTGTTGGCCGTCATGGTGACATTCTCCAACACGGTGCCAAAACGCATGGTGGTGCCAAAGATCTCAGGTTCGTTTTTCGGTGACAGCTTGATCATCTTCGCATAACAGCCGCCTTCGAAATTGAAGATACCGTCTGAGCTCCAGCCGTGTTCGTCATCGCCGATCAGGGTGCGGCTGGCGTCCGCTGACAAGGTCGTCTTGCCGGTGCCGCTCAAACCGAAGAACAGGGCGGACTTGCCATCCGGCCCGATGTTGGCGGAACAGTGCATGGGCATCACATTGCGCTCCGGCATCAGGTAGTTCATCACACTGAAGATCGATTTCTTGATCTCGCCGGCGTAACTGGTTCCGCCGATGAGCACCAGCCGCTTGGAGAAGTTCACCACGATGAAGGTCTCACTGCGGGTACCGTCCACTTCCGGGATGGCATGAAAACGGGGCGCATCGATGACCGTGAATCCCGGCACATGATCCTCGAGTTCATCAGCTTCGGCCTGGATGAAGACATTGCGGGCAAACACGTTGTGCCAAGCATTCTCGGTGATGATCCGCACCGGCAGCCGGTAATTCGAATCCGCGCCGGCGAAACAATCCTGCACATATACGTCCTTGTTCTGCAGGTAGGAGGCCATGCGTTTGTGGATGCCGTCGAAGGCCTCTTCGGAGATCGGCCGGTTGATCTCACCCCACCAGATCTGATCGTGTACCGAAGGTTCATCGACAATGAATTTGTCATTCGCCGAACGGCCGGTGTGATGGCCGGTTCTGACCACCAGCGGTCCCAGGTGACTGAGTTGCCCTTCGCGCCGGTAGAGCGCCTGCTCGATCAGCCTCGGTGTCGGAAGATTCCAGTAGATGTCATTCAGGTTGTAGAGTCCATGGTTCTCCAGACCGTAGGAACTGTGGGTGACCCCTGCCGTTTCTCGTGCCATGTTACCCCCTTCGGATAAGTTTAAAATTCTCTTCTGCCCGACTATAGCAAAGTCCGGTAAAAGAGCTATTAACCTGGCGACTAAGTATATCTGATATACTCCTCTTCCATGGAAGAGAAAATCGATGCAAGAAAATTACCACGCGAAGTGCTTGA
>JBEVVH010000319.1:0-2621 GCA_040507245.1 Candidatus Thiodiazotropha sp.
GCGCCTACGGCTCGTCGGGTTTCCAGTATCGCCTCGCGACTACCGGGGACTACCAGCCTTCGCTTCGCTTTCCCTGGCTGGCAGCGATTGAGTCTCACCCCCGTGGCCCGGGGCCTGATCACATGTTGGCGATCATGGCGTCACCAAACGCGGAGCAACTCAGCTCGGTGGGATCATCCATCAAACGCGCCAGGTCATAGGTCACAGTCTTGGCCGAAATGGTGGCGCCCAGACTCTCGATGATCATGTCTGCGGCCTCAAACCAACCCATATGACGCAGCATCATTTCAGCGGAGAGAATCAGTGAGCCGGGATTGACCTTGTCCTGTCCGGCATATTTCGGCGCGGTGCCGTGGGTCGCCTCGAACATGGCCACTGTATCGGAGAGATTGGCGCCCGGTGCAATACCGATACCGCCGACCTGGGCCGCCAGGGCGTCGGAGATGTAGTCACCGTTCAGGTTGAGCGTGGCAATCACACTGTATTCCGCCGGACGCAGCAGAATCTGCTGTAAAAAGGCATCCGCAATCACATCCTTGATGATGATCTGTTTGCCGGTTTTGGGATTTTTCAGGGTACACCAGGGGCCGCCGTCCAGTTCCACCGCGCCAAATTCCGATTTGGCAAGCTCGTAGCCCCAGTTCTTGAAGGCACCTTCGGTGAATTTCATGATGTTGCCCTTGTGCACCAGGGTCACGGAGTCACGATCATTGTCGATGGCATACTGGATCGCCTTGCGTACCAGTCGCTGGGTGCCCTCACTGGAGACCGGTTTGACGCCGATACCCGAGGTGGCCGGGAAGCGGATCTTGGTCACACCCATCTCGTTCTGCAGAAAATCGATCAGTTTCTTGACTTCCGCTGTGCCCGACTCCCATTCGATTCCCGCATAGATGTCTTCCGAGTTTTCACGAAAGATCACCATGTTGGTCTTTTCCGGTTCCTTGAAAGGACTGGGGGTACCGTCGAAGTAACGCACGGGACGCAGGCAGACGTACAGGTCGAGTTGTTGACGCAACGCCACATTGAGTGAACGGATGCCGCCGCCGACCGGGGTGGTCAGGGGACCTTTAATGGAAACCACGAATTCCTTGACCGCCTCCAGGGTCTCAGCGGGGAGCCAGGTATCGCCGTCGTAGACCCGGGTCGCCTTCTCACCCGCGTAGACTTCCATCCAGGCGATTTTGCGTTCGCCTCCATAGGCCTTCTCAACCGCGGCATCGATGACCTTGCACATGACGGGTGTGATATCCACGCCGATCCCGTCCCCTTCGATATAGGGGATGATTGGGTTGTTGGGCACCTGCAGTGCGCCACTGGCGTCTACGCTTATCTTCTCACCCTCGGAAGGGATCTCAATCTTGTCATATGCCATGGATGTATCCTGTGTAGCGATGATGTAAGGCAGTTCACCGAAACCGCGCAAACCCAACCGTGGACCCAATTCAGGGCTACAGGGCCTGGGATTGACCGGTGAGGGAATAATGGGCAATTGTAGCGATGTCTCGGTGCGTTTTGTAGGAAATTTGGCCAGCCGGGAGGTTGTTGGTCAAGAATCGCATAATACGACCGCTAAAATTACGGATATTCGATACCCTACGAGCGAATATGCAAGGCATAGTATCAGCCCCGGGATGATCAGTGGCAGCTTCGGTCTTGTGCGCTGATCCTGCGAAACACCAGGCTTAGCCTGTCGCTATTCACACCACGCACAGCCGGCTCTGGTATGCACAACAGAAGATCGACCTCGCAGAACCGCACAGGAAGACAGGATGAAAACATTGGACAGCCCGGCGGATAATACACTACTCGATACCCTCCTCCAGACCTGGCAGAAGGTCATCATCGGAAAACCCGATACCCTCAAGACAGTCCTGATCAGTTTGTTGTGTCGTGGGCACATACTCCTGGAGGATCTGCCTGGACTGGAAAAAACGACCCTGGCGAAAACCCTGGCAAGAAGTCTGGATATGGGATTCAAGAGGATCCAGTGTACCCCCGACCTGTTCCCGCGGACATCACCGGGGTCTCCCTGTTCGACCAGAAGGCCCAGGCGTTTCGTTTTCTTCCAGGGCCGATCTTCACCAACATCCTTCTGGCAGACGAAATCAATCACACCTCCCCCCGAACCCAATCGGCGCTCCTGGAAGCGATGGCTGAGCGCACCGTGAGCGTGGACCGCAAGACCCGCAAACTGCCTGCCACCTTCCTGGTGATCGCCACCCAGAACCCAATCGAGTTCAGTGGCACCTTTCCCCTGCCTGAGGCACAGCTGGATCGATTCTTCATGCGCCTCTCCCTGGGCTACCCTCTGGCGGAGGAGGAATCACGCATCCTCAAGATGCATCAGGAGAAAGACCCCCTGGAACCGATCACCCCGGTGATCAATGAGGCACAACTGCTTGGACTGCAACAGCAGGTCACGCGAATCCACCTGGAGCAAAAAGTGGTGGACTACATCACGGCACTGGCTCATGCCACCCGAGTGCATAAAAAGGTGCGCCTCGGAGTCAGCACGAGAGGTTCGATCGCCCTCAAGCGAGTCTTCGATCTCATGAAAGATTTTGGGACATCCAAGTCCACCAAAATCGATTCGATCTTTGACAGCCTATTAGTGCCCC
>JBEVVH010000320.1:0-2602 GCA_040507245.1 Candidatus Thiodiazotropha sp.
GGCCGGATATACGGCAGCAAACCTGTCCCTGACATTAACCACAAGATGCCTTGCAAATGGGGAGGAGACCATATACGGGTGAAGCAACGCGCAACCCGGGAAGAATCGAAGTCCAGTCCCCCGGATTCCAACACACTGCATCCAGACTACTCGGATTGTATAAGTCACTGGAGCCGATCTTGGTAGTGGATGAGTGGATGGGACTGATTGTCGGGTTACGCTGCGCTAACCCGACCTACGGTTACTCAAATGGATGCGCAACTGTGTAGCCCGGGTGAAGCAACGCGCAACCCCGGGGAAATTCGAAGTCCAGTCCCCCGGATTCCACTGCACTGCATCCAGACTACTCGGATTGTATAAGTCACTGGAGCCGATCTTGGTAGTGGATGAGTGGATGGGGCTGATTGTCGGGTTACGCTGCGCTAACCCGACCTACGGTTACTCAAATGGATGTGCAACTGTGTAGCCCGGGTGAAGCAACGCGTAACCCGGGAAAGTTCGAAGCCCAATCCCCCCGGATTCCGCTACGCTGCATCCGGGCTACAGGCAGATCAGGATCTATCGCCTGAATCGATCATAATCATGACCTGTCAAAGGGCGTCGGGAATGATGGAGAGCGCGTGGGGTGAGTCATCCGGGGCGCTTTTCTTCTTCGCTTCGGTCTGGCGTAACTGCCACTTCAGCAACTCGTAGTAGGCGCGAATATTGTCCACATAATTGACCGCTTCACTGCCCCGTGCATAACCCCGCTTGAGGTTCTTGTACCATTTTTTCAGGCTCAACTTGGGCAGGTGCTTTTTTACATCCGCCCATTTGTCGGGATCATCGCCGAGTTGCTGGGTGAGCACCCGGGCATCCTCCACATGTCCGAAGCCCACGTTATAACCGGCCAGGGTAAGCCACAGGCGATCGGGTTCGGGGATGTCTTCGGGTAAACGGTTCTCCACGAAGCACAGGTACTTGGCTCCGCCGATGATGCTCTGCTCCGGATCGAGACGGCTCTCGATCTTCATGTGCTCGGCAGTGGCCAGGGTGAGCATCATGATGCCGCGTACCCCGGTAGGAGATTTCGCCTTGGGATTCCAATGGGATTCCTGATAGCCGATCGCAGCCAACAGGCGCCAGTCGATATCGGTGAGCCGTTCCGCTTCCTTGAAGAAGTCCAAGTATTTGGGCAATCGATTGTTGTAATGTTTGACAAATGTACGCAGCTCGACAAAGTTGAGCCGCCCGATATGGCCATAATAACGCTCGATCAATTGGGACAGGGTGCCGTCTTCACGGATGCGGTTGAAGAAGGACTCCATGGCGTTATACAGGCTGGCATCTTCCGCATGCGCCATGGCCCATGCCAGGGGTTGCGGTTTGGTCAGGTCGAAGCCCACCTTGATATGGGGCATGAAACGTCGGGTGACCGCGAATTCGTTGGAATCGGCGATGGTGAACTCGATCTCCTTGTCTTCGACCATCTGCAACAGTTCCGCGCTTTCCAGGTCCGAGTGGCTGACCCAGGTCAGGACCGGATATTTCTTCTTCAGCCGCAGCAGTTCCTCCTCATGGCTGCTGCCGGACAGGACGTGCAAATCACGGCCCAGCAGGTCTTCGATCTTTCTCGGTCGTTTACTCCCGGAGCGGTAGATCACCTGTTGGGTGATCTCCTGGTAGGAAGGGCCAAAACGGATTTCCGCTTCCCGTTCCGGGGTGACCGTGAGGCCGGCCGCCGCCAGGTGAGCGTCACCATTGATCACGCTCGGCAGCAGGCCGTCGAAACTCTGGGGAATGATGAAGTGAACTTTGACGCCCAGATCCTTGGCGAACAGCTGCACCAGGTCGTATTCGAAACCGGTGAGGCCTTCGGATCCCTCGTACAGGGTGGTGCCGCTGTTGCGGGTGACCACCCTGAGTTCCCCCGATTCCTTGATCCGCTCGACCAGTGGCGGGGGTATACTGCAACCATTGAGATAAGCCAGGACGAACGTCAGGCACAGGGTCAGCAGTTTTATGCGAAAGGTCGATGACATCGGGTCGTATTTTGAGCGATTACTTTTTGTTATGACAATGCAAACGGGTCCAGGCTCCCGTTGAGCACGGGCCTCCATGCCGCCCGAATCCCTCAGATACTCAGTAAAGCAGAGGAAAGCCCCGGATCAAAGCCTGAAAGGGACTGAACGCTACGCATACCTTCATCCCAACGGATGTGGGGGAGCCTGTTTGATCAGGCACGGAGGCCCCGGCGTTGGTCGGATTGACGGATGCTTGGGGCTTTCCTCAGTTTAACCGCACTGGATCGAAGCAGACTTTGAATCAACAGGCGCTCAAGGTATCTTGGTAACCTACTTCCGCTAATCCGGCATTGATATTGGACAATAAACCGGATTTATCGTAAAAAGCACAGCGGTTTGCATCACCAGATCGTCAGATCTTCAGACAAGCGGCGCATACACAAACGGGAGAGGTGCCGGAGCGGCCGAACGGGCCTGACTCGAAATCAGGTGATCCCTTTCCGGGATCCGAGGGTTCAAATCCCTCTCTCTCCGCCAATCAAAAACATCAAGCCACTGAATTCAGTGGCTTTTTTGTTTCAACTGTAGATTCAGGTCCC
>JBEVVH010000321.1:0-2585 GCA_040507245.1 Candidatus Thiodiazotropha sp.
CCGGGGCACTAATAGGCTGTCAAAGATCGAATCGATTTTGGTGGACTTGGATGTCCCAAAATCTTTCATGAGATCGAAGACTCGCTTGGGAAATCTCCGGTATTTGACCAGGGCGGCATGCCCGGCCTTCATCGTCTATATTAGGGCAAAATGCCCTATAATGCAACCATTATAGTGTCGGCCCGGCCGGTCGGTTCCCCCTCCTTGGTGTTCAATCTTTTTAGACTGGATGACACTCGGGAGTTGGGTTGTTACTCCAGGGATAGGTGTTGGCAGAGGACGTTGATTGTTGGGGAGTGCAGAGGGGCGTAGCCCCTCTGCAAGAGCACAAACTTTAGCTGGCCATGGATGGCCAGCTCAGGCCGCGCTTGCGCGGGGCGAAGCCAGGGAAGGCGAAGGGTAGGTGGTCTCGCTTGCAAATTGCGCCGATCTTGAAGGTTGGCTTATGCACAGATCGGAGACACCAACTACAGGTTATTTTAAAGGAAGATCAATATAGGGTCGCGCGCGAAAACGGCAAAATTTACACTGTAAATCAAAAGGATAGGGCGATTTCAGGCCGTTTTCGGCGGGAGTTCTTCAGCGCACTCGGCGGGAGTTCTTCAGCGCACTCGGTCTCGATGCGCCGGCCGGGAGTTCTTCAGCGCAGTATCAGAACAGCTCTTTCTGTCGCGGCTGCCCCACCGGCTGAATGTGCGTCGGGGAGGGGATCAGCACCAGGCCGTTATCCTTCACGTCCACCTGGGCTTGTGGGTAGACAACGGCGACAGCCTTGAGCGCCTTCAGGAATGCCTTCTTGAAGTCGCGCACCGCCTGGTCGTTCTGGAAGTTGCTGCCGAACTGGAGCATGAGGCTTGCCCAGGGGATCGGGCGGGTGCGGCGCTCGGTGTAGCTCATCCGGTAGGTGAGCCAGGTATACACGTCCATGGCGAGCGGAGATCCACGCAACGACTTGTAGGCGCGGAGATCGATCGGAATCGGTCTATCTATACACTCCTGGAAGAAATTCTGGCTCAGCCGCACGGTAGATTGCCACGTACCGGCCTCATGCTGATCTTGCGGCCGCCACAGGGCGCTGCCTTGGTCGTTGTCTCCGTCAAGCGCCCAGTCCTCGCCATCGATGTCGAGGTTATCGGCGATCATCACATTGCGCAGCTTGAACCCCTTGCGCCCGTTGCCCAGGTCGCCGGTGTACTGAGCGGTAATGAGGGCACCGAAGAGCCGTTTCATCTGCTCGGAAACTCGTGTGGAGGTGCCTCGGGAACCGCCACTGCTGGAGCGCAGTTCCATCACCTCGCGGAGAAATCCGAGCAGGGAGTCCCCCAGCTCGATCACGGGGGACTGGCACCGCACGGCCTCGGTAGTTACCCAGGACAGCAGAAGGCGGGGGTAGATGCCGTAGGGGATGCCGCCTTCGTAGCCGGCGAGAATCCTCAGCCGGAATTCGCCGTTTTTGCGGGTGAAGGCGTCGGTCTTAGGGTCTTTGTAGGGCATGGTGGCCATCACCAGGGCCCTGGCCATGAAACCCAGCGCGCCGGCGTGCTTGGCATCCTCGATGTCATTACCCATGTGCTCATCGATGGCCGCACGAACCCAGTCCGGAACGGGCTTGTGCTGCCAATATTAGGGATATCACTCCCTTGTCTGCTCAGTTCATCCATGGCAGAGTCATTGGCATGTCGCAGAGTATCCTTTTATCACTGCTGTTTCTGCTGTCAGCCCCAGGTTTTGCTGTGGAGTCGCCTCCCCCTTCTTCCTCTGCGCCCATGAGTGCGGATCAGCTGGCGCGTGAGGTCTACACAGCAGCCCATGGGGGTCTGGTGCGCAATGCCGTCAGCAAGCGTCGCGGACAGGATGTGGCGCTGGTAGTGAACCGGGCGCCCACCGCGATGCGCACCGGGCAGCGCACCCCCACGGTTCAGACCTTTGACACCTACGTCAACAACCAGCCGCAAAGCCCCGCTATCGAATCCCTGCAGATGGCAATTCTCACCTCCGGCAAGACCAAGGGTACGGGGGTGCTGTTTACCCGATACCGGGACGATTCCCGGGGGTCTTCCATCGCCATCTGGCTGCCGGCGTTGCGCAAAATCCGGCGCATCAACGAGCCCTCTCATGAGGACGTCTGGTTCGGTACCAATCTGACCTATGGGGAACTGGTGCTGCGCACCCCGGATGACGAGGTCCACGAACTTCTGGGGGAGGGGCGACTTGAAAAGTGCCTCGATACCATGGTGCTCGAGCCTTGGGAGAAAAACCGCTATACCCTGCACCTGCCGGGTCCTCAGTGTTCGCACATCGGTAAGCCGATCTACCGGCTCAAGAGCACCACCAGGTTCAAGAACTGGTGGTACGACTACCACATCAGCGAGATCGATCAGCGGACCTATGCACTGTATCGAACCGTCTACTATAAGGCCGGGGTGAAGGTGAAAAGTGTCTCCATAGACTGGCAATCCCTGGATCAGCCCGATCCGCGCATCGCCTATCCTCGCTCGCTGCCAGCCAGGGAAAGCGAAGCGAAGGCTGGTAGTCCCCGGTAGTCGCGAGGCGATACTGGAAACCCGACGTGCCGTAGGCGCCAA
>JBEVVH010000322.1:0-2509 GCA_040507245.1 Candidatus Thiodiazotropha sp.
CCCCCCCCCCCCCCCCCGCACCCAACCTTCCGGTGCGAGGCGGCCGCTGGTTCAAACCTTGAAGTGATTCACCAGTCCTTTGAGTTGTTCCGCGAGCCTGGCCAGTTCGTCACTGGCGGCTGAGGTCTGCTGGGCACCGGTGGCGGTCTGCTCCGCCACCTCATTGATACTCATGATACTGCGGTTGATCTCCTCGGTGACCGCACTCTGCTCTTCCGCAGCACTGGCAATCTGGGTGTTCATGGCAGTGATGTGTTCCACGGCAGTGTTGATGGATGAGAGCGCCTCTCCGACCGATCCGGCCTTTTCCACGCCCACCTGGGTCATCTCCTTGCCGGAGGCCATGACCCGCACCGCATTGTTGCTCCCAGCCTGCAACCGGCTGATCATCTCTTCGATCTCCCGGGTCGATTCCTGGGTGCGTCCCGCCAGGGTGCGGACCTCGTCCGCCACCACGGCGAAACCGCGTCCTTGTTCCCCGGCCCGGGCCGCTTCGATGGCTGCGTTGAGCGCAAGCAGGTTGGTCTGTTCGGCAATGCCCTTGATCACATCCAGTACCGAGGCAATGCTTTTACTTTCTACTTCAAGTTCCTGGATCACCGTGGCCGCGGATTCGACTTCGTTGGCAAGACTGCCGATCGCCTCGATGACCCCGTCGATCACCTGCTTGCCCTGGATGAAGGTGGTATCCGCCTCCCGGGCCGCATTGGCTGCATCCATAGCATTTCGCGCCACTTCGTGAACTGTGGCGTTCATCTGGTTGATTGCCGTAGCGACCTGGCTGGTCTCGCTCATCTGCTGATTGATACCGGCGGTGGTTTGCGCGGTTACCGCTGAGGTTTCTTCCGCTGCGGAGGCCAACCGGCTCACCGCCTCCTTCACTTCATTGACCATATTGTGGAAGGTTTCCGACATGCGGTTTACCGATCCGGCGATGTGACCCATTTCGTCCCGGGCTGTGTACTCGACACGGGCATTCAGGTCACCTTCCGAGAGACGGGTGGATGCGACCTCGATCTGCTCGACCGCGCGGGAGATTCCGGAAATGGTCATGTAAGCCAGGACGGCACTCACCAGGCCGCCAATCACCAGACAGACGATGATGACGTTGAACATGGTGTGGTAGTTGGCGTCTGTGACCTCGAACATCTCGCCGGCCTCGGTCATCTGGATCTCAGTGAGGCGGTCGAGCACCTTCACTGCTTCGGCGGTGTTCGGGTTGATGACCTCCATCAGCAGGGAGGCAGCCTTGTCGAATTCACCGTTATTCATCCGATCGATCATCGGTGTGAATCCCTTGTTCACCAGATTTGACCAGGCCTCGTTGAAGGTCATTACCAGTTGCTTTTCTTCCTCAGTGATATCAGTGGAGGTGAATTTCCGCCAGTGCTGGTTCAACTCTTCCATGTCCCGCTTCGCCTGATCCGTGTGGCGCGATAATGGGTGGTCATGCTTGGTTGAGATATCCAAAGCGGGGTCGTGCTGGAGACTGAACAACATCTGGGTGCGGGTCGCCTGGAGATGCTCAACTACGACGCCCATGTTGTGTATGTGTTGGATGGTCACATTGTACAGCTCATCCACCGATTCATCGGCACTGCGCAGACTGGTGAGTCCGAGTAATCCGATAATAACCGAGGTTGCAACGGAAACCCCGACAATGAGTGTTAGGCGCAGTTTGATGGGCAGGTTGTTTAGAAGCGTCATGATAGCCTCCCGGCCTTGTAGTTCAGTTTTGCTTACCACTCCTGAATTTTGTGCCCGAGCTGGCTCAGCGACAGTTGGGTCCGCTGCGGGAATCCTTGTCTCTGGTATAAATGATGACCTGTAGTCAGGTTGGCGACCTGAAAGAAGTTTGCTTTAGGGCCTGCTAGGCAGGCATGGGATGGTCGTGGGAGTCTGGTATCTTTTTGTGTTACCTTATGCCCCAGATTGGACGATCTGGAAGGACACAGCATGGAACGGGTATTTCGTTTCTCGGTATTTGCCGCACTGGCAATGCTGAGCCTCTCACCGCTGGCTCTGGCCGGTATGTACAAGTGGTACGATGAGGAGGGTAAAGTCAACTACACCCAAACCCCGCCGCCCAAAGGCACCCGCATGGCGCCGATCAATACCGACACATTCAATTCGGTGAAGATGAGCGATGTGTCAAAAGTCACGCCCAGGGCGAAAACCAATTCGGTCCGCCCTGCCACCCAGTCCCGCCCAGTGGTGCGTAAGATCGCGCCGCAACGGACAGTGCGCCGCAGCTGTCCGTTGAGCCGCCGCCGTTGACATCATGCGGCCCCACTCATGGGGCCTGCTTTTTCCTCTCAGCTGGCCTCCCCGTTGGACTTGGATCGATGCGGCTATTATGCTCTGAGTGTCATGTTCCTGCTCATCATCGAAGACAATCCCGATCTGCTTGAAAATCTGAGCGATCGCTGCCAGCCAGGGAAAGCGAAGCGAAGGCTGGTAGTCCCCGGTAGTCGCGAGGCGATACTGGAAACCCGACGTGCCGTAGGCG
>JBEVVH010000323.1:0-2482 GCA_040507245.1 Candidatus Thiodiazotropha sp.
ACGGCAGCAAACCTGTCCCTGACATTAACCACAAGATGCCTTGCAAATGGGGAGGAGACCATATACGGGTGCAGCGAAGCGGAACCCGGGATCCGGCAGAATGCGAAGCGCTGCGGGACAATACAAAATTTTCCAGGTACTTCCTTTCTCCCCATTTCTTGAGATCAGTGCAGTAACCGTAGGTCGGGATACACTGCGCTAACTCGATCAACCCACTATGGTCGATTCGTGCCACGACCTCCCGGGTTACGCTTCGCTGCACCCGAGCTACGTTGCTCGGGAGATGCGGGAATCTCAAGAGGGGCGAACCTCACCTGTAGCCCGGGCGAAACGAAGTGGAACCGGGATCCGGCAGAATGTGAAGTACTGCGGGACAATACAAAACGCTCCAGGTGCTTCACTTAATCCCCTGCGGGGAGATCAAAGCAGCATATCGATATCACGCCACGGCACCTGCCTGACAGGTTTGCCTCGACCCTGATAGACGTTCCCTCGAGGAGCGTGGGAACAGGATACAACTGGCTCGGTGATTGAGTTATTCAATCACCACGCGTGCGTTGACCGGCTGAACCGGGCGGTTGTTGTCGTGGTGCATGGTGTGGGCGAACTGTTCGATCTGCTCCGGCGATGCGCTGTCGATCTGCTTGATCACGAACCAGGCAACCCCTTCGGTGCAAGGCGGCGTGGTCAGGGAGCCGTTGAAGCGGTAGTAATCGTGGTTGCCTGGGAGCAGAACCCCCGGATTCACCGGTTTTTTCAGCTGCGCCTTGGCACCGGCCTGATCAGGCATCTGTGACCAGGCCTTGGCCAGTTCGGCATTGGCGGCGCCGCTGCGATACATCACCGCGATCACGGCCAGGTTGCCCTCGGCGTCCGCGTGCACGAAATGAGCTTCCAGCGGGAAGGACTCGCCTTCGATGGTGTTTTCACTGGGTGAATGGAAGTGAAATTGCTTCAGCTCGTAGCTGTGGTTGTCGATCGTGATGGCGTTGCCCGGTTGTGCATTGACCTGGATGCTGTGGCCGTTGTTGACGATCTCATCGGCAACCTGGCTGTAGCTGATCTGCAACTCAGGCAGGTCGCCTTCGATCATACCGGTCAGGTTGATGGGAGACTGATTGTGTCCACTGGCACAGACTTTGTAATCCGGTGACAGGCTGCCCCAGTGCTGGGGGCCTTCCTCTCCCGTGTAACCCCAGTGGGGCTTGTCGGATGCCATGGAACTGCAGGAAATCATCAGTCCGGCGAGAATCGTAAAGAGTGGCTTTTGCTTCATTGCTTACATGCTCCTTGAAGGTGAATTGTCAGTTGGGGCGGCAGAGTGTAGCGCGCTCAGCAACAGCAAATCGATGCTAATCGTCTGATGCAACTAAACATTGTTCTATTCCACACTCTGTGATCTTGCGATCAAGATTGATTGACATCGGACCGGTTTGGATAGTGAAATGTTCCCCCGTTGACACGTTTTGCCAGGGTTAAGGCAGGGTGGGAGTTACCGCCCGGGATTCAAAAGGAGTCACCCAGACCCGGGTCAGGAAAACCGGTCGACTACACACTATCCAGGATCGTTGCGGGTATGGAAGCCGTGATACAGTGAGGAGTGATGGGAGGGAATCTATCAATAACCAGTGAGCCAGTCGTCTTATTTCAGTCTCTCACTCGTTCTAAGGCGTTGCCGGTATGCAAGCCCGCTGTGGTCGCGGAGCGTTACCCGGTTTTCCCGATGGATTGAAATCTTTCGCAACCCACACGCGAAATTCTCACCCTTCTACATATCAATTCCGCTGGTCAATGAAAGTGCGCCAGCGTCCAACCGCGCGGCCCTGTCAGGTGAAAGGCCAAGGATAGCGTAAGTGAATTCCAACACCGTACCCGCCTCGTCTCCCGCATGGGGAAGGGGTTCAGACAGAAATAAACTGAATACTTCAAGGCAGGAGTAGTGATAATGGCTGAGAACCCTCGGATTCGTTTCGGTATTTTTTTTCAAACTGGCACTGGCCATGATTCTGGTGGCGGCGATTCCGTTGGCGATTGTCTGGTATATCAGTCATACCGCCAGTGAAACCGCAATCAGTCAGGACGTAGACAATCGGCTTTCATCAACGGCGGATCAGCTGCGCAGCTATGTCGAAAGCTGGATCGACATGAACGCCCGGGTGATGCAGCAGAATGCGGAATTGCCCGACATGATCAGCATGGACGGGATGCGACAGAAAAAGGCCCTCGAATCGATCGTCGACACCTACGGGTGGATCTATCTCGCCTTTACCGTGGATATCAATGGGCAAAACATCTCCCGCAGTGACAACAAGGAACTCAAGGACTACAGCGACCGGCGCTATGTTCGCCAGGTGCTGGGTGGTCAGCCACTCGGCCAGCAGGTGCTGATCAGTATTAACCCGGCCGTTAAATACAGAGATCGCTATGCGGCGTATGCAATCTTTTGGTGTTCAAAATACTTGCGAACCCGTCCAGGAGTTTT
>JBEVVH010000324.1:0-2452 GCA_040507245.1 Candidatus Thiodiazotropha sp.
GGCGCCTACGGCTCGTCGGGTTTCCAGTATCGCCTCGCGACTACCGGGGACTACCAGCCTTCGCTTCGCTTTCCCTGGCTGGCAGCGATAGTAGTTGAGGGCAGTGAACCCCGACCAGGAGGGATCCCCTCTCAGCAGCTTGAACAGTCCCGAGAGAAAACGCAGTCGAAACAATAGCCATTCGAACAGGATCACCAGCAGCAGAGTCGGTCCGCCGGGCAAGAAGATGGCCAGGAATCCCGCTTCGAGCAGCAGGGTGTCCCATTGAAAATTCATGAACAGCTGACCGGCGTGTACCAGGGACAGGTAAACCACGAACAGCAGGATCAGAACAGGCCTTTCCCAATGACCCAGGATCAGCATCAGAGACCCCAGAACACCGACCCAGGCCGTGATTAGAAGGGTCGTGTCACCCCCTCCAATCCACCAGTAGATCATTGGCAGCCAGTAGTGCGCGCGTTCACCCAGGGAATGTTCCGCCACCTGCATGTAAGTCGACAGGGGCAGGATGCCCTGTTCACCCACCAGTCCCACGATCTGGAGCGCAAGGGAGGAGAATGCGATCAGGTAGATCAGGCCGAGAAATCTCAGGAACAGCCAACTGATTCCTTGGTGATTTTCAGCCGTTTGCCAGAGGCTGCTGAATCCGCTCCGTATGCTCATATCAGGATCGACTCCCATGCGGGTGCATTACTCGCCACCCATGCAAGTATAACCTGCCATTCGGACTGCTGGTTGCAGGTGAAGTTATGGGAGGAGACATTTATCGGTAACTCTGCGTGGCGGTCAGCCACCCGAGAATATGTGGGTATATCTGGACGTTCACCCATTGAACGCCGCAGAATCCGGGTGCCGTACTAACCCGACACTCACTCAAACGGATTTGAGCAATCGTGTAGCCCGATGTAATGGTCTCCTCCCCTCTCACGAACGGCGTCGTAATGCGCCATGATTGAAGTTGCGGTCAATCAAAATGAGAAGAGGAAGAGACCATGAAAAATGTTATGACAATTGGCGTGGATTTGGCAAAGCATGTTTTTTTCGCGGTAGCGCTCGATGAGCAGGGCCAACGGGTCTGGCGCAAGAAGTTGCGGCGCGGCGAAGTGGAACGATTTTTTGCCCAACAGCCCCCGGCGCGGATCGCCCTGGAGGCCTGCGCGAGCGCGCACTATTGGGCGAGGCGCCTGATAGCGTTAGGCCACAAGGTGGTGGTGTTGCCCCCTCAGCATGTCAAAGGCTATCTGCGGGGCCAGAAGAACGACTACAACGATGCGGAGGCGTTGGCCGAAGCGCTGCAGCACGGACGGATCCGGGCGGTGGCGATCAAGAGTCCGGCGGATCAGGACCGTCAGAGTCTGGATCGATTGCGCCAGCATTGGGTGGATGAGCAGAGGCGGTTGATCAACCAGCTGCGGGGCTTGCTGGCGGAGTATGGGCAAGCGAGTCTTCGATCTCATGAAAGATTTTGGGACATCCAAGTCCACCAAAATCGATTCGATCTTTGACAGCCTATTAGTGCCCCGGCCGTCCCGGTCACTGACACTACGCGATGACTTCGCAAGCTCGTCACCGCTCCGTTGTCAGCTCCCGAATGACTGGACGTCGCGTTCGGATGCGATCTTTGGATCCCCTTTGGCGCCTACGGCACGTCGGGTTTCCAGTATCGCCTCGCGACTACCAGGGACTACCAGCCTTCGCTTCGCTTTCCCTGGCTGGCAGCGAGGGTGGCTTCGCCAATGAAAACAGCTTACTCAAGCTGCTCTATGCCGGTATACTCAAGGCGTCTGAACGATGGACACACCCTGTGCAAAACTGGAATCTCACGCTGTCACAACTGGCAATACATTTTGAGGGGCGGCTAGAAGACCACATGGCACTGTGACATCTGGTTGACACAGAGTTTTGAACACCCTCTATGTAGCTTACGGTGGGTGTCCTATTTGTCAGGCTTATAACGACCATCACAGCTGATCGTGAAAAATAGCACGTCGTTGCACAGGAATAGATGTAACATTTTTTATCCGCGCTCAAGACCTTTTTAAGCTGAATCTTGTTCTAATAGTTTCATCTATTGTTACAATTTCAGTCGCTATTTTAACCGCCTTAATCGCCAAGGAATAATGTTGTATATCATCTGGTTTGACAAATTCACCAAAACATACACCATCATCAGCATCACCCCAGGGCAAACCACTTGGATATACAACTTCGAGTTTAGAATTGCAATGATATTGTAAGCCAATGGTAAGAGCGGGCCTTAAATAGTCGTTGAGGCTGTAGAAAAACCCTATTTTTCGTTAGAATCAAGGCATCACAATACTGGCATGGAGAATGGATGATGGCCCGTTACAAGGATTACGACTGAGGGTGTTCAAAACTCTGTGTCAACCAGATGTCACAGTGCCATGTGGTCTTCTAGCCGCCCCTCAAAATGTATTGCCAGTTGTGACAG
>JBEVVH010000325.1:0-2422 GCA_040507245.1 Candidatus Thiodiazotropha sp.
CGCCTACGGCTCGTCGGGTTTCCAGTATCGCCTCGCGACTACCGGGGACTACCAGCCTTCGCTTCGCTTTCCCTGGCTGGCAGCGATCGAGCGGCGGAAGCCTGTCGTTGCTGGCGGACCTGATCGAACGCCGCCTGCCCGGGCAAGGTCACACGCTGACCGCCGCACTGCTGGCCGGCGGTGAACCCAGCATCACGGCCCGCCAATCCTATGCCCTCGTCAAACTGGCTCAAATCGCCCGAGACGATCCGTTGACCCATGCCTGGATCGTCGAACCTTCAGGCCGCGCCGAATGGCGCACGGCCCTACCCGAAACGAACCCCCTTCCGAATCGCCTTTACCGAGTTTCTTGCGCGCTACGGACATCGAGGCGTGTATGAATCCTATTTTCGCCATCCCCGCTGGCGGGAATCACCGGACTATCTGTTCGACACCATCAGGGGACTGATGAACCGGGATCTGGAAAGCCTGCATCAACATCAGACCTCGTCAGCAAACCGGGCGCTTGCAACCCTCCGTGAACGGTTACCGTTCTGGCTCCTGCCCCTAGTGAAAAGACTGATCCAGGACGCCCATGCAGAAACCAATCTCCGTGAGGCGGCCCGCAGCGCATTGGTAGCCTTGATGGAACCGCAAAGACGTCTGCTGATGCAACTGAGCGTTAACTGGCGATGCCGGGGACTGATCGATGATGCAGAGGCTATTTTTGAACTGTCTCTACCGGAACTCCGGCAGATCATTGAGGGAACGATTGGCACCGAGGGCATCCGCAATCGTCTGACCGACCGACGAACGCAGCTCAGACGCTGGCTTGAGACCGATGCGCAAGCGGTGTTTGTGAAACAGACCGGCCAACCCGCACACACATTCGATGAAAAGCATGCGATCACCCCTGAGGGGGACTGGATTGAGGGGATGGCCGTGGGAACCGGTCGCGCCAGGGGACGCGCGCGGATACTGCGGTCACCCGAAGAGGGGGTGCGACTTGAGCCCGGAGAGGTGCTCGTGGCGCCCTCCACCGATCCCTCCTGGACCCCTCTGTTTCTGAAGGCGGGCGGACTGATCATGGAGACCGGCGGTTATCTTTCCCACGGCGCCATCGTGGCGCGGGAGTTCGGCATACCGGCGGTTGTCCACCTGCCGGGGATTCTCGAGCAGCTCAAAACCGGAGACGAAGTCGAGGTGGACGGCTGTCTGGGTCGTATAAGACGGGTAAGGAGCGAATTTCAACAGCCTGCTAGGGCGCCGGATTGGTGAAACGCCGATGCAGCGTCTCGATCGCATCCAGAATATCTCCCGACAACGGCCTTCCCCAGGCATCCAGATCCTCCTTCAACTGAGGCATGCCGGTTGCACCGATGATGGTGCTGGCAACGAACCAACGCCGATAGACGAACGACAGCGCCAATTGAGCCGGACTCAGGCCATGCCGCCGCGCCAGTTCCGCATAGGCGCTTACCGCGGGCTCCACGTTGGGCTTCTGGTAACGCTGGGCGAACCCTTTAAACAAAGTGGCTCTCCCGTGCTGGTCGCCATCGGCCAGATACTTGCCGCTCAGGTATCCGAAAGCCAGGGGAGAATAGGCCAAAAGGCCGATTCGTTCGCGATACCCCACCTCGGAAAGACCATACTCGTAGGTTCGGTTAAGCAGACTGTAAGCGTTCTGAATCGAAACGATGCGCGGCAAGCCGTGTTCCTCCGCCAGATGCAGAAAACGCATCACCCCCCAGGGGGTTTCATTGGACAGACCAACGTAACGGATCTTGCCCTCCTGAACCAGTTCAGCCAGGGTCTGCAACTGATCGCGAATCGGAACCGCATCGATTTCCTGGCCTGGATCGAACTGATCGCCGCCGAACATCGGCACATTGCGCTCGGGCCAATGCAACTGATACAGATCGACATAGTCTGTCTGCAAACGAGCCAGGGATCCTTCGAGCGCAGAGCGGATGTTGTCCCGGTCAAGGGCGACAGGACCGCCGCAGATCCAATCCATGGCGCGCCGGGGGCCTGTCACCTTGGTAGCCAGAACAACAGCCTCGCGCGGCTGCCCCTTGAGCCAGTTCCCGACGATGCTTTCGGTACGGTGAACGGTATCCGCCTTGGGCGGAACCGGGTACATCTCCGCCGTATCGACAAAGTTGACGCCTCGCTCAACCGCATAGTCGAGCTGCTCATGGGCCTCGGCCTCGCTGTTCTGCTGGCCAAAGGTCATGGTCCCCAGACAGACCGCCGAGACCTTCAGTTCACTTTCGCCGAGTTGACGGTATTCCATAGTTGATACTTACTCCCAGGGTTGGCGGGCGGAACCGCTCGCTTTACTGTGTCTGCAACGAGGGTGTTCAAAACTCTGTGTCAACCAGATGTCACAGTGCCATGTGGTCTTCTAGCCGCCCCTCAAAATGTATTGCCAGTTGTGACA
>JBEVVH010000326.1:0-2410 GCA_040507245.1 Candidatus Thiodiazotropha sp.
GCGCCTACGGCACGTCGGGTTTCCAGTATCGCCTCGCGACTACCGGGGACTACCAGCCTTCGCTTCGCTTTCCCTGGCTGGCAGCGGTCGAGCCGAGGCAGGCTCGCGGGAGCCTCCGGGATATCGGCATCGGATGCCAGGGCAATGATCCGCGGATCGCCGGTGCAGAGCAAGGGTTTGCCCAGGGATGGCCGGTGCAGTTCGATTTTTGCGAAATCCGCCTGCTTGAATCCTTCCACGAGTACAAGGTCGATGCTGTGCGGATCGAGGTTGGGGAGCAGTTCCTCAAGGGTGGGTTCATCGTCTCGTGGATCAAACTCGACGATCATGGCCATGCGGCGCCGGGATGCGATCAACATTGGACTGGCCCCCGCCATGCGCAGTTCATGGCTGTCCTTGCCCGGCTGGTCCACATCGAAACTGTGGTGCGCATGCTTGATCACGGCAACCCGCAGGCCCTGCTCCCGCAGGATCGGCAGGAGTTGTTTCAACAGGGTGGTCTTGCCGGTTCCGCTGTAGGCGCTGAAACCGAGCAGGGGTCGGGGAAAATCGATCACGATGGGTCACCCTGCAAACGATCGCGCTCCTCCTCGGTGTTGATGTTGATGAAGGTGTCCGGCAGGTCGGAGAAATCCGCCGTGGTCATCTGGTGCTGGGCATACCAGAGATCGATCTTGCGATCACCGCCTGCCAGGTAATCGTGCAGGCTCTGCTTCAGAGAGACCGGAAGCATGGCGTAGACCGGTTGCAGCCGTTGCCCGTCGTGGGCCACCGCGATCTCCGCCGAGTCACGCTCGAGTGCCTGGCTGAGTCGGTAAACCAGGTGGTTGGCCAGCAACGGGCCGTCGCAGGGGACGGTGACCAGGTAGGGGGTCTGCACCACCTCCATGGCGGCGAGAAAACCGGCCAGGGGACCCTGGAAGTCGTTCAGGGAGTCCGCGAACACCGGGTATCCGAATTGCTGATACTGCGCCAGGTTGCGGTTGGCATTGATCATCAGGCTGCGCACCTGAGGCGCGATTGCCTCGATGACATGGGCAATGAGCGGTCGCCCGTTGAACATGACCAGTCCCTTGTCGACGCCGCCCATGCGTTGTCCGCGCCCACCGGCGAGTATCACGGCGGTGATATCGTCAGGGCTGATCATGCCGGAATTCTCACGGACAGGTCTGGCTCGCCGGGCAGGATGCGACTGTTGAGTATGGGTTGTGCCTCAATCAATTGCCGCTCATGCAGGTAGAGCGTGCGATCGGCCAGCGGGGCAAAGTGATGGGCATCGTGACTGGCGATGACCATGGACATGCCAGACTCCTTGAGCGGAGTCAGCAGGTCGAGTGTGCGTTGTCTCGATGCCTGGTCGAGATTGGCTGTCGGTTCGTCCAAAAACAGTATCCTCGGTTGCCTGAGCCAGGCCCTGGCCAATGAAACCCGCTGCCTTTCCCCACCGGAGAGGTCTTTCGATGGATTATCCTGAAGATGCGCGATGCCTCCCCAGGCCAAAGCCTGATCGATCCGCTCCCGGCGGGCCTGTGCGTCAAGTTTTCGCGGCAGGGCATAGGCAAGATTATAGCGAACCGAACCGTCAAACATATACGGATGCTGGTGGAGATAGAGGGTCTGTTGCAGCAGACGCTGCTTGCAGTGACGCCAGGAGCGCAGCTCCGCGTCGCTGACAGACAGCTCCGCGCGATCGGGTTTTTCGAGTCCGGCGAGGATTCGCAGCAGGGTGCTCTTGCCGGCGCCGTTGGGACCGCACAGCAGTATGACCTCTCCAGCGCCGAGCGCCAGCGCGACGTTGTTGAGTACCCGCCGTTTGCCGAAGCTTTTGCAGAGGTTCTTCAGTTGCAGCCGAGTTTCAGTGTTCATGTTACGGGTTGCCCCCTGCCTTGAAAGTTCTGCAACAGCGCGTTGAGGGTGAAGGCCAGGGTCAGGAGTACGATCCCCAGGGCGATCCCCTGGGCAAACTCACCCTTGCTGGTTTCCAGGGCGATGGCGGTGGGTATGTTCCGGGTATAGTGGAGAATGTTTCCGCCGAGCATCATCGAGGCGCCCACCTCAGCGATGATGCGCCCGAAGGCGGCGAGCAACGCGGCCATGAGACCGAACCTTGCTTCGTGCATCAGTGTGATGAAGGCCCGCAGTGGACTGGCCCCGAGGGTACGGGCGGTTTCCCAGGCCCGCTTGTCCACCGCCTGCAGGGCCGAGTGTCCCATGGCAGCAAGGATCGGAAAGGCCAAAGCGATCTGACCCAGCACCATGGCGGTCTGGGTGAACAGCAATTTCCACTCACCCAGGGGTCCCTGGCGAGACAACAGAATATAGCAAGCGAGTCTTCGATCTCATGAAAGATTTTGGGACATCCAAGTCCACCAAAATCGATTCGATCTTTGACAGCCTATTAGTGCCCCGG
>JBEVVH010000327.1:0-2388 GCA_040507245.1 Candidatus Thiodiazotropha sp.
AGCACTTCGCGTGGTAATTTTCTTGCATCGATTTTCTCTTCCATGGAAGAGGAGTATATCAGATATACTTAGTCGCCAGGTTAATAATAGAGACATGGATAAGAAAAACAAACCCATCGATCACGATCGGCTCGACCGGGTGGTGGCTGAAGCAAGACGTGAGCGGGAAACCCGTGAGCAGGGTTACCGGGAGCGTGCCCTGAAACTCTACCCCTGGGTATGCGGCCGATGTGGGCGAACATTCACCCGTGCCAGCCTGACTGAGCTTACGGTCCATCACCGCGACCATAATCACGACAACAATCCACCGGATGGCAGTAACTGGGAACTGTTGTGCCTGTATTGCCACGACAACGAACATTCACGCCAGTTGGATGCCGCCTATGGTGATGCCGCGTCAGGAGAGGCTTCTACGGGGGGACGTTTCAATCCCTTTGCCGATCTCAAGGCGAAGATGCAGAAGGACCCGAAGTAGCCAGGGTACTCCAGTCTATTCATCGCCCCATATGAGATCGCCGGCTTCACTCAGATCATAACCGGTCAGGTTCTCCGCGATGTCGAAGGACGCGGGGGGAACGCAGGCGCGCCAGCAGATCCTGAAACAGGCGCCGGAACCAGATGCTGCGCGGCAACGCCAGATCGAACGACTCCCAACCGAACGAGATGAACGAGAGGCCGTATTCCGTGGCCGCTGAGCGGGCTCCCGGGGCCACGTCCGCGATACCGATGGCGATTGCGGCGGCGGCCTCGCGCTCGGACAATGCTGTAGTGACCCGGTTGAGTCTGTCCTCGCTGGTGCCGTAGTTGCTCAACACCTCGAGCAGAAAACGCTGGGCCCCGGCGCCACTCTGGCGCATGACCCAACGGTACCGTGGATCGGTCAGGCTGGCGGGGTCCGGCTTGCGCTCGGCCAGCCCGGGTGACAGCATCAAACCCTGTTCGCGACGAAACATGCGGATCAGCACCCATTGGCGAAACTGACTGTACTGTCGCAACAGTGCGGGATGCCGAGTCTGGCTTTCGGCCTTGGGCCCCCAGTGGATGCCGCTGGCATCGACCCGGTTGGCCTGCAGCAGGTCGAGACCGAGCCGGGTGCCGGTGGGGGTGTAGCTGATCAACGCATGCGCACCGGTGTCCTGGGCGAAGTTCATGATCAGCCGGTAGAGCAGGGGATCGTCACTTCCGGCGATGATCAGCCGATTGGTCATCAGTCCACCATGGGCGGAGTCGAGCATCCAGCGATCGATCAGTTCACGGGGGAACAGCCATTTGCCCGTGATCTTGGTGGCGGGGATGCGCTTTTCATTGACCAGCGCGTAGATCTTCTTTTCGTTCAGGTGCAGGTATTCCGCCACCTGCTTGACGTTCATGAAGACATGGGGCTGTTGCTGCATCACTGCGGACATCGGTTTTCCTCCCAATATGACCGGCTATACCCGCTCTGCGTCAACCCTTGGCATGTTCCGCGCCGGGTTGATCGTTGATGGTCGGCGGTTTGGCCGGTACGGCGTCGAACACGATGTTTTCGACGCCGTTGTACACCAGAAAATGTTTGCCTTTGGCGCGTGCGATCAGCGTGACACCCACCCGGCGCGCGATATCCAGTCCCATGTGGGTCACGCCTGAGCGTGACAACAGCACCGGTATGCCCATCTGCGCCACCTTGATCACCATCTCGGAGGTGAGCCGCCCGGTGGTGTAGAAAATCTTGTCCTGCCCTGGAGTATCGTTGAGCCACATGTGGCCGGCGATCGCGTCCACTGCGTTGTGTCGTCCGACATCCT
Source organism: Candidatus Thiodiazotropha sp. (assembly GCA_040507245.1). Taxonomy (GTDB): domain Bacteria; phylum Pseudomonadota; class Gammaproteobacteria; order Chromatiales; family Chromatiaceae; genus Thiodiazotropha. The sequence goes on from JBEVVH010000327.1 coordinate 1,785, forward strand.
CGATGAACAGCAGCATGTTACTGTCGCGGCACAGACCGCAGCCGTGCACGGCGCCGGCCTGGCGATAGATCTCATTGTGTTCGTTGAGATTGTGCAGCAGACGATAGATGCCTGACTGGTGCAGAGTCGGCTGGTTCAGATGCAGTTGGTCGATCTCATCCATCAGGCCGCCGAAAACGGTCCCCTGTCCACAGCCGGTGGTTACGGTCTTGCGTTCCAGTTTCTCGTCCAACCCCTCAACACCCGCATGGGTGGTGATTGCGACCGAACCGGTCTCCCAGTCCACCTGGAGCGCCTTGATCTGTTCCAGGTCGCGTATCAGACGCTGGTTCCTCAGCCAGCCCAGCACCAGCAGTTCCGGTTGCGTGCCCAGGGTCATCAGGGTGGCGATCTCACGCTTGTCCAGGTAGAGGGTGAGGGCGCGCTCGGCGGCCACGTGACCTTCGCGGCAATCACCATACTCATCGATGGCCATCGCCTTTTCCGCCGCGTTCAGACCCGCATTGGTGAGCATGCGCTGCCAGCCAGGGAAAGCGAAGCGAAGGCTGGTAGTCCCCGGTAGTCGCGAGGCGATACTGGAAACCCGACGAGCCGTAGGCGCCAA
>JBEVVH010000328.1:0-2345 GCA_040507245.1 Candidatus Thiodiazotropha sp.
CGGGGCACTAATAGGCTGTCAAAGATCGAATCGATTTTGGTGGACTTGGATGTCCCAAAATCTTTCATGAGATCGAAGACTCGCTTGATCAATGACCCCCATGGGATTGCCGCATTCATACTGCGGCAAATTGTCGCCATCTGAGAAAACCAGGGCCGAATGTCATGACCCAAAACCCGTTGCACGTCACCGCCAGCTGCGCGGACCCCGAATCCCCGCAAACCCTCACCGTCGAGAATGCACGGGCGAAAATCCTGAGCGACCTGAAACCGGTCGAGGCCTGTGAGCGGCTGGCCTTGCGCGATGCCTTGCACCGGGTACTCGCAGAATCCATCATCTCCCCCGTCGATGTACCCGGGCATACCAACTCCGCGATGGACGGTTATGCCCTCTCCGGCAGCGACCTGACCACCCCGTCGACGGACCTGAAACTCATCGGCGCCGCGCTTGCGGGAAATCCCTTTCAGGGCCGCTGTGGACCCGGAGAGTGCGTGCGCATCATGACGGGCGCACCCATGCCTCCGGGCACGGACACCGTGGTCATGCAGGAACAGAGCCAGGAGATCGGGGAGGATGTCATTCGCTTCGGAGAGGGTCACCGGAGCGGTCAAAACGTGCGCCATGCCGGGGAAGACATCGCAAGCGGTTCGGTGGTGCTGGAGCCAGGTCGGCGCCTGACTCCGGCGGACCTCGGCATCATCGCGTCACTGGGTTTTGCCGAAGTGAGTGTACGGCGCCGACCCCGGGTGGCGTTTTTCTCCACAGGGGATGAATTGCGCGGTCTCGGTGAGGTCCTCGGCGAAGGGGAACTCTACGACAGCAATCGATACACCCTCCACGGCATGCTCCAGCGGGCCGGCGTGGAGACCCTGGACCTGGGCGTGATCCGGGACGACCCGGATGCCCTGAAACAGGCTTTTCAGCAGGCGGCCGCGTCAGCGGACGTGGTGATCTCTTCCGGCGGCGTCTCCGTCGGTAGCGCCGACTACACCAAGTCGGTGTTGCAGTCCTGCGGTGAAATCGCGTTCTGGAAGATCGCCATGAAGCCCGGGAGACCCTTGACCTTCGGCACCCTGGACGGAGCGGTATTCTTCGGCCTGCCGGGTAACCCGGTGGCGGTGATGGTGAGCTTTTATCAATTCGTCCTGCCGGCCCTGCACTGGCTTTCAAGCGGCACGGAATACCGCCCCTTCACCCTCATGGCGCGCTGTGAAAACCGGCTGCGCAAGCGCCCTGGCCGCTTCGAATTCGTTCGCGGCGACCTGCAGCAGACCCCCGATGGGGATTTCAGGGTTACCGGCCTGGCCCAGCAGGGGTCGGGGATCCTCTCCTCCATGAGCCGAGGCAATTGTTTCATACTGCTGGAGACCAACCGTGATGGCGTCGAACCCGGTGACCTGGTGCGGGTACAACCTTTTGCCGCAATGATCTGAATCACAGTACCCAGGCATATATGGACACCAGAGTTCTGCCATCTCAACGCGTTGACAACCCATCTACCCTCGACCACGATTGAATGATTATCTCTGAATGAGTGAACGAATGATCGACGTACGATACTTCGCCCGATTCCGGGAAGAACTGGACACAGACGGTGAGCAGATCGAAGCGATCCAGGCCGAGACGGTGGATGCACTGCTCAAGACATTACGCACACGGGATGGTGTCTGGGCGCGCCTGTTTGCAGAGGACCAACGGATTATGATGGCGGTTAACCAGGAGATCGCAGATCGCAACACCCCGCTCCGCGACGGTGACGAAGTCGCCCTGTTCCCTCCCGTAACCGGGGGATAAAGACCATGATTCACATTCGAGTCCAGGCAGAACCCCTGGATCCCCATCGGGAAGTCGATCTGCTGACTGCAGACAACCCTCGGATTGGTGGTGTGGTCAGCTTCATCGGACTGATGCGAGACATCAATGACGGGGAAAAGGTCGAACGCCTGTTTCTCGAGCACTACCCCGGCATGACCGAGAAGGCATTACAGAAAATCGCCGAGGAAGCCGTCGAACGCTGGCAGCTCGAAGGCTGCCGGGTGGTACACCGGGTCGGTGAAATGGCGCCCTGCGAACCCATCGTGGTGGTCGCAGTCGCAGCCCAACATCGAAAGGCCGCTTTCCTGGGCTGTGAATTCATCATCGACTATCTGAAGACCCGCGCGCCATTCTGGAAGAAGGAGAAAACCGGGAACGGCGAGCGCTGGGTGGATGCCCGTGATACGGATGATGAAGCCGAAAGGAAGTGGCAGGCGACGTAGCCCGATGTAATGGTCTCCTCCCCTCTCACGAACGGCGTCGTAATGCGCCATGATTGAAGTTGCGGTCAATCAAAATGAGAAGAGGAA
>JBEVVH010000329.1:0-2259 GCA_040507245.1 Candidatus Thiodiazotropha sp.
CCGGGGCACTAATAGGCTGTCAAAGATCGAATCGATTTTGGTGGACTTGGATGTCCCAAAATCTTTCATGAGATCGAAGACTCGCTTGCGGAACTGATCGTTCATTCCGAGAACATTCCGTTGCCCGATTATCCCTCAGTTCGCCTCTGGCGCTACGACGCCGACACAGCGCTTCCGGACAGCCGCCTGGCGCCGACTCAAGATCAACGGAAACTCGACCCCGCAACCGTCGCGGCTTTGGGGTTTACCTCCGGCACCACCGGCCAGCCCAAAGCGCTGGCCATCAGCCACGGCGCCTATCTCACCAGCCTGCGCCAGGTGGTGGCCAACATCGATCTATCGCAGACACGGGGTTGGCGTTCCCGCACCCAGGATCGCTTTCTGGTCGGCATCCCGCTGACCGGCGCCGGCAGCGGCATCCTCCTGCCCGCACTGCTGTCCGGCGCCTGCCTCACCATTCCCGAACGTTACGACGCCGACACCCTGCTCGACCTGCTGATCAACCAGCGCATCAATCGGCTCTTCACCACACCCAGTCTGTTGATCGACCTGCTGGATCATCCGGCGCTTCGTCCCCTGCCCGATCTGCAACAGCTGCTCTATGGCACGGAACTGATGCCGGCCGCCAAACTCGAAGAGGCCATCGCCCGCTTCGGCCCGATTCTCCAACAGGGTTACGGCAGCGCCGAGGTTCTGCCGCCCGTCACTCTGCTCACGCCCAAACAACATGTGGTCGATGAGGGGCCGGTGTTCATCGGCCCGCGCCCCGGGAAAGATTGATGTCCGCCGGCCGCGTTGTTCCCGGCGTACACATACGCATCGTCGACGAACAGGATCGCGACCTGCCTGTGGGCGAAACCGGCGAAGTACTGATTCAAAGTCCGACCGTCTTCACCGGCTACTGGCGTCGTCCCGATTTGACCTCCGCCACCCTGCGCAAAGGCTACCTGGTCACGGGAGATATGGGAAAACTCAGCCGGGATGGTTATCTCACTCTCCTGGGACGCAAAACGGATCGGGTCCGGCGCGGCGATATCACCCTCGATCCGCGTCCGTTGGAAGAAGCGGTCCACGACCATCCGGCCGTCAAGGAAGCCAGTCTGGTTCAGGTGGGCGAGCAGATCCTGCTTGCGATCTCGTTGCGATGCAGCTACCGCGCACAGAACAACAGCAAAACCCCGAACTGGGCAGACATCCTGCAACGACACCTGCAAGAGCGTTTGCCTGACACACAGATTCCCGATCATGTGGTGATCTTTCCGCAGGATCTCCCTCGCAGCACCCTGGGCAAGGTACTCCGACGCGACGTGCTGGAGCAGAAACGTCAGGAACAAGCCTCATGAAAACGTTCTCTCTACATACCCTGTTTGCGCGTCTGTTGCTCTGGCGCCTGCGTACCGCGCGCTCCATCGCCCGTCTGGCCTATCGGCTGTATGGCAACAGAACCGCACTCATCGACCGGCGCGGCCGTTTCACCTATCGGGAACTGGAACAGCGCGCCCTGCGACTGCATGCCTGGATGCACGCATCCGGCGTTCGCAAGGGTGACATTGTTTTCACTTGGCTGCCGGAAACCGGAGAGGAGTACGAAACCCGTCTGGCGACCTTCGAGAACGGCACGATTCTGGCCAGCTATCACAAACACCTGCCCCCGGAATCGGCGGCTGCCATGCTCGAAAGACTGAAACCGGCGGTGTTTATTCACGATCCCGCATTGAGCGAAACCATTCTGGAACGGGTGCGGCGGAATCTCCCGGACCTGCATATGCTGGCCATCGGTGACGCCTACGAAAAGACACTCGCGGCCCACGCTCCGATGCGCAGCCAGGAATCGGTCCACGAGGATGACATCTTCTCCCTGCACATGACATCGGGCACCACCGGGGAACCCAGAGCCATCGGCCATCATCGACATACTGGATGAACCGACGCTGGAGGACTTCGATCTCTCATCGCTGACGCATGTGCCCTACGGTTCCGAAATGATGCCCGCCGCCAAGATCGCCGAAGCGGTGCGTCGATTCGGCCCCATATTCCAACAGGGTTACGCCTGCTTCGAAGCGCTCCCCCCCATCACCTGGCTGTTGCCGGAAGAGCACATCGATGCCCAGGGCAATCCCGTCAGCGACCACATACTCGCCTCCGTGGGCCGGGTGGTCGACAAGGTCGACCAAGCGAGTCTTCGATCTCATGAAAGATTTTGGGACATCCAAGTCCACCAAAATCGATTCGATCTTTGACAGCCTATTAGTGCCCCGG
>JBEVVH010000330.1:0-2193 GCA_040507245.1 Candidatus Thiodiazotropha sp.
CCGGGGCACTAATAGGCTGTCAAAGATCGAATCGATTTTGGTGGACTTGGATGTCCCAAAATCTTTCATGAGATCGAAGACTCGCTTGTCCAGTACCCTGCAGAGCACCACCCTCTATGTCGAGGCGCTGGGCGGTGATGTGGGCACTGTAACGGTTTCGGAGAACATCGCCTGGCTGTCCGTCAGTACCGGGCAGGTCGACGCCTCCGGCCTGGGCACTTACACACTCACGGTGAATCGTACCGGTCTTGCACCTGCGACCTATTCTGGTGTGGTTCAGGTGGCCTCCGGCGTGTCCACGGTGGACGTGGACGTCATCATGCAAGTTTCGGACACCACGATTTCCGGTGATGCAGGTCGGCATTACATCCTGCTGATCAATAACGCCACCAACGAAGCATTGATGCAGTTTGCAGTGGAAGCGGAGGGCAGCGGGGCTAACTACAGCTTCTCCAGTGTGCCTGCGGGTAATTACATCCTGGTTGCAGGTTCGGATATGGATATGGACAATCTGATCTGTGATGCAGGTGAGTCCTGTGGGGCTTATCCGACACTCTCACAGCCGAGCGTGATTGCCGTGGGTTCCGGCAGTCTCAGCAGTCTCGACTTCACGACCTCTTTCGAATACCAGTCGCCCACAGGTTCGAGTGTTTCCGACGCAGGTCTGGAGGTGATGATCTATCCGCGTGAGAGTACGGAGTAAGTGCTGATGCCGATTGAGAACACTGTATTGAAATGGCTCACGATCACGACCCTGGTGGGAACCATGAGCGGCTGTAACACGCTGACGAAAACCGTAACGGTGATGGAGGATGGGGTGGCTTGCAGCCAGGTACAGTCACCCGGGATAGTGCTGGTCAAAGGACCGATCATCCGCAGCACAGGCGCCGGAGTGGTACTGAGCAACAAATCCCTGAGCCCGTCTGAAGAGTCTTCCCAGGAAGATGACGGTTTCTGGACCGTACGGGTGGACATGGGAACCAAACCCTCAGGGGGATACGGGTTGAAACTGGTTTCGGACAAACTGGTCATCTCGGATCAGACCGCCCGGTTCGCACTGCAGTGGATCGAACCTTCACCGGGCAGTGTGCAGGCTCAGATGATCAGTTACCCCTGTCTCTACCTCAAGGTGGAGAAAGGGGACTACACACGACTTGAGGCCGTTGATGAATCCGGTCGTGTGGTGCACGGTCTGGATCTTCCCTGAGGCGCTGAGCCGCCAGTAATGAAACAACCTCAAGTTCCGCGAACTGCTCGGGATACCCTTGTCATCCCGAGCGGCTTCCGGGTGTCTGCCGATTACCTACCTGTCTCGATATCCCCACTGTGGGGTCAACATGAGTGTGTCCCTGGCTCGGAACAGAGTGGTGATAATGTCTGAGGCGTATATCATCAGAACTGCTCAAGTCTCGGATATCGATGGCATGATTCGCCTGCTGTCCCAGTTATTCGCCCTGGAGCGGGATTTTGACGTTGATCCCGAACGGCAGCGCACCGGTCTTGAACTGTTGCTTGCATCAGACGGCGCGCAGATCTTCATCGCGACAATCACGGATCGGGTGGTGGCTATGGCCACCGTGCAACGGGTGATTTCCACTGCGGAGGGTGGGCCCGTTGCCTGGGTGGAGGACGTTGTGGTCGATGAGTCATGCCGAGCTCAGGGTATTGGCAGGGCGTTGCTGGGACATTTGCAGGATTGGTGCGCGGCCAGTAATATTTCCAGGCTGCAACTGGTGGCCGACCGGGATAACCGCCCGGCCCTCGATTTTTATCGACGCCAAGGTTGGCTTGAAATGAATCTGAACGTGTTGCGTCATGTGTAGTCTTACCTGCAAGCCACATCCAGTTGCCACAGAAGGGTTCCGACGGGAATCGGAATCACCCCTTGGGACGTCGATCCGGGCGTCTTTCAACTAAAGGACTGATTAACAGGATTTTGAAATTCGCTCAGATGCGTACGAGACAAGACAAAATTCGCCGAATAAGCGCAGTTTACCCAAGTAAATGTGCATTTTGAGGCGGATTTGAGCGCGGGATCGTAGCGTCTGTGCAAGATTTCAACAGCCTGTTGAGGGATGGATATGATCATGTTAGCGAAATATACCGGCGCTGCCAGCCAGGGAAAGCGAAGCGAAGGCTGGTAGTCCCCGGTAGTCGCGAGGCGATACTGGAAACCCGACGTGCCGTAGGCGC
>JBEVVH010000331.1:0-2177 GCA_040507245.1 Candidatus Thiodiazotropha sp.
CGACCGGGGCACTAATAGGCTGTCAAAGATCGAATCGATTTTGGTGGACTTGGATGTCCCAAAATCTTTCATGAGATCGAAGACTCGCTTGGGCGGTCGCCGATCCGAAACGTCGTCCTCCGGTGATCTGGCTGCATGGGCAGGAGTGCACCGGCCCCAGCGAATCCCTGCTGCGCTCCGAGCAGCCCTCGCTGGAGCATCTCATCCTCGATCTCATCTCCCTCGACTACCATCAGACCCTGGATACCGGCGCCGGTCATCAGGTGGAGGAGATCAAAAGAAAGGTGATGGCTGAGAACCAGGGTAAATACCTGCTGGTGGTGGAAGGGGCCATACCGCTGGCCCAGGACGGCATCTTCTGCAAGATCGGCGGGGAGACCATGGTGGATATCACCCGCGAGGCGGCGGAGCACGCCGCCGCGATCGTGGCATTCGGCTCCTGCGCCAGCTGGGGCGGTGTGCAGTCAGCGGCGCCCAACCCCACCGGTGCGGTGGGCGCTCCCCAGTTGCTGGCCGGCAAGACGGTGGTGACCATTCCCGGCTGTCCGCCCAATCCGGCCAACTTTATCGGCACCGTGCTCTATTTCGTCACCTACGGCAAGCTGCCGCCGATTGACGAGAAGGGGCGTCCGAAATGGGCCTACGGGCGTCTCATCCACGAGAACTGCTACCGCCGGCCCCATTTCGATGCCGGCCGTTTCGCCCTCGAGTTCGGCGACGAGGGGCACCGTAAAGGTTGGTGTCTCTACAAACTGGGTTGCAAGGGTCCAGAGACCTACAACAACTGCCCGAGCCTGGAGTTCAACAATGTGGGCGGCGGCGTCTGGCCCATCGGTGTCGGTCACCCCTGCTTCGGCTGCTCCGAGGGCGGGGTGGGCTTCAACAAACCTTTGTTCAGTCTGGCGGACGTGAAGACCCATACCCCGCCGAGCATGTTCCCTTCGATCACCGACCGGGAAGGCAATGTAGCGATCTCCCCCGGCGCGGCGGCCATCGCCGGTGCCGCAGTCGGTCTGGCGGTGGGCGCTACGGCCATGGCGTCGAAGAAGCTCGACAGTAAAGAGAAAGGTTCGGAATAGGGGGCCGCATGAAACGCAGAGATTTTCTCAAAGCCTCCCTCGGCGGTGGTGCGGCGCTGTTGGGCGCCGGCAAGGCCGAGGCGCGGGGTAACCTGGAACCGGCGCCGGAAGCCGTCGGCATGCTCTATGACGCGACCCTGTGCATCGGTTGCAAGGCCTGTGTCGTGAAGTGCAAAGAGGTCAACGACATGCCGCCGGTACCGCTCGGCGAAGAAACCGCCTGGGATGCGGCGCGTGATCTGTCGCCTCAGACGCTCAACGTGATCAAGGTCTACCGCGAGGGACAGGGTGCGGTCAAGGATCGGGCGACGGATGGCTACGCCTTCGAGAAACGCAGCTGCATGCACTGCGTCGATCCGGGCTGTGTTTCGGTCTGTCCGGTGACCGCCATGCGGCGCAACCCGGTCACCGGTATCGTCACTCACCACCCGGACGCCTGCATCGGCTGCCGCACCTGCATGGTGGGCTGCCCCTACAATGTGCCCCAGTTCGACTATGACAACCCCTTCGGTCAGATCCACAAGTGCCAGATGTGCAATCAGGCCGGTCTGGAGCGCATCGACAAGGGCGGTATGACCGGCTGCGCCGAGGTCTGCCCCACCGGCGCCACCCTGTTCGGTTCGCGCACCGCCCTGCTGGAGGAGGCCAAACGCCGCATGGCGCTGAAGCCTGGCGAGACCTATCAGTATCCCCGCGGCGACGTTCGCAATCCCGAAAGCCACCACGAGAAGGCGGTGCCCGAGTATCAGGATCACATCTGGGGTGAGAAGGAGGCGGGCGGCACCAACGTGATGCACATCGCCTCCATTCCCTTCGACAAGCTGGGTATGCCGCCTCTGGGCGAACGCTCCTACGCCTCCATTTCGGAGACGGTGCAGCATACGCTCTACAACTTCATGGCGCTGCCGGCGGTGGCGCTGGCCGGCCTGACCTACGTGGTGCGTCGAAACAGAGATGACGACGAAGGAGACGACTCATGAGCGCCTATCAACCTCTCAAACGGCCGGTCGTCCGCTGCCAGCCAGGGAAAGCGAAGCGAAGGCTGGTAGTCCCCGGTAGTCGCGAGGCGATACTGGAAACCCGACGAGCCGTAGGCGC
>JBEVVH010000332.1:0-2144 GCA_040507245.1 Candidatus Thiodiazotropha sp.
GGCGCCTACGGCTCGTCGGGTTTCCAGTATCGCCTCGCGACTACCGGGGACTACCAGCCTTCGCTTCGCTTTCCCTGGCTGGCAGCGAAGGCACCAGCATCAAACTCGCCAGCGAAGCGGCGAAGAACACCCGCCTGAGTCTGGACCTGCCGGACAGTGCCTTCAGCTATCTCACCAGTCATGGAGCACTGGATATCTCTCACATGGATTTTTATGCCAGCCTGATCAACCGCCTTGAAGACGCGGATGATCAGCGATTTGTCATCCATTGCGCAAAACGTTTTTACAAACTGTACGGCGACATATTCCGCGCCCTGCCCCTTTCACTCAATGACAAGGCCCTGGCGGCCTAGGAGAGCGATAAGCATGTCCCTCATCAGTCACGCCAACAGCTTACCCTGGTTGGTACAACCCGGTTTTTTCATGACCCTGACACGCCTGTTGATCAATGGCCTGTTCGCGATCACTGCGGTCAGCCTGCTGTATCGCATCCTGCACCGCCTGCTCGCACATCCGGTGTCGGATCTTACCCCTGTGCAGCACGACGGGGGTATCGGGGGAACCAGTCAAAAGGTTCAGTCACTGACTCTGCCCCCATCGCACACCGAGGACTCCAATCATGAAGATTGAAGGTCAACGCATCCTGCTCACCGGAGCCGGTGGCGGCATCGGTTCCCACCTGGCAGGCATCCTGGCGGCCAAGGGCGCACGCCTGGCTCTGGTGGATCGCAATCATCAGAACCATGAGAGACATCCCGGGCTAAACGACGACCCGCCACTGATCCTCTCCGTCGACCTGCTCGACAATCAGGCGCGCAACGCGGCGATCGATCAGGCCATGTCCCATCTCGGGGGAATCGATCTTATGATCAACAATGCCGGAATGATGAGTTTTCGGCCTTTTCACGAAGAAGATCCGGAAATCCTGCAACGGATTGTACAGCTCAATACCCTGGTGCCGATGCAACTGTCCCACCGGGCGCTGCCGTATATGCTGGAGCGGGGTTGCGGACGAATTGTCAACATAGGCTCAACCTTCGGCTCCATCGCCTTTGCCTGGTTTGCCGCCTATTCCACGAGCAAATTCGGACTGCGCGGTTTTTCCGAGGCTCTGCGGCGGGAACTGGCTCATACCGGAGTTGGAGTAACCTATGTGGCACCCCGGGCCGTCAAGACCAAGTTGAACAGCTCGGCCATTTACCAGATGGCTGAAACGGTCAAGATGAACATGGACGAACCCGAGTGGGTCGCGGCACGCATCGTCGAGTCCATTGAGCGGGAACGTGATGATGTCTACCTGGGTTTTCCGGAATCCCTGTTCGTCCGCATCAATAGCTTATGGCCAAGACTCGTCGATGGTGCGATGAAAAAACAGAATCTCAAAATGATGGCGTTTGCCAAAGGATCTAGCTCATGAAAAAACTCACAACGGTACTGCTGTGGTCACTGGCCGGTCTGTTCTCTGTCCCGGCCCTGGCAGGCATGTCGCCTGAGCTGCTGTCCCTGAGTGAGCACTGGGCCAGAATCAAATATCAGACCCCGGAAGATCAACGCATCGCCGCATTGGAAAATCTGACCCAGGATGCGCAGACTCTGGCCAATGCCCATCCGGGTGAAGCCGCTCCACTGATCTGGCAAGGCATCATCCTTTCCACCCTGGCGGGCGAAAAAGGCGGTCTCGGCGCCCTCTCCCTGGTCAACCAGGCCAAAGACCTGCTGGAACAGGCGGAAGCGATCGAGCCCGATGCGCTGGACGGCTCCGTCTACACATCGCTGGGCAGCCTCTACTACCAGGTTCCCGGCTGGCCGATCGGGTTTGGCGATGACGACAAGGCCAAGGAGTATCTGCAAAAGGCCCTGGCGGTCAATCCGGACGGTATGGACCCGAACTATTTCTACGGTGCCTTTCTGCTCCAGGAGAAGGAGTATGCCAAGGCCGCTTCGGCCTTCGAACATGCCCTCGATGCGCCCCAGCGTAACCGGCCTGTCGCCGATGCAGGTCGACGATCAGAGATTACCGCAGCACTGCGGAAAACCCGTCAGCTGATGCAGTAAACAAGCGAGTCTTCGATCTCATGAAAGATTTTGGGACATCCAAGTCCACCAAAATCGATTCGATCTTTGACAGCCTATTAGTGCCCCGG
>JBEVVH010000333.1:0-2132 GCA_040507245.1 Candidatus Thiodiazotropha sp.
AACTGCATTGACTGATCCGACATGTCCAATGAGCAAAATGGTTGCAGCTACTCTAAAAAAAAGTATCACCTACGCGACTCCTTTCGACTTTTTTTGTATAAGGTGAATAGCCGCTCCCACCCACGTATATCAAGGCTGAAAACAAGAGCCTAGGCGTACCTATAATATCTGTGTATCTGGCTTCGATCTATTCATCCCACTGGATTTCCGGGTGACTCGACTCGCCCGCACTGCCTTCCGGCCTAGCAGGGTGTTGAAATTCTACTCAAATGAGTGCGATCAGTAGGCTAGAACTGCCAACACGGTAATTATCAGTTCCGGATCAGGACACCTCATCGCGCTCGCCTTTAATGAATGATGAAATGCAGATCGTATCGACTACCGTGGTCTTGTACCCTTCTTAGCTGGAACGTTCTTGCATTTACCTGCCATTCACCAGCAATTCCAAACACGATGGAACGACCGACTTCCTCTGGTAAGTCCTTGCCCGTTGCCTGGATGCTGAGCACCTGTGCATAACCTTCAAAACGCCGCAGCACCTGCTGGGGTTGTCTGGCTGATCGCATTTGCATCTCCAGACGGACTTCCTGTATTTCACCCCTGGTGCCAAACGCCAGGTAGCGAACATCACTGCTTACCGGCTCACCCCGATCGATCGGCTTGCGGTTGGTGGCACAGCTATACCGACTGCCGCGCTGTCTGTATTCACTCACCCCCCCGAATCGTTCTTCGCTCATCCATTGGCAAACCGTGTCTGGCGTGCCCAACGAATCTGATGCGTGCACATCAGCAGCGAGCATCGCCATGATCAGAAGAATCGAATTGATGATCGGCATCGTGAAGTCTGGCCGCTTACAGTCTCGTCTGAGTATCACAAAGATATACCTGATGACCCATAAACCTTAGCTATTGTATCCGCCGCCAGGAGTGGTTTTAAGTGTTGGGTTTGGGTGTTCGCTGTGCTCATCGGCATTGTCCCCTCTCCCTGGCCCTACCCAGGAACCTCTCGCGAGTGATTGATTTTTTGAATCTGAGGTTCCTGGGGAAAATCATCAACGCCATCCCGTATTGATCTTTGGGCGAGGGTAGCAGGGAAGTGCCTGGAGCGTTTTGCATTGTCCCGCAATGCTTCGCATTCTGCCGGATCCCGGGTTCCGCTGCGTTCCCTGAAGGGGCGGAACCGTCGTACTTATGATCATTACCCGGGAAATGCCCGATAGAGCTAATCAGAATAAGCTAAGCATCTGATCCAGGAGGGGCCAGACAAATTCGATACGCTTGAGAGGGTGTCCTGAGAAGATGGTGGCCAGGGACAGAATCGAACTGTCGACACGGGGATTTTTAAGGCCATTAAAATCAATAAGTTATTGATTATTCTGGAATAGGGGTAATTCGGTACAGTTAGGAATAATTGCGTTGATTCAGCAGGTTAGATCAGGTTGTTCAATTAGTGAAAACTGGGCGGTGAACTGCAAGCGTACCGAAATTTTGCGATAAGCATTTCTTATCAAATGCGCCTATTGAGGCGAATTTGTCAGTGTCGCCTCATTAGCAATTTCCAGTGCAAGCATCTTTTGCTCATCCTTTTCCGATGGCCAATTCATGATATTGGCGTGTAGTGGATGCGGAGTCGATTCTGGAAAGAGAGCTAAGCCGGTCCTCAGAATCACGCCTGCTGTAGTCTCCCCTCTAGCGTAAAGCGTTCTGCCACTGGGTTTTGCCACATTTTCCTGCCCGATCTCCCAAATATCTTCTTCGGAAACGCCAGATGTACGGTAAACCGACGTCTCCCCATTTGGTGCAGGTAGATAAGCTGCGTATTTCACTGTACGTTTTGACGTGCTGAAATGCCTTTTTGAAAGGATATAGCGAGCAATCTGCTCATTGGCTGCTACGTTACCCTGATGCAGTGACTTTCGGGCAGATCCGAGAAATATGGTCAATAATCGCCTGAGGAATCGAACCATCGAACACCTCCGTTCCGTGAGCCTTGTTATCCGTTCCGAGCAGTCCCGCATAAGTGATGCGGTTCGTACCACTTACAGTAACCATCCCCCGGCAAAGCCGGGGGCTTTCGCTGTGAACCGCTCAAAGCGGTCTATTTAACGGAGCCTATCGGCTCCTTGAGCCCC
>JBEVVH010000334.1:0-2104 GCA_040507245.1 Candidatus Thiodiazotropha sp.
AAACTCCTGGACGGGTTCGCAAGTATTTTGAACACCAAAAGATTGCATACGCCGCATAGCGATCTCTGTATTTAACGGCCGGGTTAATATCTTGAGACCGGCAGTCGGTTCGAGACAGGTTACTCAGCATCTGCGTCATACCCTCAAATGATCCAGGGCAGTCTGAGTAATCCCGGTTTACCGATGCGGCATAGACAAAGGACAGGTCAGAGTCAGGAGTTCAGATGCTCGATCGCACGGAGTTTCTTAAGGTTATTCAAGCAACGCCCCTGGTGTCCATCGATCTGATTGTGCGCAACCCCCGGGATGAGGTGTTACTGGGAGAACGCAACAACGCCCCGGCAAAGGGCTATTGGTTCGTGCCCGGTGGACGGATTCTCAAGTCAGAGTCCCTGGAGCAGGCATTTGCCCGCATCGCCCACGCTGAATTGGGAGAGCCCTTGAAGATTGATAGTGCCCGCTTGATCGGTGTCTTTGAACATCACTATCCGGATAATGTGGCCAATGATGCGTTTGCTACCCACTACATTGCCATCGGTATGCAATTACAGGTTCAGCGGGCACTCACTGAGATGCCCTGTCAGCAACATGCCCGGTACCAGTGGATGACCGTGGACACACTGTTAAAGGATTCCCGGGTGCATCAGAATACCAAGGACTACTTTATCTCTTCGCGGGGTTTGCGTGTCTGAATCAGCAAGATCCCTGATCGAACGTGTGACCGCGCTGTTTCCCCTGTGGGCATTGCTGCTTTCCCTCACGGCCTACCTGCAACCGGGGCTGTTCTCGGGTCTCAAGCCGGCCATCCTGCCCCTGCTGGGTATCGTCATGTTCGGCATGGGTATGACCCTGACCTGGGATCACTTCCGCGCGGTCCTGCAACGTCCGGCCGTGGTCGCGCTCGGGGTGGCCCTGCAATACCTGGTGATGCCTCTCGCCGCCTGGTTGATCGCCGAGGGTTTGGGTTTGCCGCCTGCCCTGATGGCGGGGCTGGTGCTGGTGGGGGCCTGTCCCGGTGGCACTGCTTCCAACGTGGTCTGTTTCCTGGCAAGGGGAGATGTGGCCCTGTCGATCACCCTGACAACGGTATCGACCCTTCTGGCCATCGTTATGACACCGCTGCTAACCGATCTCTACGTGGGTCAGAAAGTACCGGTACCGGTGCAGAGCATGCTCTGGTCGATCTTTAAGATCGTGCTGTTGCCGGTCACCCTGGGGGTTGTGGTCAACAGCCTGGCCGGTGCGCGCCTGGCTCGTTTCAAGCCGGTGTTTCCGCTGATTTCGGTGCTGGCCATCGTGCTTATCATCGCCATTATCGTGGCTCTGAACCACTCCAACCTGGGCAGCCTCGGCATCGCGGTGGCCGCCGCGGTGGTTCTGCACAACAGCCTGGGTCTGCTGCTGGGATACTGGATACCCCGGGGGTTGGGTCTCTCGGAACAACTCTGTCGGACCCTGGCCATCGAGGTCGGGATGCAGAACTCCGGGCTGGGGGTTGCCCTGGCGGTGAAGTATTTCTCAGTGGCGGCGGCATTGCCGGGCGCCATGTTTTCGATCTGGCACAACCTATCTGGATCGATGCTGGCGGGATACCGGTCTCGGCGATCGCGCTGAACGATCCATATAACGGAGCCTGGTGAACCCTGCGGTCAGTTATCCTGTTACTGTTCCTCGTTCCCACGCTCTGCGTGGGAATGCCTATCGATATCACGTTGCATCCCCCAAGCGGAGTGTAAAATGAGGAAGGAAACAACGGATCTGCTTGCTCTCCATCGCTGTTCTCCTCTGACCTGACATCACAGGTTTCGCCCTCCTGGGCGAGTCACTTTTCTTTTTTCGCCAAAAGAAAAGTAACCAAAAGAAAGGGTGCCCGACAGTCCCGCCCCTTCGGGGACCGCTGCGATGCTCACAAAAACCGGCGGGGCTGGAACTCGCTACGCTCAAACAGCCAGCCCCGCTGATCGGTTTTTTCTGCGCTTCTCGCTCGGGCCACACGGGAATCTTAAGAGGTGCGGATAACGTACGATAAGTTTCGCACATTTTGAGAGGCGGTGGCCTCAATCTGGTTAAATTGGAGTTGCTAGACAAGCAATGACCAGACAGA
>JBEVVH010000335.1:0-2075 GCA_040507245.1 Candidatus Thiodiazotropha sp.
GGGGGCTCAAGGAGCCGATAGGCTCCGTTAAATAGAGCGCTTTGAGCGGTTCACAGCGAAAGCCCCCGGCTTTGCCGGGGGATGGTTACTGTTAACTGGCCCTAGATTCACCTATCGGTTTTACAACCTGAAAAATCTGGTGATGTAGAGAGGGGATTCTAGCCTGATTCAGGCAGCAACATGTAGGTGGGTATAGGGACGGGTAATTTCTTGAAAAGCAGTATGTTGCCGTTCTCACCCCGCATGATCATACGTCCTTCATCGAGACGGTACTCATACATCTGAGTGACTCCCGACTCCGGATCGTGCATCAACAGGCGATCACCCTCGATCCGATATCTGCCATCACGATAGACTTCAGAACTGGCGTAAATGCGAAAGTAGCCGTACATGACCAGTACGATTTCACCACCCCGACCGACCCAGATGCCATCCACGTCCGATGCGGTTTGGAAGCTGTATTGGGGCTGCGTGCCACCGGGCATCAGGGATTGTCCTGGCAGGTAGGAGCCGGGGATGCCTGTCATCGATCCTGGTGTCATGCCGGGTATAGTTCCAGGCAGGGTTCCCGGCATGCTTCCGGGCATATAGCTGCCGGGATAGCCGGGCATGTAGCTGGAGTAACCGGGGAGATTCCACGGCTGATAACCAAAGGGTGATATCCCGCTGCTGAAGGGCTGTGGGGCCGAAGTGAAGTCCCAGCCATCGTCCTTCTTGAACTTGAATGCGAGATTTCCCATTGCATCCATCATGGAGAGCATGGCCTTGCTCATAATCTCTGCCGGGGAGGCGGCATGGAGAGGGATCGGACTGAGAAGAGCGGCAATCAGCAGGCCGCAAAGCATTCCATGTCGTGACCTGTGGGTGGATGCGCTCAAACGACCCCTCCACAACGCTGATGCTGGTTGCCCGGAAGATCGTATTCGCACAAAACGGGATACAGGTGGTTCTGCCGACTGGCAGGTATCTGCTTGTGATTTGGCAACAACCGGTCTGCCAAGGGGGCGATTCGACACAGTATCTTATGGGTCGATAGGTGACTCATGGGCGGTTTCAGTCTGACATTCCGTGCCGGGCATGATAGCAATCCCGGTTACTCTTGACCATGAACTCTTGCCAGAAGGTTGTAATGGTGGTTAGCTTTAGCACTCGAAATGTGCGGCCCGTTTTTGTTGATAGCACGCCAAAAGAGGTCCTGAGTTGGCATAACGCCGAAACAGGTTATTCGCCTTATGTGGCAAGGGGAGTTGTGCGACTGAGCGGGCCATGAATGGAAAATGCTGCCGAACCGGCAGATCGAGTTGATAATACAACAGCCGATGACGGAGGATCTTGATGAGTGCTCACGGGGGAGTAGTGGAAGAGCGTAGGACAGCCACCCAGGATTTGATTGACAAGCTTCTGCTGGAGCGCCAGGAGATGCTGGTCCTGTTTTGTGAAGTGGCGGGACTTGAACCCTATCATCGTTCAACCTCTCTGGATGAGCAGCTGCAAACTTTCTGTCAGGTACTCATCGATTACACGGCGTTTGGTCATTTTGAGGTTTTCGGTCGCATCAGTGACGGCAATGAACGACGCGGCGCCGTGCTCAAGGTGGCGGAAAAAATCTATCCCGAGTTCGTCAAGGCCAGTGAATTGGCCGTCGCGTTCAATGATCGCTATGACCTGTCCGACCATCAACTCAAGCTGGACCATCTGTCGGAGGACCTCTCACGACTCGGTGAGGAGCTTACGGTACGTATAGAGTTGGAAGATCAACTGCTCGCCACGATGATGGAACGTTAGCCGCCTGTGAGTTGCTTGGCCGGAGTGGTCAAGTGATGAGCTGTCTTCGCTGTGCATGAGCCGGTGTCTCATAAGTGCCCGTGTTTGCGCGACTGTCCCGGGTTACGTGACTCCCGGGAACCGGAAAAATCCTTAAGTATTCTGCCTTTGTGACCGTGCCTTGATCACATTTCGCTCCACATGTGAATGAATTGCTTCAGGCGCTGCCAGCCAGGGAAAGCGAAGCGAAGGCTGGTAGTCCCCGGTAGTCGCGAGGCGATACTGGAAACCCGACGAGCCGTAGGCGCCAA
>JBEVVH010000336.1:0-1991 GCA_040507245.1 Candidatus Thiodiazotropha sp.
GAGCTTGCGAAGTCATCGCGTAGTGTCAGTGACCGGGACGGCCGGGGCACTAATAGGCTGTCAAAGATCGAATCGATTTTGGTGGACTTGATGTCCCAAAATCTTTCATGAGATCGAAGACTCGCTTGTGCTCTCCGCCCGGGAAAGCTGTGAGGTGCAGATGGCCCTGGTGCAGGACGGTTTCGACAGTGCGGCCTACCAGGGATTGGAATTGATCGGACGGGTGGGTCGGCCGGAGGCGTTGCTGATGCTGGGCCGGATGGGGGACAAGGTCCATCGGCTGGCAGATCTCAGGGGTTTTCGCATCGGTGTTGGTCCGCAGCGCAGCGGCAGCGCGTTTCTGGCGGAGCGCCTGTACCGTAGTCTGGGGTTGAATAGTCTGGGGATCAGACTGGAAAACCATTCGCTGCAGGAACAGGTGGCGTTGGCGGCTAGCGGTCAGCTGGATCTGGCGTTCTTTGTCATGGATGAGGACGCAGAGCTGATCAGCCGAGCGGTGCGGGAGCAGGGGCTGAAGGTCGTCGGCCTGGAGCATACCGAGGCGTTGTCGCGACGCTACCCGTTTCTGCACTACGGCGTCCTGGCTGCCGGGCAGTTCGAGCCGGTACGCATTCTTCCCCCCGCTGACAAGCCGTTGCTCAGGCTGGATACCCTGTTGCTCAGCAATGGTTGCGCGAGTCATTCCGATATCATCGCGATCATGACATTGCTCGAACGCGCCAATCCCAATTTCATCGAGCGCAATCGCGCCACCAAGACCCCTCCGGGGCTGGTGCTCTCGGAATCCGCGCGGGGCTTCTACGAAAATCAGGGCGCGGAACTTGCTGATGAATATCTTCCCTGGCTGGTTGATATCATGCCGCCCAGCAACTGGGTCTACACGATCATGGCGGTGAGCCTGTTTTTCAACCTGGCGGGTTTCCTGAACAATCAGCGGCTCGCACTCATCGATCTCAACCGGGTTGCCCTGGAAAACGACATTGCGATCCTGTTTGGCGATCGCGTCAGCAATGATGAAATCCGTCACTTCGACCCACGCAGGACCGGACGGGACATCTATGTGCAGGAGTTGAACCGGCTGATCGAGGCCTACAAGCATCACATGGATAAATGCCGCAGACAGTCACTGTCCATCTTCTCTCCGATTGGCGAGGAGATGGGATACCGGGATCAGGAAATCATCATGACCGCCACGCTGGATGCACTGCGCGAACTGCGTGAGCGGCTCGCTCGCGAGAATCAGCCTGAGTCAGTCTGAATGTCGTGATATTCCAGTTTTGCGGATGATTGCCAAAGGCACTCGGATCCTCAAGCCGACTTGAGACTGTGCTGAACGGAGCGCTCGGATCCGTTGACAGGGAATGGTCAGGACATTGATCTGCCACGACTGCGGCATCAGGGTAGGATGTCACCCTCCCGTAACCGGGAGGGTGCCGGAGGCAGGATTCGACTGCCGTTTCGGAGCGTTAGCTAAGATCGAAGCGGTCCAGGTTCATTACCTTGGTCCAGGCCTTGAGGAAGTCCGTGACGAACTTGGATTCGGAATCCGCCGTGGCATACACCTCGGCCAGGGCTCGCAGCTCGGAGTTGGATCCGAAGATCGGGTCGACCCGGGTCGCGCGCCATTTGCTTTGGCCGGTCTTGCGATCCACCCCTTCGAACTCCGTTTCATGGCTGTCCGTGGCCTTCTAGGTGGTGTTCATGTCGAGCAGGTTGACGAAGAAGTCATTGCTCAGGGCGCCCGCCCGATCGGTGTACACGCCATGCGGGGTCTATCCTGTATTCGCATTCAGGGCCCGCATGCCACCCACCAGTACGGTCATCTCAGGCGGCGTCAGGGTCAACAGCTGGGCCTTGTCCACCAGCAGCTCCTCCGCGGATACGCTGTAGCGACCTTTCTGGTATTAACCCGGCCGTTAAATACAGAGATCGCTATGCGGCGTATGCAATCTTTTGGTGTTCAAAATACTTGCGAACCCGTCCAGGAGTTT
>JBEVVH010000337.1:0-1978 GCA_040507245.1 Candidatus Thiodiazotropha sp.
CAGCTCCCGAATGACTGGACGTCGCGTTCGGATGCGATCTTTGGATCCCCTTTGGCGCCTACGGCACGTCGGGTTTCCAGTATCGCCTCGTGACTACCGGGGACTACCAGCCTTCGCTTCGCTTTTCCTGGCTGGCAGCGATCGAGCCAACCCCCCATTTCCTCCTGCCAATACTCTGACGAAGCACCCCTAAGCTCCACGAGCCGGCATCGCAATAATCAACTCAAAATAATTTGGGAATATTTTACCTAGATGTGTGTTTGTTTCTGCAAGGGGGATTGTATTCACACACCTCGTTTCCAGACCGATGGACAAGTAATAAACACACAGAGGAGATCGCACCATGTCTTTGCGTTTCAGTTCCAGGATCCTGCTCAGCCTGACCACCCTGAGCCTTTTGTTGACGGCCTGCGGAGGGGGTGGAGGCGGCGACGACAGCGGTGGCACTACCAGCACCGACAGCGGAACCACAGGCAGTAGCATCACCACCCAGGGCGTCATCACCGGATTCGGCAGCGTCTATGTCAACGGGGTTCGTTACCACACCGGTTCCTCGGATTTCACCATCGACGACAACCCGGGACTGGAAAGCGATCTGCGCCTGGGCATGGTCGTCACGGTCACCGGTACACTCAACGATGACGGAACCGGCAACGCCAGCAGCATCGTGTTCGATAATGAGGTACAGGGGCCTGTCACCAACCTGATCACCAACCCGGATGGCCAGACCCTTACCTTCACCGTGCTGGGCATCACCGTGCAGGTGGACCGGGTGGAGACCAGTTTCCATGACATCAGTTTCGATACCCTGGCGGAAGGCGATCTGGTGGAAGCCAGCGGTTTCTACGACGGTTCCCTGGTGCTCAATGCCACTTACCTGGAGCGCAAGAGCAGCTTCACCCCGGGCGCCAGCGAGGTGGAACTCAAGGGCAGCGTCAGCCAACACGGCAATGGCGAGTTCCAGCTCAACGGTATCCCCGTCATGTACGACCCAAGCGGGGCGGGCACCCTGCTGCTGGATCTGCCGAATGGTCTTTCCGACGGGATGTTTGTCGAAGTCAAAGGCACCCTCGACAGCAGCGGCAATCTACAGGCCGTGCGCATCTCCCGGGAGGACAGCAGTTCGTTTGATGACAATCAGTCCAAGGTGAGCCTGGAGGGGATCATCACGGACTATGTGGATGACAGCAATTTCCGCATCTCAGGCACCCTGATCGACGCCTCGAACGCGGTCTTCACCCCCGCCACCCTGACCCTGGGCAACGGGATCAAGGTCGAAGCCGAGGGTCCGATGGTCAACGGCGTGCTCCAGGCCATCACCCTGGGCGCCCGGGGCGGTGACGGGGTGGAGATCTCTGCGCGGGTGCAGAGCGTCGCCGCAGCAGGCAACAGCCTGACATTGAATCTGCTGAACGGACAGGTCACTGTGCATACCGACAGCCGCACCCGCATGGAAGACAAGACCGACGCCGTTGACAGCCTCTCCCTGAACGATCTGGCCAGCTGGGACTTCCTGGAGGTCCGTGGACTCATCGACGGCAGCGACCGGGTCCTGCTCACCGAGTTGCGTCGCGACGACCCGGACGATGTCATCCTGCAGGGACCGGTGGAGGGCTTCGAGGCCCACAACAGTATCACCATTCTCGGCGTGACCCTGTTCGTCTCCCCTTCGACCCGATACGAGGATATCAATGACAACCCGATCAGCGCCGATGCCTTTTACAGCGGACTGAGTGTCGGCAGCCTGGTCAAGATGAAGGATTCGGAACCCGGTGACGGCACCGCGAATGAGGTGGAGTTCGAAAACTGAGTCCTGGTTGTCATGAGTGTCCTGGTCACGGCCCCTCTCCCGCTTGGTGGAGGGGCGGATTGAAAAAGGCACTCTCCATCAACGTAGCCCGATGTAATGGTCTCCTCCCCTCTCACGAACGGCGTCGTAATGCGCCATGATTGAAGTTGCGGTCAATCAAAATGAGAA
>JBEVVH010000338.1:0-1960 GCA_040507245.1 Candidatus Thiodiazotropha sp.
GGCGCCTACGGCACGTCGGGTTTCCAGTATCGCCTCGCGACTACCGGGGACTACCAGCCTTCGCTTCGCTTTCCCTGGCTGGCAGCGCTTGCATCCCGCCCCGTGAATCTTTATTTTTGCCGCTCTTAACCTTTATCTCAGCGACCCGAACCGGCCCGATAGCCCATGCGCATCCATCTGAAAACACTCGGTTGCCGCCTCAATGAGGCGGAGCTCGAGACCTGGAGCCGGGAGTTCCAGGCCCGCGGACATCGCATGACCGAGCAGCCGGACGAGGCCGATCTGGTCGTGGTAAACACCTGCGCAGTGACCCAGGAAGCGGTGCGCAAGTCAAAAAAACTGCTCACCCGCAGCGGCCGGGAGAACCCCCGGGCACGCCTGGTGGTGAGCGGCTGCTACGCCACCCTGGAACCGGATGCGATCCAGCAGATTGAAGGCGTGGATCTGATCGTGGACAACCGGGACAAGGCCCGCCTGGTGGAGATCATCGAGCAGAAGCTCGATCTGCACCTGATGCCGCAGGCCGCCATGGAATCCCCCGTTACCGGACTGCTCGATCGGGGACGGCAGCGGGCATTCATCAAGGTTCAGGACGGTTGCCGCTATCGCTGCACCTTCTGCATCGTGACCCTGGCCCGGGGCGAGGAGCAGAGCCGATCCGAGTCGGAAATCGTCGAGGAGATCAACCGTCTGCACCAGGAAGGCATTCAGGAAGTGGTCCTGACCGGAGTGCATATCGGAGGCTATGGCAGCGATATCGGCAGTTCCCTGACCCGACTGGTGGAGCGGATTCTGCAGCAAACCAGCCTGCCCCGCCTGCGCATCGGCTCCATAGAACCCTGGGAACTGGACGAAGCCTTCTGGAAGCTGTTCGACAATCCGCGGTTGATGCCTCATCTGCACCTTCCTCTGCAAAGCGGTTCGGATTCGGTGCTGCGGCGCATGTCCCGGCGTTGCCGGAGCGAGGAATTCCGTCTACTGGTGGAGACCGCCCGTCAGCGGGTTGCGGATTTCAATGTCACCACGGATATCATCGTGGGCTTTCCGGGTGAATCCGAGACGGAATGGCAGGAGACCTTGGAGTTTGTCGAGTCCCTGGGCTTCGGCCATCTGCACATCTTTGCCTACTCACCCCGGCTGGGCACCAAGGCCGCCAGTCTGCCCGACCCGGTCAGCCGGGAGGTCAAACGTCAGCGCAGCGAGGCCCTGCATCAGCTCGGTGAAAAGCACAAACGGCAAAACCTTGAGCGCTTCATCGGTCAGCGGTTCCCGATCCTGGTCGAGGGATCCAAGGCACAGGGATGGAGCGGGTACACACCCAATTATCTGCGCGTGGAACTGCTACCCCCGGAAGGTATGGATCCGTCCAATCAAATTCTCAACTGCGAGCTGCTGGAACTGTCTTCCACAGGTGATGCGTTAGTCGCTCAGATCTGCGATTGATAGTTTTTTCGTTCTAGGACCTGTTAATACGAATCAGCCATCAGCAAAGACGATTTTCAACTCATGATCACTGCCAATCAGAATGGCAAAGTCGCCGGGCGACCCTTTCAGTCGCCCGAGACTTCGCCTCAATCAAGGCCAGCTATGGGTGCTTCCCACACCTTCGAAAGTCACCACAAACTGGGTGCAACTGATGAACTCGACCGTCGCCAGCGTGCCATTGGCGCCCTGCATGCGGATCCTGCCCGCGTCGGGATGGCCATCCGAACATCCGAAGCTGAGCGGCACTTCGGTGGTAACCGTCACGTAGCCGTAATCCGGATCATAAACGCGGATCGATACCGTATACCCGGAACCGGCATCACCGGAAACACTCACCTCACTGACCCGGTAGGTACGCTCGTCATAACCCCGGTAATCGGCATAATATTAACTCGGCTCAATAATAGGGAGATATTTTAACGGATATCACGTATTATTCCCGGATGGAAAAAATTGATGCACGAACACTAACAAA
>JBEVVH010000339.1:0-1947 GCA_040507245.1 Candidatus Thiodiazotropha sp.
ACACTTTCCATGTCGAATTGTATTTTGTCTTTCATGTATCATCTCTTTTAGCCTAAGTTTATAGAAATGACACAGAATTCTGAACACTACCATCAACCTGGCGCATGGATCTGCAGTTCATGCAACAGCATATAACACCGGTCTTTGAGCGCATGCATCAGCATCTGGCCAGTATCGACCTGGCCTTGGAAAGCCTGTCCGCGGAAGACATCACCCAGTTGGCCCATACCGCGCAGCAATTGTCCTCATCGATCCTGGTCATCGCCGCACTGGGCATGATCATGCTGTTTCTCGCCTACCAGTTCATCAAACGCAACCTGCTTCAGCCGATTGCCCAGACCGCCCAGGCACTCAAGCAGGAAGCCAGCGGTATTTCCGATGACCGCCCACATCTGGTCACCAGCAACCTGCGTGAGACCCAGGATTTGATCACAGCCTTCAGCGAGATGCGCCGTCAGGTGCACAACCGGCAGAGCCATCTTGATCATCTGGTGCATCATGACGCATTGACGCAATTGCCTAACCGGATCCTGTTTCGGGATCGCCTCGAACACGCGTTGGCAATTGCGATGCGTGGCGATGTTCTGGTCGGCCTGATGTTTATCGATCTTGACCGGTTCAAGCAGGTGAACGACAGCCTGGGACACCTGGTGGGTGATGAACTCCTGAAAAACATCGCCCAACGGCTGACCTCATTGATGCGTAGTTCGGACACAGTGGCACGCCTGAGCGGGGATGAATTTGCCATACTCATCGAGGGCATCAGCAGTCGCGAGTCTCTGGAACCCCTGGCGGAAAAAATTCTCAACGCGATCTCCGAGCCGATGGAGATTGCCGGCAACGAATTGCGGATCAGCGCATCGATTGGTATCGCCGTGGCGCCTTTCGATGATGTTTCAGTCGAGTATCTGTTGCGGGATGCAGATACTGCTATGTACGAAGCCAAACGACAGGGCAGGGCCGGTTTCCGGTTTTTTACTGGTAAAATGGACACCCACTCGCCCGCCACCCTGCGCTTTCAGAACGAGATCCGCCATGCGGTGGAGGCAGGGCAGTTCATGTACCATTTTCAGCCAGTCGTCACGACTCAAAGTGGTGAATTGTTCTGCTACGAAGCTCTGCTGCGCTGGCAGCATCCTGAGCGGGGCATTCTGGAGCCGGAGTATTTTCTTTCGGTACTGAATGAAACCGGTTTGATTAACACCCTGTTCGCACCGATGCTGGAGCAGGCTCTGGCGTTCCAGAAGGGTCAAATTGCCCTGAGCGGCCAGAATGTCGCCCTTGCCATCAACCTGTCCGCCCGATTGCTGAATGATCAGAATCTCTGCCGACGGTTGCTCCAGTCTATGGTTTCCGGGGAGATCCCTTCCGGCAGTCTGATTCTTGAAATCCGCGAGGAGATCCTTACGGAAAAGTACCCAGAGGCGAAAATATTTCTGCAGCAGGCACGCGCCCTGGGCACGCGTATCGCTCTGGACGATTTCGGAACCGGCCATACCTCGCTCAGCCATCTACGACAGTTTCCCTTCGACCTGCTCAAGATCGACAGCGATTTTATACGTAGTGTCAGTGTTGACAGCAATGATGCCAGTCTGGTTACGGCGATGATCCAACTGGCGCACGCGTTCAGAATCAAAGTGGTAGCAGAAGGCGTAGAGTCAGAGGAGCAGCGCGCTTTTCTCAAGCTGCGTGACTGTGATTATGTACAGGGTTATCTCACCGGCCCTCCAGGTCATTCTGTCGAACAGGAGGCAGCGCCATGAGATTGGAGCTCGAGATAAACAAGCACTTGGGATAGGCAAGAGAACGCGTTTCCCTGGTGTATGTACGGGCTCAGGCTGTTTTCATCACCATCTTTCGCTGCCAGCCAGGGAAAGCGAAGCGAAGGCTGGTAGTCCCCGGTAGTCGCGAGGCGATACTGGAAACCCGACGTGCCGTAGGCGCCAA
>JBEVVH010000340.1:0-1928 GCA_040507245.1 Candidatus Thiodiazotropha sp.
GCGCCTACGGCTCGTCGGGTTTCCAGTATCGCCTCGCGACTACCGGGGACTACCAGCCTTCGCTTCGCTTTCCCTGGCTGGCAGCGATGGTGCCCAGCTCCGAATCCAGCACTTTCAGGTTGTAGTTGAGCTTGTTGCGGTCGGCCTGATCCCCCAGCTGAAAGGTCTCGCCGTCGAGGGTGCGGTAGCTGAGGGTGTCGTACTGAAACTGTTCCTGGATGACCTGGGCAAACAGTTCGATCAAAGTGTCCACCTCCAGGGTGGTCTGCAGCTTTCCGCTGAGTTCCATGATCAGTCCCAGGGTGCCGTCATCGTTGACCAGATCGGGCAGGCGGCCGAGTACCTGTCCAACGGTCGGAGTGGTGGAGTCTTGAGGGATGCTATAGGTGCTGTTCATGGTGCTGCCCATTCCGGTCTTTGTCCTGCCAAAAACTAAGCGATAAACATGCCAATAATATAAATATCAATAAAAACAGTAATATAAAGTATCTAATGAGGTGTCGTGTCAAAACTGTGTCACGCTTTTTGCAGCCAGTCGACTGGAGTCGATGGGTTGAGAGACAAAAAAATGTCACGCAAGTCAGGTGGTTAAAGGAATCCCGATCACATTGAAATCCTGTTCTGGATTGATTAGCGCGTGATTTACCATCAGACTGAATGCCATGGACCGATCAAATCGGTACAGGTGGTCGGTATCGCGCCAGGCCTGGCCCGACTGAAAACTATCGTTTACTACCCCGGGAAATGACCATGCAAACTTATATCCCTCTGAGAGGCACCTGGTTTGTGTTGCTGCTCCTTGCGTGGCTGATTCCCGGATTTTCCTGGAGCGCGGATACCACTCAGGGCCTGTCCAGCGGACTGGTCAATCCCGGTTTTCATGATCAGCCGAGTTGGTTCAAAACCTCCTTCCTGGATCTGCGGGAAGATGTTTCCGAGGCAACCGAAGAGGGTAAACGGGTCATCCTCTATTTTTACCAGGATGGCTGCCCCTATTGCGCCAAGCTGCTGAATGAGAATTTTGCCATCCGCACGATTGTCGATCGTACCCGGGAGCATTTTCAGATCATTGCACTGAATATGTGGGGGGATCGGACGGTAACCGATCTGCAAGGCGCCGAGACCACTGAGAAGACGATTGCCGAGACCCTGAAGGTGCGTTACACGCCAACCCTGCTGTTTCTCGACGAGCAGGGCCGAGTGGTGTTGCGGGTCAATGGTTACTATCCTCCGCATCGTTTCATGGCGGCACTGGACTATGTGTCGTCCCGGGGCGAACAGGAAGGTTCATTCCGTGACTATCTGAAGCAACACCAGACCCTGGCCGCAAGCGGCAAACTGCATCGCGATCCCGGTTACCTGGCTCAGCCCCTGGATCTTCGTCCGCAAGAACGCAACAGCGGAAAGCCACTGCTGGTGCTGATGGAGACGAAACAGTGCCCCCCCTGCGACGAACTCCACGACAAGGCGTTTACCCGTCCCGAAGTGCGCAAGTCCCTGCAGGGCTTTGATGTCGCGATACTCGATATCTGGTCCTCGGAGCTCCTGACCACGCCCCAGGGAGAGGCGCTGAGCGCCACCCAATGGGCCGACAAACTGGGGATCCAATACGCCCCGAGCCTGATCTTCTTCGATGCGCAGGGTCAGGAGGTGTTTCGCTCAGAGGCTTATCTGAAGGCATTCCATGTCAATTCCGCGCTCGATTACGTGCTCAGCGGCAGCTATCGGGATCAGCCGAATTTCCAGCGCTATATCCAGGTTCGCGCCGAGGAGATGCGTGCCCGGGGTGAGGTGGTCGACCTGATGGAATAGCCGGGTTTCATGTGACAACCCGATGACCTTCGCTGCCAGCCAGGGAAAGCGAAGCGAAGGCTGGTAGTCCCCGGTAGTCGCGAGGCGATACTGGAAACCCGACGTGCCGTAGGCGC
>JBEVVH010000341.1:0-1922 GCA_040507245.1 Candidatus Thiodiazotropha sp.
AAAGAAACCAAAGCGAGTTGCAAAATACTTCAATCACGAGAAGATTTCTTATGCCGCGTAGCAGATGTATTTTATTGCCGGGTTAATATTATCGAAACACACCCTGATTCTCATGTTCATCGCCCTGTCGAAATTATCCAGGGATCCGCTTCATAGTTCAGATCAGGACGAGGGTGACGCCGCCTCTCCCTCGGATGCCAGAACCGCCTGATGTAGAGGAATGGTGATCGTAAATATCGTCCCAGTACCTACTTCACTTGAGACGCTCAACTGACCATTGAGCGACTTGACATATTCGCGGGTCTCATAGACGCCAATACCCATGCCTGCATTACCCTTGGTGGTTTGAAACAGCCGAAAAAGCCGCTCCTTGATGAATTTCTCCTCCATTCCGCTTCCCGTATCCTGGATGGTGATGATGGCTGAGTGATCCCGGCATTCCAGGGTGACATTGACAGCACCGCTTGCTTCGGTCGCTTCCTGGGCGTTTTTGATCATGTGTACCATGACCGCGGTAAATCGATCCTGATCCGCGACAATCTCGAGAAAATTGTCCCGGATCTCCAGATGGGGCTTGGGACGGTACGCGTAGAGTTCATTGACCGCTCTAGCCACGGCTTCTTCTATATAGAACTGCTTGGTGCGTGTTGATTCAAACCTTCCCTGACGCAACTGTGAAAGTAATCGTCCCATTTTATCCACGGCGTTACCAATAGTTTTCACCGCATCATCCATAAAATCCGGGTTGTTTTTATGGCGTTCCGCGTTTTTCACGACCAGTTCGAGTTGTGCGATCAGGTTTTTCAGATCATGCACCACAAATGCGGAAAGGCGATTGAACGCCTCAAATTGATTGGCCTGGCTCAACGCCTCGGTGGTCTGCAGCAGGGCCAGGTACCCTCCGGCCTGCTTGGCCGCCGCCTTGAGCAGGTCCCGATCCTCCCAGTTGATCGAACGGCTCTGCTTGGGATGGGTCAGCACCACAAAGCCGATGAGCCTCTCATGGTGCTTGATCGGTATGATCAGCCAGATATCCGGGAGTTCGATCAATTGCCGGTCGATATGCAGATTCTCATAGCGTTCCGGGTAGACTGACCATTCATCGAGCTCGATAATCCAATCGCTGGTGAGAAAGTAGTCCACCAAGGGGGAGTCTGCGCCGATATCCAGGCTGATTTCGGATGCCTGCCACTCACTCACGCAGCGATAACTTCCGTCATCGCTCAACATCCACAGATAGCCTCCCCTGGCCTCCACCGAGTCGGAGATTGCCTGAATCACCCGGGGTCGGATTTCGTCTCCGCCGGGCCCTTCGGACAGGGTTTGCACCACCCTAAGCCACTCATCCCGCCAGTCGTATTTGTAGCTGAAAAAGTGCTTGTTGACGAAAACCTTCAGTTTTCCGCGAAACGATCCGGAAAACAGGACCACCGCCAAAAAACTCAGTCCTATGAAAACCACCGCAATCTGCGTGGCCTTTGCCCAGTTTCCTCCGTAATAACGGATGTAGTACCCGACCACCGCCATGAACACCAGGTAGCTACCCGCAGCCATCAGAGTCATGGCATGAAACACCACCTGCCGCGAAACGAATACGCGCACGGACCAACTCGGATTGCGGGTGGCCGCAATGGCGATGAAGGGCACTGCCAGGGCGCTGGTGAATCCCCTCGCCTGCCAGAACGCCGTATCCACGTGTCGATACATCAGGGCATCCGCGTACAAGGCAAAATCGTAAGCGAAAAGAATCCCCATGCCGAGATACAGGTACTTGATTGCCCACCGCATTTCCGGCCGAGTGCTGCGATACAGCTGTTCGATCAGGACCAGTCCGGTGCAAGCGAGTCTTCGATCTCATGAAAGATTTTGGGACATCCAAGTCCACCAAAATCGATTCGATCTTTGACAGCCTATTAGTGCCC
>JBEVVH010000342.1:0-1918 GCA_040507245.1 Candidatus Thiodiazotropha sp.
TACAGTCGGCCTGAAGCTGATCGCCGAGCCGGCCGCTGGGACAGGCCTCACCAATGACCTGAGCCAGGGATTCCAGGTTGGGATTGCCGCCGGTATAGGGGTCCAGCAGATCGGCTACCGGGTTGTTCGGTGAGGGAGACGGAGTCCCCGCGGTGGCGGTACCCGAGAGCGTGATACGGCTGATTCCGGTACTGGTATCCACCACCAGGGCACCGCTCTGGGTGCCTTCGGTCTGGGGTACGAAGGTGACCTGTATGTCGCAACTGGCGCCGGCATCGAGGGAGCTGCCACAGTTGTTGGTCTGGGCAAAATCCCCTTCCGTGGTAATACCGTTGATGGTCACAGGAGTACTGCCCGGGTTGGAAAGGGTCAGGGTTTGAGGCTGGGATTCCGAGTCCGTCATGGTGTCGGTGAATTCCAGGGAGGAAACCGAAGGCACTAGGTCGGATGCGGCGGCAGGTTCCGTCCCTGTGACGCTCAAAACCACAGTCTCGGAGACCGGGGAACTGCCGCTCATGGCCGAGATCAGCAATGCTCCGGAGAGCGTCCCCGCGACGGTGGGGGCCGCGGATACCATGATATCGCAGCTCGCACCGGCACTCAGGGTCGCCGGACAGTTGTTGGTCTCGGTGAAATCGCCTTCCAGCATGAGGGTGATTTCCGTGAGGGAGACGTTACCCGTATTGGTCAAGGTAACGGTCTGACTGGCACTGCTGCTCCCGACTTCGGTGTCGGGAAAACTCAGGCTGCCATCGGAAACCGACTGCACTGAGGCGGTCAGCGGGATGATGTCGCTGATTGCCCCCTGGGGACCGGAACCTGACACGGACAAGGTGCCACTGATGTCGCCCATGGTTGAGGAATCCACGCTCACCTGAACGGTACAAGTCTGATTGGGTTCCAGGAAACCGGGGCAGTTGCTGGTTTGCGTGAAAGGCGCGGTGGCACTGAGGGTGCTGATACTGGCAGTCGAGTTGCCTGTGTTGATCAGGGTAACCGGAACCGGTGTGGCGGGTGTACCCGGCAACACAGCTCCGAAATCCACCCCATTGCTCTGAAATGAGAGTTCGCCAAGCTGCAGGCCGATGGCGGTGCCGCTCAGATCCAGCACTTCATTGATCGGCAGGTAGCCCGAACCGAACACCACCGATTGGTCGGCACCGACAATGTTGAGTGTGCCACTGTCATTGCCCACAGCGGTGGGCGAATAGACCACAGAAATGGTACAGCTTGCCGTGGGCGCGAGCAGCAGGTCGTTGGAAATCAGGGGGCAGTCGTGAGTCACACTGAACGGGGCAGTGGCTGTGATCGAATCGATTTCGATATTGGCCCCGCTGTTCTCATTCGTGAAGGTAACTGTTATCGGTGTGCTGCTGGTGTTGACCACCACGTCACCAAATGCGGCGGAAGTCGGACTTACGGTCCAGAACGCTGCGGCATTCACTGAATACAATGTCAGCAGGATCAGGACCAGATATTGAAGCGGCATGTACCGGCGCACGAACTCGTGGCGGATCTTACTTCCAAGTGACATAAGGTGTCTCCCCCATTTGTATTTACATTTTCATTACCCCACGTCGAAACTGCTGACGTATCGGCACGATGGCAAAAAAGCTTGGACTTCCTGTCCCGATACTGCTTGGATGTCCCCTGACATCACCCATGTTATGTAGATTCATCGAGATATGCGAATTCTCGACAGGTATTGCCCAATCCCGCACACTCAATTAAGAACATTACCCCATGCAGCGAGATTGGGAAAGCATCAGGCTCAGAACTCCATCCTGATACCTACACTGACGTTGTTGCTGCTCCAGCGACTGTTGGCAAACAAGCGAGTCTTCGATCTCATGAAAGATTTTGGGACATCCAAGTCCACCAAAATCGATTCGATCTTTGACAGCCTATTAGTGCCCCG
>JBEVVH010000343.1:0-1914 GCA_040507245.1 Candidatus Thiodiazotropha sp.
TTGGCGCCTACGGCACGTCGGGTTTCCAGTATCGCCTCGCGACTACCGGGGACTACCAGCCTCCGCTTCGCTTTCCCTGGCTGGCAGCGGACGAGGGACCCTGGACGGGATATCACTGGATCATCGGGTGTCGGGTGCATGACTGTGAAAACGGAATTCGGGACTCTTCGGATCAGGAGGGTGAAGTTTCATACGCTATTGGGAATGTTCTCTACGACATTTCCTCAGGCGCTCTGGTCGAGCAGGATAGCAACCGTGAACATCACGAGACTGTCTATTGGGTGAACAACACGGTTCACAATTGCGGCTACGGTTATGTTCGGGCTCGCCAGCAAAGTAGTTACACATCCTATCTGGAAGGCAATCTTTTTCATCGCATGCAACACTGTGTCGTTGCTTCCTTGGGCGGTTCCGGAGTTAGGGAAAATGATGCGGATGCACAGATGCATGTGCGCAATAATCTGATGTTCGGTAACGCTTCAAACACACCGATCAGCGGATGGGCATCCTGGTCCGAAAACATCATTGGAGATGGTGCAAACGAAGATCCTCGGCTGGTCGATCCCAATCATCAGAATTTCACCCTCGGGGAAGGCAGTCCGGCAATCGATGCGATCCTGAGCCAATCTCTGGTATTCACCCATTTTCGCGATCTGTACGGCCTGGATATTCGCTGTGACTATATGGGCAACCTGAGAACGTCTGGAAATTTGGATATCGGTGCGACTGAACGGCAGGGAAACGTTGCCCCAGGGTTGGCGCCGCCGAGTCCGCCGGTGTTGCTCAGCTCCGCTCATGCCGCAAGGACTACGGATGATGGTGTCAGTTCGTCGTAGAAGCGCCGAAATGATTAGCAGGCTGTTGAAATTCGCTCAGGCGAGCTCGAGACAGGGCGAAATTCGCCGAAAAAGCACAGTTTACTGGAGTAAATGAGCATTATGAGGCGGATTTCAACGCAGGAACGTATCGTCGGAGTTGAATTTCAACAGCCTGCCAAACGGCTTAGGCCATTTTGTAACCGTTGTAGTCGTTGATAACCTGTTGCATGGCCTCTTCCTGGTAAGTCTGCAGTCCGCGCAACGCCATGTGTTTGGATCCATGGCCCACCTCCTGCTCGCCATCCAGAAGGCGGAAGTCGAGCCGCACCATGCCTTTCTTGCCCTGCACATCCAGGGTTGCGCCGCGGTATTCAAGGCTCGGTTTACTGATCTCCAGTCGCTCAAGCTGGATCGCCATGCTCTGGTACATGATCAGGGGCCGCCCGGGGTTGATCATCACCCCCCGTTCCGCCATCAGGGGTACCAGCAGGTGAGGAAAGGTGTGTCCCGAGAAGGTGACGTATCGGCACACCAGATCCTGGATGAGCTGTGAGTCATGAGTTGTTGCCCCTTCACGATGGATGCTCAGGTACTCTTTGCCCTCGGCGTCGGTGACCCGGATCTCCTGCGCATCGGTCTGGGGAAGTATCAGGGCATTGTCACTGACCATGCCGGAGAAGGTGAAGCTCATCGATTGGCTAAGACCCAGCCGGTTCAGGGCGACCGCAAACAACAGGTCCCCGGGTACACAGAACATTTTCGAATCCGGGTTGTGCAACGGATTGAAGTCATCGGCAATCTGCTTGGCAAAGCGGCTGGCCTGATCACGGGAGAACGAGACCTGATCGCCCTCACTCATGTAGTAGTCGGTCAGTTGCATGGGGCACCCGTTCTCCTCTCGTCGAAAGATTTGCGATGATACCAGCAGGTTGCGGTGGAGTGTAGCAAATGCCGGGTTAACTCTGTGATCGGACTGATAAAATTCTCAAACGGATGTGAGCGATAGTGTAGCCCGATGTAATGGTCTCCTCCCCTCTCACGAACGGCGTCGTAATGCGCCATGATTGAAGTTGCGGTCAATCAAAATGAGAAGAGG
>JBEVVH010000344.1:0-1894 GCA_040507245.1 Candidatus Thiodiazotropha sp.
CAAAAGAAACCAAAGCGAGTTGCAAAATACTTCAATCACGAGAAGATTTCTTATGCCGCGTAGCAGATGTATTTTATTGCCGGGTTAATAGGTACTGCGTCTCCTTCGCCGGGCCACTCAAGTTCGTCGGTGAAGTAGTAGGCAGCGCTGAGAGTTACCTGTTCATCGAAACGATGACTGGCCAGCAGGCTGAAGGTGCGCTTGGGGATTTTCTGGGCGGCATTTTCCCGATAGCTGGTTAGGCCATCCTTGACCCGCTTGATTTCGTTGCCGTGGACATTCAGATAACTGAATCCGAAGTAGAGCAGATCCCTTTAGGTGGGACGATAGTCCAGTTCGAACTCGATGCCATCGATCTCCACAATGCCGAAATTGGTGTAAGTGAAGGCGCCGCGCTGCATGGAATCGAGCCAGCCGTAGAGAATCGCCAGATCAATGGGATCGGTAATACCCCGGTCCGGATCCAGGTGGTCGAAGTTGCGATATTGATCAATGATGTCCGTATAGCGTTCATGGAACACACACACATCATAGTTGAGGCCCAAGTCGGTAAACTTGCCAAAATACCCTAGTTCCACCCGATCGATGCGTTGTGGCTCCAGATCCTCACTGTTATAAGACCAGGATTTCACGGCATCCTCATCGGAACCAAGGTAGACCGCCAGATTGGCATTATCTTCATACAGAGTCGGCATCCGATAGGATCGGGATCCGCTCACTCGGATCGTGTCGGTGGCGTTCAAATGGTAGTTGATGCCGAGCCGGGGGGAGTAAACTGCTTTCTTTCCTTCGAACTTCTCCACCATGGTGCCTGCATTCACCACGGTCTGTTCTGTGGCATACCATTCACCATTGAGAAACAAGCGGAACAGATCCCGGGTGATGGCGTCGTCGGTCTGGAACAGCCAGGTGCTTTCCCCCCGGTCCTGTCTTGCTCCGCCCCCCCAGGCAAGCCTCAATCCATCCAGCGGTTCCAGTGTGTTTTCAAGTTCAAGATCGTATCGATGAGACTTCAATCCAAGCCAGGAAAATGCGAAGGGTTCGTCACTTAGATGCAGCGCATCCAGCAATGATGCGAATTCGTAACGTCCCCTCGAGACCGACAGGGCAAAGGCGTCCAGTCTCATCGGCTCCGGGATATCCTGGAGCCGACTATCGGCCATGATCTGCTCCGACAGGCTAGGCGTGTACATGAGATCATCAACGGCGTAGTAATTGTGATAGAAGTGGACCCGCACGGTGTTGTTGGGGTTGACCAGATGACTCCATAAAATGGACTGGTAGTTGTAACGGGTATCGAGCTGACGGTCTTTCTGAAACAGGGTGTCGTGTCCTTCCAGATAGTCACCGGCGACCACGCCGAGGGTGGTGCGCAAGGTGTTGCTTTCATCGAAGTGGTAGTCGCTGTCCCATTTGAGCCATTTGACCTGAGTATCGTCGTTGCGATTGTCAAATCCGTCATCTTCCCGGTAACTGGTGGAGATGCGGAAGTCCAGTTTGCCCTGAGTTGCGGAGTGGGCCGCTTCGACATAGCGGGTTTTTTCATAACCGACAGTGGTGCTGACCAGGGTCCCCGGCATGTCTTCAGGTCGGTTCGTGACGATATTGATGACACCGGCGTAGGAGTTGGATCCGTAAGCGGCGGCGTTGGGTCCACGAATCACTTCGATGCGCAGAATCTCATCCATGCTGAGGGAGATCTCGGTCCAGGGGATGCCTCCGTAGACCGGATCATAGATCGACCGCCCATCGATGAGCACCTGCATGTCCCGGGCATATTCATCAGCATGCCCGTGATAGGTAACCGTCGCTGCCAGCCAGGGAAAGCGAAGCGAAGGCTGGTAGTCCCCGGTAGTCGCGAGGCGATACTGGAAACCCGACGAGCCGTAGGCGC
>JBEVVH010000345.1:0-1837 GCA_040507245.1 Candidatus Thiodiazotropha sp.
GCGCCTACGGCTCGTCGGGTTTCCAGTATCGCCTCGCGACTACCGGGGACTACCAGCCTTCGCTTCGCTTTCCCTGGCTGGCAGCGGATGTAGGACTCCTGAGATCAGTAAGCAACCGCTAATTGTGCGGTGATGATGCGGTCTTCCGCGCCGTCGTAATCTTCGCTGCGTGCCACTTCCAGGGTGAAATCGACAGACTCGGCCAGGCCTGCGGAAAGCGCCGCCAGGGCTCGATTCTCATCCATACCTCCGGCGTAGTTCCGGGCCTCGTCGCTCGCCTGCCAACCCACAGCAAAGGTCATGGGCATATGCACTACTTCGAAGTGATAGGCGGCTTCCAGATTGTAAAATGAGGGTTTGTCCGTCGTACTGTAGACATCCAGGGCCTCAGTGGCCGCCAGATATTCACCGATCAGTGTGACAGCCCCCCAATCGAGCTGGGCGAACAGGCTCCAGGCAGGCGCCTTGTTGAGCGCGGCGGAACCCTCATCGACGACACTGTCTGTTTCACTCAGATCATTGATCCAGCCAATGCTGGTGCTCAGCGCCAGGTCATCATGCTCAAGGCTGTAGCCGAGGCGTACGCCGCCATTGCTGATTTCATCCTGCTGATCGCCTTTGAATACATAAACCGCGAGGGTTGCTCCGTTCGTTTCATAACCCGCCTCGAGGGCCACGTCATAGGTTTCGGCGGCCTCCAAGGTCAGCGGATCGGAGAGCAGGTTGGTGGAGAAGTCACCAAACGGCAGGGCGTACTGCCCGGCTACCAGGTACCATGAATTCTGGGGATCAGCGAGCAGCACTATTCCCGTGTCCACCGCAATGTCGCCAGAGTGAGTCCCATCATCTTCATACAGGAGCACGATTTCCGCCGACGTCCAGTCGTTTACCCGTGCGGCGACACCCAGTTCCAGTGTCGCCAGGTAGAGACCACTGCTGTTGTCACCCTCGTCGGGTGAAATCTGCTGTGCTTCCACCTCCATCACCCCGTTGAAGACCAAGCGGTCTGCGAGAGATTCAGCGGATGCTGTTTGATTGCCCGATTCCTCCATGGTTTCGATGGGCAGGTGATGGTGGGTGGGCTCCTGTTGCTCGAGCACCTTCAGTCGTTGTTCCATCACGTCGAGTCGCTCTTCCGGCGTAGCGGACAGGAGCGGAGCAGAGGTTGTGAGCAGGGCAGGCGCCATCAGTAATAAGGCCGTTGTTTTCATATTGACTCCAGGAGTTCGATACGGTCTGGCTGGCGTACGCTGGCTGAACCACGGGTTGTGTTCATTTGGTCAGGATTAATTTCCCCATTCGGGTTATGCGCAGATGATAAATTTCCCCACGATGTTCAATGGCGATCTGGTTACCCTTACAAAACAGTAAGCGGCTGTCTATGCATGGCCTGAAGGGGGTGGTTGATGAAATCTGTTGCGATTTGCCGACTCGTTCAGTTTCTGACATGGCGTTCAATACTAGGTTACTGTTGATGCTGTGGAATCTTAATGATAATTATTATCAACAGCAAATAAGCAAAAAATATTACCTGAAAACCAGGGGTGAGTGACCCGTTCAGCAAATCTGCACGGAAATATTGAATAACGTTGCGGTTGATAGCCGGGGTTGGCGGTGTGGCAGGATAGCGTGAATGTGTCTATCCTCTTGATTGAACGGGATGTCCGGGGCACCTGCACTGTGTCCATGCCTGAACAGGGTTTGATTCTTCACTCTGCACTCTGTCAAGGAATGAAACGGGGTTCCCCAGCCTAGACACAAATAGGAGACCCCCCAGCTCTGCTGGGGAGGCATTCACAGTTTGACAGATACGGGAATCTCACAGTAACTCCCAAGC
>JBEVVH010000346.1:0-1828 GCA_040507245.1 Candidatus Thiodiazotropha sp.
GCGCCTACGGCTCGTCGGGTTTCCAGTATCGCCTCGCGACTACCGGGGACTACCAGCCTTCGCTTCGCTTTCCCTGGCTGGCAGCGGTCGTCATCAGAGACGAAGCGTTCCAACCCCTTCCGACCGGAGAGGCGGGACTGGTTACCGTACGCACATCGGCCCGATTCGACGGTTACTGGTTCGACCGGGAAAAAACCCGCCAGACACTGCGAGACGATTGGGTGGTCATGGGTGACATCGGCTACTTTGACGAAGCGGGTTATCTGCATGTACTGGGGCGACAGGCGGACCGTGTGCGCAAAGGCGATCAGTGGATCAATCCCCGGGGAGTCGAAGAGCTGATCCACCACCACCCCGCCGTAAAAGAGGCCTGTCTGGTGCAAAACGGCGAACGCACCGCGCTGGCAGTCAGCCTGCGTCAACACTGGCGAAACCGGGACCGGGAAAAAACCACACAGGAGCTTACGGCATTTCTCGCCTCACGCCTGCCCGCCGAATCGCAACCGGACAAGGTGACCCTGATGGATGAACTGCCGCGCAGCTTTCTGAACAAAATATTGCGCCGGGAAATACGGGCTCCCCTGAATCACGTCTCAGCAGGCGAAATGTCAACGGCTGACTGATGAAACCATGACTGATCACGTTCCCAAAACGAACCCTCCCAACACGCTGAGCCTGGGCACCAAACTCAGCTACGGAGTCGGCAATATCGGCCTGCAGATGCTGATCGCCGCGATGGGCTTCTACCTGATGATCTTCTACACCGATGTAGCGCTGGTACCGCCCGCCGTCGCCGGCGCCGCATTGCTGGTGGGAAAAATATAGGACACGATCAACGACCCGGTGTTTGGATGGATTGCCGACCGAACCCGCTCACGCCACGGCCGCCGGCGGGTCTATCTGATCTACGGCGCCCTGCCGCTGGCCGTTGCCACAGCGGCCGTATGGATGGTCCCGCCCGGCCTCGACCCGGTCTACGCCTTTCTCTGGGTCGCCATCAGCTACACCCTGTTCGACACCCTGCTGACCCTGGTGCAACTGCCCTACTCGGCCCTCGCCGCCGAGATGACCCGGGATTACGATGAACGCACCAGCCTCTCCGTCATCGCATCCTTCGGCGCACTCGCCGGTTTCATACTCGGCAGCACATTGATGCCCGCACTGGTCAGCCGGTCACCCGACGCAGGCACCGGGTACGCACTGACCGGCGCTTTGTTCGGAGTCATCGTCGGAGCAACTATCGGCTGGGTCGCCTGGCGCGTCAAAGAACCCCCGATAGACCGAAGGCAACACTCCTCCGCCATGCCTTGGCACGTCGTCCGGGATGCCCTGCGCAACCGCCCCTTCATGACTCTCGTCACCGTGGTCGGTCTGGTCCGCATCGGACTCACCCTGATCCAGGCGGCACTGGCCTATTTCGTGATCTACCAATTACAAGGCAGCAAAAGCGATCTCCCGGAACTTATGCTGACCCTGCTCTCCGTGGTCGGCGTCTCGATGTTCGTCTGGAAACGGATCATCGACCGATGGGAAAAGAGCTACGCCTATATCGCCGGACTCTGCTGCAGCGTCATCGGACTGATCGCGATCTTCTGGCTGGGTCCGAATCAAAAAGGCATCATGATGCTCGAACTCGTGATCATCGGCATCGGCATGGGCGCCCACTGGTTGCTGCTGATCTACCCCATCACACGGGCGCACCACGCCGATTTGAAAGCCGCATTGGATGCCGCGTCGTCATATTAACCCGGCCGTTAAATACAGAGATCGCTATGCGGCGTATGCAATCTTTTGGTGTTCAAAATACTTGCGAACCCGTCCAGGAGTT
>JBEVVH010000347.1:0-1795 GCA_040507245.1 Candidatus Thiodiazotropha sp.
CGCCTACGGCTCGTCGGGTTTCCAGTATCGCCTCGCGACTACCGGGGACTACCAGCCTTCGCTTCGCTTTCCCTGGCTGGCAGCGATCGAAGGCCTGCTCGAATATTCACGGGTGGGCAAGACCGGAGATACCGAGATCCTGGTCGATAGCCGGGAATTGATCGAGGAGATCATCGATTCCCTGTCCCCTCCCGATGGATTCACCGTGGAGATCGGGGACTCGATGCCTGTACTGCTGGCCGACCGGCTGCAGCTGGGACAGGTGTTTTCCAATCTCATCAGTAATGCCCTCAAATACCATGGCGGAAAGACAGGGCATGTTCGAATTGCGGGTGTCACATTGGATGAGCACTATCAGTTCAGTGTGTGTGACGACGGACAGGGGATCGATCCTCAGTATCATGATAAGGTATTCATGATGTTCCAAACCCTGGAATCCCGGGATTTTGGCAACAGCACCGGTATCGGGTTGGCTCTGGTCAAGAAAATCGTGGTAGAACATGGTGGCGAGATCCGACTCGAGTCGGACATTGGCGAGGGGGCCTGTTTTACCTTTACCTGGCCCCGAAAGGGAAATCAGGAGCGAATCACATCATCCCCTCCAACTGAATAGCGAAATGTTGAAGAGTGACGAAAACATCCTTCTGATCGAAGACGACCGGGTCGACATCATGACCGTGCAGCGGGCTCTGGAGAAGA
This sequence comes from Candidatus Thiodiazotropha sp., assembly GCA_040507245.1. Classification (GTDB taxonomy): domain Bacteria; phylum Pseudomonadota; class Gammaproteobacteria; order Chromatiales; family Chromatiaceae; genus Thiodiazotropha. The sequence continues at coordinate 700 of JBEVVH010000347.1, forward strand.
ACGAAATTCGCAATCCGCTGCATGTGGCGAGAACCGGAATCGAAGCCCTGCAACTGTTGCGGGGTGAGGGAGGATTGGACAGGATCACCCCGGCGCTGATTCTGCTGGATCTGAATCTGCCCAAGATGAGTGGCATCGAGTTTCTCCACCAGGTACGCAATGACCCCGCATCGAAGGATCTGCGTATCATCGTACTGACCTCGTCCAACGAACCGAAGGACCGGGACGCAGCTTTCGCGTACGATGTGGACGACTACATCGTAAAGCCCCACTCCTTCGGGGAGTTTTCCCGGGCAATCGCCACTGTGCTTGCACTATGGGACTGAAATTATACGGTTATTTAACATTCGAAAAGGCTCGGAACATGAGCGCATCCTCTTGTCAGTTCGCCCATACTCTCCGGTTTGGTAGAGACGCCGCTCACCGAGTACACGTTACTTATCGCTCAACAATCAGAATCACAAGGCAGTGACGGCAGAATGAGCCACACCATCATGCTGGTGGACAACTCCACCACCACCCGCGAGGCATTGACTCGCCGCCTCCCCCAGGCCATGCCGGAAGTCCGGGTCACCCGCTGTTCCAGTGCCGCGGAGGCCCTTGATCTGATGCAGCAGGAACGCTACTCGCTGATCACCACGGCCCTGCTGCTACCCGATATGGACGGACTTGACCTGTGCCGTAAGATTCGCGCCAGCCAGCGGCATCGCTATGCACCGGTCATCGTAGTCTCCTCGGACGCCGATCAGCGTCTGCTCCACGAAGGTTTCAATGCCGGAGTCACCGACTATTTCGACAAGGCCCTGGGCTTTATGGCTTTTGGTCAGTTCATCAAATCTTTCCTGGAACGCAACCCGGTATTGCGCGGCCGCATTCTGTACCTGGAGGATAGCCGCACCGCTGCCATGGCGACCCGCAAAATGCTGGAACAGCACGGCATGGAAGTGGTCCACGTCAGTTCAGTGGAAGAAGCCCAATCCCTGCTCGAACAGGCCCGTAGCGGTAGCGCTGAGCCTTTCGACCTGGTCATCACCGATTTTCATCTACAGGGTCGGCGCACCGGGGGGGACCTGCTCTACTTCCTGCGTGTCAACCT
>JBEVVH010000348.1:0-1780 GCA_040507245.1 Candidatus Thiodiazotropha sp.
TGTTAGTGTTCGTGCATCAATTTTTTCCATCCGGGAATAATACGTGATATCCGTTAAAATATCTCCCTATTATTGAGCCGAGTTAATAGTGACATTCCGAAGATTTTCCTGCGAAAACGAGAGGGTTCACCGGCTCGGGAGAAGCTCAGGAAGTTCCTTCCTGTGGAAGCCGGCAGACAGACAGGGATGTCGATGTAATCCGCACCCGAATGAGCGATTGAAGGAGGGTTTTCCAGGACCTTGTGGGGGTGTTTCAGGTGCCGCAGAAGGTCAGCCTAACCCTTTCGTGTGGCAGGGGTGGTTCGGCGTATGACTCAAGTCCCGGTTGCTGGGTGAAGGGTTCCGATAACGCCTGATGCATCTCTCGGAATACTGAGTAATCTCCTTCGAAAGCCGCCTCGATCGCTCTCGCGACCTGGTGGTTGCGGGGAATGATTCGGGGATTTGATGAGGGCATGTTTTCAGCGGCTTTCAATTGACCGCCGGCCTGCTGTTTGATCTGTTTCAGCCAGAGGGTTTCAAACTCACCAAACTCGACGGGTGTATCGGCCTGCAAACGCTCTTCCAGGCGGACGAAACTCTGACTGTAGTCCAGTCCGTGATCCTGCAGGTGTTGCAGCCAGGCGGCAACCAGAGTGCCGTTGTCTTCGCCGGTCTCGTCGAGTCCCAGTTTGCGGCTCATGAGTGACAGATAGAGACGCACGTAACATGGCTGGAAACTTGCCAGAATCTCTTCGTAAGCGGTCTGGTCGTCGTCCAGAAGCAACAGGCACTCGGCCAGACGCGCCAGATTCCACTGGGCCATGCCGGCCTGCTGACCATAGGCATAGCGTCCGTACTGATCAATCGAACTGAACACCTTGTCCAGATGGAATTCATCCATGAACGCACAGGGTCCGTAGTCCAGGGTTTCGCCTGATATTGCGGTGTTGTCGGTGTTCATGACCCCGTGTATGAAACCCAAAGCCATCCAGTGTGCAATCAGCCGCGCCTGGGCTTCCACAATGGCGCCGAACAGGGCCTGTAGAGGCTGTTCTTCGTTTGCCACCTGTGGGTAGTGGCGTGCGATGGTGTAGTCCGCCAGGCGACGCAGGGCATCGAGATTCTTCCGGGCGGCGAAGTACTGGAAGGTTCCGACACGGATATGGCTCGCCGCCACCCGGGTCAGGACAGCACCCGGTTCTTCCGAATCCCGATAGACCGTCTCACCGGTGACTACTGCGGCCAACGCCCGGGTCGTGGGCACACCCAAGCGGTGCATCGCTTCGCTCAGCAGGTACTCGCGGATCACCGGACCTAGAGAGGATTTCCCGTCTCCACGGCGGGAATAGGGGGTCTGCCCCGAACCCTTCAACTGGATATCGAAACGTTTGCCGTCCTGTGGCCGCATCACCTCGGCGATCAATGCCGCCCGGCCGTCACCCAGCTGGGGTACGAAATGACCGAACTGGTGTCCGGCATAGGCGAGTGCCAGGGTCTGTCCACCGGGCAGGGGTTCGCTGCCACTGAAGATACGGGTCAGCTGATCCCGGTCGCCACCAAGTGCCTGCAAACCGAGTTCTGCGGCCAGGTCTTCGTTCCAAGCAATCAGTACCGGGTTGGGTGCCCGCTCGGTTTCGATCCGGGTATAGAAATCACCGGGCAGCTCTGCATAACTGTTACTCAGCTTCATGCTGAAAGTCTTGCATGCTTCCGCTGCCAGCCAGGGAAAGCGAAGCGAAGGCTGGTAGTCCCCGGTAGTCGCGAGGCGATACTGGAAACCCGACGAGCCGTAGGCGCC
>JBEVVH010000349.1:0-1764 GCA_040507245.1 Candidatus Thiodiazotropha sp.
ACTCCTGGACGGGTTCGCAAGTATTTTGAACACCAAAAGATTGCATACGCCGCATAGCGATCTCTGTATTTAACGGCCGGGTTAATATTACGTGGCGCAGGATACGGGCGAGGAGGGTGCCCAGCACTACCGGGAACAGGCTCAATTGGCCTCGTCGGATGCAAGCGACTGGGAACGTGAGCATATCGATGTATTGATCGGTTTGCTCGATCAACCCATGGTGACCCGAGACCGGGCACTGGCCTACGTAGAGACAAACCCCGCCGATCTGCTGGCGGTCTCCCAGTTGACCGGCAACATGTTTTTTTACGATGGGCCGAAAAAACTCGAGACCGTGCTCCAGGTTTTCGAATCGGTCGAACCTGTGCTGGCAGATGACTGGGCGCTGCTTGCCCGCCTGGGATTTGCCGCGAGTGAGGCGGGGCAGCGCAAGCGGGGCCGGGAACTGCTGGAGCGTGCACTGGAAATCAGGCCCCAGTCGCTCTACACCATTCATGGTCTGGCGCATCTGCTGCACGATGAGGGTGCCGCAGAGGAATCCGCCCGGGTGCTGCACGATTGGTTGACTGAGCATGAATCCGGCGCCCGTGATGGCCAGATGTACGGACATGTACAATGGCATCTCGTGCTGGCCGAATTTCAGGTGGGCGACCGGGAAGCCGCACTCCAGCGCTATCAACACTACTGCGCGCCGGAAACGACCACCTGCGGGCCGATTCTGACGCTGGCGGATTGTGGCGGTTATCTGCTCAGGGACTATCTGCAAAGCGGCCAGCCCCGCGCCTTGGACGAACCCGTACTGCAGCATATCGAGCGTGTGTGGGGCATGATGGGGCATCCCTTCGTTGCGCTTCATGTGGCCGGCCTGTATGCGACCGCGGGGGATCTGAATGGGTTGAAGCGCTGTGAAGAAACCCTGCTTGCCACTGACGATGGCACAAACCGGGATATCTCATTGGCGCTGGTCTCCGCTTTGAGCGATTACGTGTCCGCCGACCATGAGCGAGCCGCACAGACCCTGGCGACGATTACCCCGCAGATGCGGATTGGCATCGGCGGCAGTAATGTGGAGCGCATCCTGGTGGATTTGATCGAGGCAGGCTGTCGATCCCGGCAATGAGAGGTTCCCCGTACACACACATTGGTTGAAGACTCTGATGATGAGTGAGTGTGTGCAAAATGCTCGTTAATGGATCAGGACAGGACGGGCTGCGCTGCCAGCGGTGGAGGGTCCTTCATGACATCTCAGGTCCATGATTGAGTCATTGATCCTGCGATAAGATGGGGCACTCTGTGCCAACTGTATCTTTGCAGGCAGGCTATGGATCGTATGACAGACTCACAGCAGGGATTCAATCAACGATGAGCAATTCAATCCGGCAAAAAAAGACCCCGTTGGAGAAAACCTCATTCCTGGTCTCCCGGCACAAACGCATACTCTGGGTCGCTTCGCATTGCGCGCCTCGGTTGTGTCCATCGCCATCGGGATGGGCGCGTTGCTGTTCCGCAATCTCGATCTGGTGCCGGATCTGTCCTACGTGAACCTTTCGGTGCTCTCCGGTTCTGAGGAGGGGCAGTACTACAACATGGTCGAACGTCTGACCAGCACAGCTGCGGAAGAGGGCGCCACGATCATCAATACCCCGTCAAGGGGTTCTCTGGAGAATCTGCAGCGTCCGCTGCCAGCCAGGGAAAGCGAAGCGAAGGCTGGTAGTCCCCGGTAGTCGCGAGGCGATACTGGAAACCCGACGAGCCGTAGGCGCC
>JBEVVH010000350.1:0-1741 GCA_040507245.1 Candidatus Thiodiazotropha sp.
TCCAGTCATTCGGGAGCTGACAACGGAGCGGTGACGAGCTTGCGAAGTCATCGCGTAGTGTCAGTGACCGGGACGGCCGGGGCACTAATAAGCTATCAAAGATCGAATCGATTTTGGTAGACTTGGATGTCCCAAAATCTTTCATGAGATCGAAGACTCGCTTGCAGCTGATGCGGGATTCAAACCAGATTGCGATAAGATATGCGCACAACGCCTTTACCTAAGTACGGTTACTATACTTTGACATAGACACCCATTCAGTCCTATTTTAGGCTCCACTACTGAGTGTTGACGCCCGTAACAGGCATGGAGGCTTGAGAGTCAACCTCCCTGAACGGATGCAAGATATCGCGTACAAGGAGCCGACCGACCATGTGGATTTTCTTCAAACATCTGCCCCGTGGTGTCACCACCAAGGAGATCGCAACAATCACCCGCAAAGAAGCGCACAAATCCTGGCTTCCCCTGCATATTCTCTCAAAGCCCAAAGTCATGCGATCAAAAATTATCCGTATCAAGGATCTTGAGAGTGAAACCCTCGAATATCACGCCATCGTCCAGGTGGACAGTTCAGAGCTGGCCGACACCATAGTGGAAAACCTGGAAGGCCGCACTGTGAACGGACTGTTTCTCAAACCCCACCGATATTTCCGCAGGTTCCCGAACCGGGACCGCCGATCGCGACATGATGGCGAATCCCCGGTCACTGAACGACGCCTGATGGAGCGACGCCGGAAAAATCTGATTACTCACGTGCTTGAAACAGCATGATTCTGAGACCCTCAGACCAGGCTTCCCAGAAAGTTACAGACTGTTAAGTATCTCTGCCAGCAGACTGCCGTCCATCGGATTGAGGCTATGGCTGACAGGAGTAACCCTTGTTTCAGACCGACCCTGCAGCGCGGCCACATGGTTCATGTCCTGACTGTAGGCCGGCACCAACTCATCTCCCATTCCTACAGGCCCGGAACGCACCACTGAGATAAATTTCACATCGGGATGCACCTGCCGGTTCAGCCAGAACAGCAGGTTACCTGGTCTTTCAGGGGTCAGATCAAGCAGTACGCCCCAGGAGTCGCGTACCACGTCGTAGAGGTCACCGGCAAAGAAATCCTTGATCAGGCAGATCGGAAACGGATCGTCGGTCTCGTCCAGAGCCTCCACGGCACGCAGAGTGCCCAGATGTGGAGAAGCCAGTGTAATGAGCGCCTTGGTCCCCGGCGCGCCACCTTCCACCAGCGCCAGGCGGGCCACCACACCACCGGCAGAGTGGCCGACCAGGATCAGAGGCTCGTCCGGCTGTCGGCGCTCAATCGTCTGAAGCATACCGCTGAGGAGCCTGGCCTGAACACCGATGGGAGCCTGCGAGGGAAGTTCCACGGTATAGAAACGATTGTCCGATTGTGCGCCCTGCAGGGGTATCAGCCCGCCGGGGGTAAAAACACCCGCGGGTTGCCAACCCTGTTGACTCAATACCGCCGTGATCCCACTGCGCTCCCAAGAGGCGGCACTACCCAGGTAACCGTGCACCAGAACCGCCACATCCGCCCGGGCAGAGAAGGATATCAATCCCCAAAGCATTAGATATATCAACCGCTTCATGATCACTCCCGCATGCATACCCAACATGCTGATTGTACCACTTTCGGGCGCTATTAACCCGGCCGTTAAATACAGAGATCGCTATGCGGCGTATGCAATCTTTTGGTGTTCAAAATACTTGCGAACCCGTCCAGGAGTT
>JBEVVH010000351.1:0-1732 GCA_040507245.1 Candidatus Thiodiazotropha sp.
GCGCCTACGGCACGTCGGGTTTCCAGTATCGCCTCGCGACTACCGGGGACTACCAGCCTTCGCTTCGCTTTCCCTGGCTGGCAGCGAAGGTGCTCCATGAGGTTCTTGTCCGCCTCCTCCTCACGCAGCGAAAGGGCGATGTTCAGACACTCCTTGGCCAGTTCGTTATTGCGTTTGAAGTGGCGCCAGCCGCATTCGGAAAGGGCCAGACGCATGTCCTGTAGCTGGGTCTTGGTCTGCTCCAGGAGTATTCGATACTGCCCGTTGGGACTGGACTGGGCCAGTTTTTCCAGGATCGGCAGCTGTCTCAGCAGGGCGGAGGTGTTGCTGATCAGCAACTGATCGGTGAGTTCCTCCTCGACAATCTTCTGTTCCTGCTTCAGGGACTTCAACTCCTCGATGTAAGCGGGATTACGGTTTTTCTCCATACCCGCTTCGTTGAGCAGTTGAATCGCCTCCTGGTAGCGACCCTTGGAAACAAGTTCACGGCTATAGCTGAGGGTTTCCTCATCCACGGGGGCAGGGGTCTTGCGGGTTTCGAATAGGGTACAACCTCCGATCAGCAACGGGCAGAGACAGGCGGCGATCAGGGTGGTCAGATGTGTCATTCTGGTCGCTTGTGGAGCATCAGGGCCATGGTTCGCAGCAACCATTGACCGAATTCCCGTGAAGGTGTTCCTGCGATGGAGGGGGTGACCAGATTGCGTTTTCCTTTGATTTTCAGGGCGGGTTGCTGATGCAGTTCCACCATCTCCGAGACTCCGGGAAATTCCGCGGTGGACTGGCTCATCATGATACCGTCCGCGGGCGCTGCGCCACACAGGCGTGAGGCGAGATTCACCGTATCGCCCACCACCGTGTATTCCAAGCGGTCCGGAATGCCGATATTGCCTGCCAGCATGACTCCACTGTTAACACCGATGCGCAGCATGATCGGCTCCTTGCCCACCTGCCTGCGCTGTTTATTGATATGACGGACCATGGCCTGGATCAGCCAGGCGCAGCGAATGGCCTGTCGGCCGTGTTCCTGGTCGGCCTCGGGTACCCCGAACAGGATCATAGCACTGTCGCCGATAAATTTATCGACCACGCCCCGGCCTCGGTGTGCGGCATCAGCGATGGACCCCAGATAGAGATTGAGCAGCGCCGCGACTTCGTCCGCAGGCAGATCCTCTGATAACTGGGTGAATCCCACGATGTCGCAGAACAGCACACTGCCTTCCATCTCCTGGTTGGCAAGCCTGGGCTGGGACAGATTCGAGAGGATCTTCTCCGCAACCACAGGCGAGACGTAACGGGACAGGGCGTCCTCCACCTGGCGTTTTTCAAGCATTCCTGCAGACATACGCTCGAAATGAGCATACACCTGACCGATTTCGTCCTGACGCCCCTCGTCATTGTAGCTGATCAGCAGTCCACCCTCCGGCAAGGAACCCGCCTGAGCCAGCAGGGTGATGGGACGGCTCAGGCGTCGACTCAGGATATAGGAGAGAATGGCGGCGATGAGGATCATGCCAATGGTGGCGAAACTGACGATGCGGAAGGTCCGCTTCTGGTTCCGGTCGAGAAATTCCCGATCCAGTGTGATCATGGCAAAACCGGCGGACACGTCCCTCGCTGCCAGCCAGGGAAAGCGAAGCGGAGGCTGGTAGTCCCCGGTAGTCGCGAGGCGATACTGGAAACCCGACGAGCCGTAGGCGCCAAAGGGGATCCAAAGATCGCATCCGAACGC
>JBEVVH010000352.1:0-1712 GCA_040507245.1 Candidatus Thiodiazotropha sp.
GCCTACGGCACGTCGGGTTTCCAGTATCGCCTCGCGACTACCGGGGACTACCAGCCTTCGCTTCGCTTTCCCTGGCTGGCAGCGAACGATGGCATGAAAGCCTCTGAGCCAGCTCGGAAAGTCGTGGAGTTGCATCATGCCCGTTACGCAGTGTTTCCCTCTGCTGCCGACGCCTCTGCGCCGGAACTCCCGGCAGTAACCTTGGATCGACACGTTCGTTCCATCACGCTCGGTCAGGAGGGACGTATTGAGGTAACCTACGATACTCAGGACATCGACTGGGGCTGGTCATGGTGGCATGGACTGCTGATGATCGAGAACAATGATTTAACGGGTAAAACACTGGTACTGGTGCCGACTGTTTTGCAGGACAAGGTGATCTGGGGCGAGTGTTCTGAGGGTACGGTGCCGAAGCGTAACCGTCATTTCAAATGTTCCGGACATAAATAGATGCTATGTAGTCTGAAACGCAAAATTCCATATCTATGCACAGAAAACGTGATGTGAATGGTGATCGATGATTAAGTTGGAGCAGACCCTGCAAGCGTGGGGCAGTGAGCGATTTGCGGGTCTGATCAAACAGGCATTGGAAAGTCTGCCTCATCATGAACTCCCACTGCAGCAGGCGCTGCAACACAGCAGTCAGGTCAGTGATGAGCCCATTGAAGTCATGATATTGAATGTGGCTGAATCCGTTGAGCGGATCACTCTTCGCCTGGGTGTGTTCTATTCAGGGGTGATTGCAGGTTGTAATTGCGCCGACGATCCTACGCCGGTTGATACCGTATCAGAGTACTGCATTCTGGGATTGGATATCGACAGGCGTACCGCTGAGGCTGTGGTTGTATTGCTGGATCACGAATCCGATCCAAGTGGAGATGAATAAGCGGCAGTGATGTCTCTATGCGGTCAGTGAAAGGCAACGGCGGTGATGATTGTGTGCCATCCCTGGCATTTGCATCTCAGCCTTTCGTGTTGTTGTCACATGGCGTGATCAATGCATCATCCTTGAACGATCACTCGCTTCAGGCATTGGCCTGCTTGCGGCGGTTCATGCCCACCAGTCCCAGCAGTCCCGAACCAAACAGCCAGACAGCCGCAGGCACCGGCACGGCGCTGACATTCAGGTCAACACCAATCTCGGTGGGGAACGCGGACCCGCCCGCAACAAAGGCGTAGTAGTGCGCGTCGGGATCGAAAATCATCGGTGCGAACGCATCAGTCAGGTTGGTCGTACCACCTGATTGGATGTAGTTGCTGCCCCAACTGTAGAACTCCCATCCATTCACATTGTCGTTGAAAAACTCAGTGACATTGGTGTTGGCGTCAGACAACCCCAGGAAGGGTGTAGGATCGTTGTACAGGGCGTCATTGGCATCTGTGGTCAGTGCAAATCCAAGGGTGGTGGCAAAGTCGTAGTAACTTCCAGTGGTCAATTCGATATCCATCTGGCCGTTCCAGCCATCTCCCAGGTCGAATCTGACAATATCCACAGCTAGATCAACGGATGTTCCATTGATGACTGTTGGGTAGCGGTTGTCGGTCAAATCAAGGGTATCGCTGTACATAACGGCGGAAACCGGGGCACTCGCTGTGAGCGCGGCGATCAGTGTAAAAGTGCATCCTAGACACAAATAGGAGACCCCCCAGCTCTGCTGGGGAGGCATTCACAGTTTGACAGATACGGGAATCTCACAGTAACTCCCAAGCGT
>JBEVVH010000353.1:0-1678 GCA_040507245.1 Candidatus Thiodiazotropha sp.
AAAGCAGGAGTGCATTCAAAGCCACCAGCCATAGATGCCGGAACACTCAAGAAGAAAGTGAAGTCTCATATGATGAAACTACAGAAAACTTCTGGACGGGTTCGCAAGTATTTTGAACACCAAAAGATTGCATACGCCGCATAGCGATCTCTGTATTTAACGGCCGGGTTAATAATAGGCTGTCAAAGATCGAATCGATTTTGGTGGACTTGGATGTCCCAAAATCTTTCATGAGATCGAAGACTCGCTTGTGGCCGGGACGCATCTCCCCCGCCCCGTTCCGCAAAGAGTGGATCGGTATGGCCCTGAAGATGCTGCTGATGCATGCCGCGGAACTCGACGTGGATGGCATCGCCTGGACCGGCGGAACAATCCAGGAATCCCATTACGGTAAACAGGTGCAGGCGGTACGCCGACTCTACGACCAGGAGATTCCCCGGTTCATCAATCGCCTGTGCCGGGACTGGCAGCCAGATCTCGGAACCACCCGGATCCAGACCCGCGAACCCCGCTTACACATCAGTCGGGAGATGAACAAATGGTTCATCACCGATATGCAGGGTGGCAGCTTCAACACCCGCCCGCGCTACTCCCAGCAGGAAGCGATCAAGGTCATGGCCCGGCACTGCAAGCAGCTGGTCCTTGAGGTACCCACCCTGTTCCTCGATTCACAGATCAAAAATCAAATCCGCGACAAAGGGTTCCCTCTGTTTGGCGAATAGCCGGTTGCGTCCGCCTGGACGTTGCCGAACTCAAGCACAATCTGTTTGCCAAACCCTGGCGACTTTTCTTCCCATTTACGCAACCCGTGCCGCAGGTGTGTCATTGCAAAGAACAGGGTAGACTTGAGCCGGATATCAACGCGGCGGCACATGAATTCACAACACCATTCGACTCCGATAGACCTGCCACCTGACAATAGAGAGATCAACCGGCAGGCCGGTTCGGAACGTCTCCTGTCTGCGGTGTGGGACTACTTACCCGTGGCACTGGTGGCCCTGGTCAGCCTGGGAGTCACTCTGGGTATGTTCATGCAATCGCTCAACTGGGAGCGACGCCAGGCGGAGATTGCATTCCGCGAAGCCTCCCAGATCCGCATCCTGCTGATCCAGAGAGACCTCAACTTCTCCACCGGAGTGGTCAAGGATCTTGCCAGTCTGTTCGAAGCTTCCGAGGTCGTAGGCCGGCGTGAATTTCGCAAATTCGTAGCGCCCGCCCTGAAAAATCGCACCGGATTGAAATCCCTGGCCTGGGCTCCCCAAGTCCCGGAAAACCGGTTTAAGGAGTTTATGGCCGATGCGCGACGCAGCTTTCCCAAATTCTCGATACGCGAATTGGATGGCCCCGGGTTCGTGGAACACGCAGATCATTACCCGGTGTTGTATGTGCAGCCCTATAGCGAGAACCGATCACTGCTGGGACTTGACCTGATATCCGATGCACACATCATGGCGCTTTTTCGTGACGCCCTGACCAGTCATCAGCAGCAGATCTCGGTCAAACCCATGGGTCGCGGTTCGCTGCCTTCCGAGATATCGGTTGCTATACCGGTCTACTACAACGAAGAGGAGGATATCGAAAACAGTACAGCTCAAGCGAGTCTTCGATCTCATGAAAGATTTTGGGACATCCAAGTCCACCAAAATCGATTCGATCTTTGACAGCCTATTAGTGCCCC
>JBEVVH010000354.1:0-1658 GCA_040507245.1 Candidatus Thiodiazotropha sp.
GGCGCCTACGGCACGTCGGGTTTCCAGTATCGCCTCGCGACTACCGGGGACTACCAGCCTTCGCTTCGCTTTCCCTGGCTGGCAGCGGCTGTCACCGGTATCCCCGGTCATCTCAGCGGCCTCGAAGCTCTGACCCGGCAAACAACTGCTGGGTGGCTTGTTCAACAGCAGGCTGCGTTCGATCACATTGCTCAACTCACGCACGTTGCCTGGCCAGTCGTAACTCATCAGGCGTGAGAGTTCCGCCTCGCTCAGCGTTTTGCTCTCCACACCGAGTTCCACCGAGAGCTGGTGCATGAAGTAATTGATGAGGAGGGGTATATCCTCGGGTCGTTCCCGCAGCGCCGGAATCGGCAGCGCAAAGACATTCAGGCGATAGTAAAGATCTTCACGGAAACGTCCCTTGCGCACCTCTTCCTGCAGCTTCTTGTTGGTAGCGACAACGATCCGCACGTCCACGCTGTACTCCCGGTTGGAACCCACCGGGCGAATGCTGCGCTCTTCCAGCGCCCGGAGCAGGTGTGCCTGCATCGAGAGGGGCATCTCACCGATCTCGTCGAGGAACAGGGTACCGCCTTCCGCATAGGTGAACAGCCCTTCCCGGGACTGGTGCGCCCCGGTGAAGGCGCCTTTAACGTGTCCGAACAGTTCGCTTTCCAGCAGTTCGGCACTCACCGCGCCACAGTTGATCGGCACAAAACTCCCCGCCCTTCCGCTCAGCTGGTGTATGGCACGGGCCGCGAGCTCCTTGCCGGTTCCCGATTCGCCTTCCAGCAGCACTGTCGAGGGCATGGGCGCGACCCGCTTGATCACATCGCAGAGGTTGCGCATCAGGTCGCATTCACCCACCACCCCGGCATTGTCGATGAGAAGATCCACCTGCCGCCGCAGCACAAAGTTCTCCCGCTGTAAGCGCTGCCGCTCATGGAACCGCTCGACCGCAGCCATCATCTGTTCCATGCGGAAAGGTTTCAGGATGAAGTCCTCCGCCCCCGCACGCAACGCATCGATCACGGTCTGGGTATCGGCCTGTGAGGTCATGAAGATCACCCCGGTCTGGCCGCCCTGCTCGCGCAAGGTCTTGACCCATTCAACCCCACCGGTTGCCCCCGACAACTCGATGTCTGTGATGATCAGATCGAAGTGGCAGTGTTCGCGCAATTCATCGGCGGTTACGACGTTGTCTGCGGTCTCAACCAGGGCGAAATACTTGGTCAAACCACGCTGTAGAAAATTACGGATACCCGGTTCGTCATCGACGATCAACACGGATGACATCCGGGAGGTTTGCAGAGGGGTTTCTGTGGGGTTTCCCTTCCCGTCAATCCGATCGAATTCATGGGTATGAAATGTCATCTGGTGGTACCAATAAGTAGTGTTGTTATGCGGACTTCAAGGTCCATTTTTTTTATAGACACCGGTTGGGACATTCTGTCTCACCGCGTGTTCGTTATTCGGTATATTTGACCCCGCAATGGGATATTTTTGTCGTCACCGGCCGGGTACAACCGTCATTCTCTCGACTTTAGGGAAAACTTCTACCGATCGATTTTCTAAACTATAGCAGACTATTAACCTGGCGACTAAGTATATCTGATATACTCCTCTTCCATGGAAGAGAAAATCGATGCAAGAAAATTACCACGCGAAGTGCTTGA
>JBEVVH010000355.1:0-1658 GCA_040507245.1 Candidatus Thiodiazotropha sp.
GGGGGCTCAAGGAGCCGATAGGCTCCGTTAAATAGAGCGCTTTGAGCGGTTCACAGCGAAAGCCCCCGGCTTTGCCGGGGGATGGTTACTCCCACATCCGGGAAACTGCCTAAACCCATCTCCCGCCGCTTGCCGTCGATGGTGAAGCGCAGTACCCACTTCTTCGCGCCGGTATTGGAAACCACCAACCGGAGACCGCCGCCATCTTCGTATTTACCGGGGCCAGCAGTCGCTACTTTGCGCGGGGTGAGTTTGTGAATTGCCATACCGCCATCCTCCTTTTTCGGTGGGGGACTGCGGGGTAAGTCCCCCAATCGGTCCCCCATTGTACTTGGATTATAGCGGATGTTGTCGGACTATGCAGGAGTATAATTGTCTGTATTGAAAAGTATTAGTGGATTGTATTGGATGGTGTAAAACCATGTATGGCGGAGAGAGAGGATTTGGTTCGAACCCTTCGTTCGACGAGGAGCGAAGCGAATCAATCCCATCCTTCAGCACCTACCCAAATGAGGGAGTCCCTCAGGGTCCTTTTCGACTCGTTCCCACGCTCAGCGTGGGAATGCATATCGAGATCGAGACGTTAAACACCAGGGTGGCGCATACTGCCAAAGCCGGGTCTGCGTTCCCACGCAGAGCGTGGGAACGAGTTACCAGGGATTAATCGGTTAATCCCCGTAACCGAATGCCCGGCTACAGGATTTCCGCCATATGCCATTGACAAAACGGTCATAAATCTTCAGAATTCGCGCTTCATCTTGAGCGCCCGTAGCTCAGTTGGATAGAGTACCTGGCTACGAACCAGGTGGTCGGAGGTTCGAATCCTTCCGGGCGCGCCATTCAAATCATAAAAAAAGCCGGTCCCATTGGGACCGGCTTTTTTGTGTCTTGTGATCCTATTACCGCGATGCCGAAGCCGACAGGCAAGATCACTGCCATTTCCCCGGCTTGATGTGTTATTTATGAATATAACGGGTTCAGTACAGGTCAATGAATTTTAACTTGGATCATTGTCTGAGCCCCGTCCACTCTATGGCGTCTTGAAGGTTTGATCGGACCCCGTCTCCTCCTCGATGTAACGCATCAACGCCTCATACAAGGCATCCCGGGGAAAGGTGTTTTTATTCACGAACAGGGTGCTGATCAGGCGATGCTTCTCATCAATTGGTAATGCGATCGCCAGGTGGTCTGCGTTGAGATAGGCGACCAGTTTACTGCCGGGAATGAACTGGTCGTAGAAGATCAATTGACTGTCATTGCGAGGGTCGACCTGGGCGAGTTTGTTGTACGAGTTTTTGAGAATCCAGGAGATACGCTCGGGTTGCGGGAAGGTGATCAGGGAGTAGAAAGGGATCCGCTGCGGCAGTGGATGACTGGACAACCATTTCTTGCGGGTGTCCGGGTAAAGGTCGATCAGCGCTTCGTCCCCGCTACTCTCGCAGGCGGCACCAGGAAAGTATTGCATCAGCTCGAGTTGGTCTGCGGTTGCCCGGTAGGCCAGTGGTGAACCTCCGACGGCTCCGGCCAAACTTGCAACGGCAAGGATGCGTGACTGAATTTCCGGATACAAGCGAGTCTTCGATCTCATGAAAGATTTTGGGACATCCAAGTCCACCAAAATCGATTCGATCTTTGACAGCCTATTATTAACCTGGCGA